>NZ_BNTL01000039.1:260-1389 GCF_022179005.1 Pseudomonas sp. PAGU 2196 | reverse complement strand
AAGCCCTCGGCGCCGAGGGCTACCTGGTGAACATCGCCCGTGCCAGCGTGGTGGACACCCAGGCCCTGGTGGCGGCGCTGGCGGGCGGCAAGCTTGCCGGTGCCGCCCTGGACGTGTTCGACGACGAGCCGGCAGTGCCCGATGCCCTCAAGGCGCTCGGCAATACGGTGCTGACACCCCATGTGGCGGGCCAGTCGCCGGAGGCCGCGCGCGACACGGTGACGTTGGTAGTGCGCAATCTGCAGGCGTTCTTTGCCGGCGAGCCGGTGTTGACCCCGGTACGAAACTGACTCTTTTCACCCATGAGCCCGGCAGCGTCCCGGCCAACAAGGAGTGTGTGCATGCAACTCGAGATCTTCCAGGTCGATGCGTTTTCCGCTGAGCCTTTCGGTGGCAACCCGGCGGCAGTCATTCCGCTGGACAGCTGGCTGCCGGACGATGTGCTGCAACGCATCGCCGAAGAGAACAACCTGTCCGAAACCGCCTATTTCGTGCGTAACGGTGAGGCATACGACCTGCGTTGGTTCACCCCGACGGTCGAGGTCGACCTGTGCGGCCATGCCACCTTGGCCTCAGCTTATGTGTTGTTCGAGCAGTTGGGTGTGCAGGCGCCCGTGTTGCGGTTCAATACCCGCAGCGGCGAGTTGCGCGTCAGCCGTGGTGCCGACGGGCTGCTGGCGATGGACTTCCCGGCCAAGCAACCGGAAGCGGTGGAGGCCCCAGCGGGCCTGTTGGAGGCGCTGGGCCTGAGCAGTGCGCGTGCGGTGTACCGCAGCGATGACTTGGTGGTGGTGATCGATGACGCGTCGTTGCTGGACCCGTTGAAACCCGATTTTGTCGCCCTGTCGGCCTTTGATGTGCGCGGGATCGCCGTGACTGCGGCGGGGCGTGGGTTTGATTTTGTCACCCGGTGGTTCGGCCCGCGGGTAGGCGTGAACGAGGACCCGGTAACGGGCTCGGCGCACACCTCGCTGGCGCCGCTGTGGGCCGAGCGGCTGGGCAAGAATGTGTTGAGCTGCGAGCAGGGTGGGGTGCGCAAGGGGCAGCTGCTGTGCGAGGTGCCGGGTAATGGGCGGGTGATCATCAGTGGGCGGGCGGCGTTGTATCTGCGGGGACAGGTGTTTATCTG
>NZ_BNTL01000039.1:0-135 GCF_022179005.1 Pseudomonas sp. PAGU 2196 | reverse complement strand
GGCGCTTCGCAGCACAAGGCTGCTCCCACATCTGTTTCGGGCCAGTCACGCCTGTGGGGGCGGCGCGCGACCGCCTTGTTGGTCCGACGCGATATCATGGTGTGCGCCAAGGGGCCGCGCGCCAATGCCCCAGGA
>NZ_BNTL01000038.1:0-54878 GCF_022179005.1 Pseudomonas sp. PAGU 2196 | reverse complement strand
CCTCAACACCCAATCCCACCCCACCTCCAAACCCCAGGAGGCCCCCCATGACTGACCACGAACGCCTCTCCACCATTCAAAGCTACGCCTGGACCCTAGAACTGCTCGGTGAAGCCTTGGTCCAGCACGACGAAATGCTGGAATGCGAACACAACCCGCGCCTGAGCTTCCGCAACACGGCTGGCATCCATCAAGCGATCCAGATCATCAGCCGCCTGGCCAGTGAGCAGTGCGGGAAGGTGTTGTCACAGCGCGAACAGTGCCCGGTCGATTAACCGGCGTAGTGCCTGGAAGCCAACGTTCCCCCCTCTAAAACGACCACTGGCCACCTCAGGGTGGCCTTTGGGCATTAGCAGGCAATACTTCTCTCTATACGCAGGCGTGTTCCTGGTGGCACGCGCCGCTGGGAGGTGTCAGGTGAACAAACTATCAATCGTAGGTGCCGGGATGGTGGGCGAGGCGGCGGCTCAGATCATCGCCCGGGATGAGTTCTGCCGTGAGCTGGCGTTGATCGATGTGCAGGGTGAGTTGGCGCAGGGCAAGGCGCTGGATGTGTGGCAGGCGGCTGTCGAGGCTGGGTCCGATACGCGGGTTTACGGCGGGGCCAAGGCCGAAATGCTGGAGGGGTCTGAGCTGGTGGTGATCACCGCAGGTGTGCCGCGCAAGCCGGGGCAGTCGCGGCAGGATGTGCTGAGTATCAACCTGCCGATTCTCGATGGCGTCATGCGGGATATCAAACGCCATGCGCCAGCGGCGACGGTGCTGGTGGTTTCGAACCCTGTCGACGTGCTGACTTATCGCGCCTGGTCGCTCAGCGGGCAGGGCCGTAACAAGGTGTTTGGGCAGGCGGGGGTGCTGGATACCGCGCGCATGAAGTGCTTCATTGCCGAGGAGACGGGGTTTTCTGCTCGGGATATCACGGCGCTGGTGCTGGGCGGGCATGGCGATAGCATGGTGCCGTTGATGCGCTACTGCCAGGTGGGGTCGGTGCCGTTGTCGCACTTCCTGTCCAGCGAGCAGATAGAGCGGATTGTGGAACGCACGCGTAAGGGGGGCGGTGAGATTTTGGGGTTGAAGAAAATGGGCAGTGCCTGCGATGCGCCGGGTGTGGCGATTGCGCAGATGGTGGATGCCATCGCCAATGGGCGAAACCGCATTTTGCCGGCGGTGGTGGTGCTGGAGGGCGAGTATGGGCGAACCGATATCGCCATGGGGGTGCCGTGTGTGCTGGCGGAAGAGGGGATTGTGCGGGTGATCGAGTTGCCGCTGGATGGGCAGGAGCAGGCGATGTTTGACCACTCTGCGGATCAGGTGGTGCGGGATATTGCTGAGATGAATGCGTTGTAAGCGGGCAGGGCGCTCTATCGCCGACGCTGCGGTTGGCGATAGAGCGCTGAAGTGAGGTTAGTGTGTTCCTTGTTGGGATCTAAGTGGCAAGCACCTGCCCCCGTTGTAAATGAAAACCCTTATCGTTAAAGTCAGCGCCTTCGTCCCCCCATCGGTGTCGTCCCCGCGCATGAAGACCGAAGAGCTGGAGTTGGCTTTCAAGACCCATGCCGGGGAGCTGCGCTCATTCCTCTACCGGCAGCTTCGCAACACCGATACCGCCGCCGACTTGGTGCAGGAAACCTACTTGCGCATGCTGCGCCAGCCGCCGCAGGGCCCGGTGCTCAATTTGCGCAGCCTGTTGTTCCGTATCGCCCGCAACTTGGTGATCGACCACGCGCGCAGCCGGGGTACCCGGGGGCAGCATGATGAGGGCATGGCCTACCTCTATGAAGTGACGGGCGAAAGCCCGGAGCCATTTGCCGAGGTTGCTGCGCGACGTGAGCTGGCACTGATGGCCGAGGCGTTGAAGCGCCTGCCGCCGCGCTGCCAAGAGATATTCCTGCTGTGCCGCCTGGAAGGGGTCGCGCACAAGGAGGTCGCCCGGCAGCTTGGGGTGTCTGTCAGTACGGTCGAGAAGCAGTTGGCCATCGCGCTGGACTTTCTCGCCCACAGCTTGCAACGTTGATGGCCATGCACAAGCCTTCCGCTCCCTTCGAACCTTCACCTGATGTGCGCCGCGCGGCGCAGGCTTGGGTCGTTCGCCTGACCTCGGGCGATGTCCGGCCTGGTGATGTCGAGGCAGCGCGTGCCTGGTGCGCGCAGGCGCCGGAGCATCAGCAGGCGTTCGTCGAGGCGCGTCGGGTGTGGGCGTTGAGCGGGCAGTTGCAGGTGCCGGTCCGCCCTCGGGTGCCTGCCCGGCAGTGGGCACTGGCCAGTGCCGCAGTGCTGGTGCTGGGGGTGGGGCTTTCGTTGGCCTGGCAGGGGCAGTGGGGCGCGGACTACCGGACCGGGGTAGGGGAGCGCAGGGTGGTGGCGCTGGCCGATGGGTCGCGCATTACCCTGGATGCGGAGTCGGCGGTGGATGTCGAGCTCAGTGCCCAGGCCCGGCGGATTACGCTGCGCAAGGGCGAGGCGTTGTTCGATGTGGCACATGACCCGGCGCGGCCGTTTCAGGTGCGGGCGGGCGAGGTGCAGGCCACGGCGCTGGGCACGGTGTATGCCGTGAGTCGCGAGGGCGAGGCGGTGGAGGTCATCGTCAAGCGCGGGCGAGTAGCGGTCAGTGATGCGCTGGCGCGGGCCGAGCTTTCGGCGGGTGAAGCCATCGGGCGCAAGGCGGATGGGTTGGGCGCCAGGCATGGGCTGGATGTGGACAGTGCGCTGGCCTGGCAGGAAGGCCGGCTGGTGTTCGAGCAGGCGCCGCTGGCGCAGGTGCTCAAGGCGCTTGAGCGGTACCGGCCGGGGTGGTTGGTGATTGGCGATGAGCAGTTGCGGGGGCTGAAGGTCAGCGGCACGTTCCAGCTGGACCGGCTGGATGAGGGGCTGGCGACCTTGGAGCAGGCGTTCCCCTTGAGCATACGGCGGTATTCGGATTATCTGCTGGTGTTCAAGGCGCGCGGTTGAGTGACCTCATGCCCCGCTTATGCACCACCCGGGTAAGGAGCAGCCTTGTGCTGCGAAGAGGCCAGCGGCAACACCGTAAATCTTCGCTGCCTTTACCGGCCTCTTCGCAGCACAAGGCTGCTCCTACCGTGAATTTGCGTAAATCTTGTGTTTATTTTTACGGGTGATCCGCGGTCGTCCGTCTTCTTTCTTCAAAAACGAATGCTTCGTATTTGATTAAGGGGAGTGGGGATGTACCAAGGGCAATTTCGCAGGGCGTCGATTTCATTACTGTGTGCCTTGGTTCCAGCCTTGGCCATGGCCGAGCCGCGGGACTTCGACATCGCGCCGCAGCCGTTGGCCAGCGCGCTCAATCGCCTGGCGGCGCAGGGCGGGCTACAAGTGATCTTCGATGGCAACCTGGTGCAGGGCAAGAGCAGCCATGGCATCAACGGGCGGCATGAGCCGGAGGCGGCGCTGTCGGCGCTGTTGCAGGGCAGCGGCCTGGTCTGGCGCGCCACCGGCAGCGGCAGTGTGACCCTGGAGCGGGCTGCGCAATCCTCCGGCGCATTGGAGCTGGGCGCCACGGCGATCGTCGGCCAGGCGTACAGTTCGGTGAGCCCAGACGATGGCTATGTAGCCAAGCGTTCTTCGGTCGGCAGCAAGACCGACACCCCCCTGATCGAAACCCCGGCCTCGGTGTCGGTGATCACCCGTGAGCAGATCGAGGCCCAGCAACCGAAGACTGTGGCCCAGGCGCTGCGCTATACGCCGGGGGTCAACACTGAGCTGGCCGGGCCGCAGTTCGTTGTCGACCAGCTGTCCATTCGCGGTTTCCAGCAAGGTACCGGTCGCATGCTGCGTGACGGCACCCGCACCTTTCTGCCGGAGTTTCTTGGCTGGGACGCGCCAGAGCCTTATGGCCTGGAGCGTATCGAAGTGCTGCGCGGCGCCAGTTCGGTGCTGTATGGCGCCTCAGACCCAGGTGGCCAGATCAACCTGGTCAGCAAGCGCCCCACGCAGCAGCCGTTGCATGAGGTGCAGTTGCAGGCGGGCAACCTCGATTATCAGCAAAGCGCCTTCGACCTGGGCGACGCGCTGGATGACGAGGGTATCTGGAGCTATCGCCTGACCGGCCTGTTCCGCGAGGCGGACGCGCAGACCGACCATATCACCAACCGCCGCCAGTACAT
The DNA here is from genome assembly GCF_022179005.1 of Pseudomonas sp. PAGU 2196. Classification (NCBI taxonomy): domain Bacteria; kingdom Pseudomonadati; phylum Pseudomonadota; class Gammaproteobacteria; order Pseudomonadales; family Pseudomonadaceae; genus Pseudomonas; species Pseudomonas sp. PAGU 2196. The sequence goes on along the minus strand of NZ_BNTL01000038.1, from coordinate 50,757 downwards.
CGCCCCGGCGCTGAGCTTCCGGCCCAGCGCCGATACCGAGCTCACTTTGCTCGGCGAGTACCAGAAGCAGACCGGCAACTTCGCCAACGCGCTGCCTGCCAGTGGCACGGTGTTCCGCGACCCGCGCGGGCGTCTGGACCGTGACACGTATGTGGGCGACAGTGCCTACGACTTCATGACCAACGAGAAGACTTCGCTGGGTTATGTGTTCGAGCACCACTTCGACGAGGTGTGGACGTTGCGCCAGAACGTGCGTTACAGCTACTACCGCCAGGCCAGCAGCGAAATCGCCCTGTTCGGCCCGGCAGGTGGCGGCCAGTACTCGCGTTACAGCGACCAGCGCCAAGGCGATGGTCGGCTGTTCACCCAGGACACCCAGGTGCAGGCCAACTTCGCCACGGGGCCGCTGGAACACACCCTGTTGACCGGGGTGGACTACAACAACGGCAAGTTTGACCAGGCGCAGACGCTGGACTTCATCCTGCAGAGTTTCGACCCCTTTCAGCCGGTGTATGGCCAGCCGTTGAGCACCGTCCCGTTTAGCCACGCCAGCTATGAACAGAAACTGTCCCAGACTGGTGTCTACCTGCAGGACCAAGTCCGTATCGACAACTGGGTAGTGCTGCTGGGTGGCCGCTATGACTGGGCGGCCAACCAGAAGGACGACCGCACACCGCAAACGCAGAAAGACGAGCAGTTCAGTGCCCGCGCCGGGCTGGTCTACCTGTTCGACAATGGCCTGGCACCGTATGCGAGCTACAGCGAGTCATTCCTACCGGTGATGGGCACCACTGCCGATGGCACCCAGCTCGACCCGGAAACCGGCAAGCAGTACGAACTGGGCCTCAAATACGAGCCGCCGGGTGGCAATAGCCTGTACACCGTTGCCCTGTTCGAGCTGACCAAGCAGAACCAGACCGAGAACATCAACGGCTTCAGCCGCCAGGAAGGCGAGGTGCGCTCACGGGGCGTCGAGCTGGAGGCCAAGACCGAGGTTGCGCCCGGTTTGAACCTGATCGGCAGCTACACCTGGAACGACGTCAAAGTCACCCAGTCCGAGCGGGGCAACAAGGGCAAAACACCGTTCCGCACGCCAGAGCACATGGCGTCGCTGTGGGCGGACTACCAATTGCAGAGCGGGCCATTGGACGGGCTGCGCCTTGGTGCCGGTGCGCGCTATGTAGGCAGCACCTATGGCGATGCGCAAAACAGCTTTAAGGTCGATAGCTATGCGCTGGTGGATGCGATGGTCAGCTATCAGCTGGGCAAGCTGGATGCTTCGCTGAAGGGAGTCGAGCTGGCGCTTAACGCCAGTAACCTGTTCGACAAGAAGTATGTGGCGGGCTGCTTCAGTGACATGGGGTGCCAGTATGGGCAGCAACGCACGGTGTATGGCACGGTGACCTATAACTGGTAGGCCTGGTGGCAGTGCTGCAATGCCACCTTAGATAACCTAAAGGGCCCGCAATGCGTGGGCCCTTTTTATAGCGACTAGAAGCTATACCGCGCAGTCAGTTTCACGTTCCGTGGGTCGCCATAAATGTCATACGGGCTCCACCCACCATTGGCCACGCTGCTGTAGTAGGTGCGGTCGAACAGGTTGTTGACGTTGACCTGCAGGTCCAGCTGCTCGCTGGCTTTGTAGCCTGCCACCAACCCCACCACGGTGTACGAGCCTTGCTGGTTTTCCCATGCAGTCGCCCCCGCGCCCCCCGAAGTGCGGATGCGGCTCTGTTGGTAGATATCACCACCCACGCGCCAGCGCTGCAGTTCACCGGGCAGGGTGTAGATCGTCGACAGCTTGAACAGCTGGCGCGGTTTGGCGCGGTCGAAGTCTTCGCCTTCGCGGGCTTTGTTGGCGTCGCTGACATATTTGGTCTGGGTGTAGGTGTAGCCGGCAGCCAGTTGCCAGTTGTCGGTCAGGGCGCCCTGGATTTCGAGGTCGATGCCCTTGCTGCGCACCAGGCCGGCCGCCTCGTAGCAAGCACTGGCGGCGCCTGACCCGCACCCTTTGACGTCGGGCAGCTCTTGGGCGCGGTTTTTCTGGTCGATCTGGAAAACCGCCAGGCTGGCGTTCAGTGCGCCACCAAAGTACTCGCCCTTGATGCCCACTTCGTAGTTTTCGCCCACCACAGGGTCGAGCACTTTGCTGTCCAGGCCTTTGCTGGTCTGCGGCTTAAAGATATCGGTGTAGCTGACATAGACCGAGTGGTTGGTGTCCAGGTCGTAGACCAGGCCGGCATAGCGGGTCAGGTTACGCGTGATCTTGTAGTTGTTTTCGCTGCTTTCGCTGTCGTCGAATTCGTACCAGTCGAGACGGCCACCCAGAATCAGCGACAGCGGGTCGGTCAAACGCAGGCGGCTGCTGGCATAGACGCTGTCCTGGGTGGTGGTCTCGGGGAGGCCGTTGGGGCCCGTGACGTAATCCGGCTTGGCATGGCCGCGGGGGTTCCACTCGAAGAGGTTGCTGCCGGCGTCGATGAAATCGCTCCAGGCCTTGCCAGACCGATAATCCAGCTGGCGCTTGCTGACGCCAACGGTCAGGTCATGGGTTTGACCGAGCAACTGGAAGGGGCCGCTGACGGCCAGGTCGTAGCCTTTTTCCTTCTGCTCCATGGCTTCGGTCCACAGATAGTGGCGGTCGTATTCCCATATCGAGGAGGCCAGCACGTCGGTGTCGGTCTTGGTCTGCATGGCCGCCAGGCGCAGTGTCCAGTCGTTGGCTAAGCCTTGCTCGAGGGTGGCGAAATAGCCGGTGGTGCGGTTGTCCGAATATTCCCAGTCATGGCCGAGGAAGGTGTCACGTGGCAGCCCGAGGTGGCCGCCGCCACGGGCCATGGGCAAACCGCCCCAAATGTAGTTGGTGTGGTTTTTCTGCCGGTAGGCGCCGAGGGTGAGGGTGGTGCTTTCGCTCAGGTCGGCGTCGACCACGCCGTAGAACAGGTCATGGTCACTCTCCACCGAGTCGCGGAAGCTTTTGGCGTCCTGCTTGGAGACCACGGTACGGGCGCGCAGGGTGCCGGTTTCATTCAATGGGCCGCCGATGTCCAGCGTGCCGGTGTAATCGTCCCAACTGCCGGCACTGCCGGTGAGGGTGCCCTGGAATTCATGGGTTGGGCGCTTGCGCACCAGGTTGATGGCACCCCCGGGGTTGCCGGCGCCCTGGGCCAGCCCGGTGGCCCCACGCACGATCTCGACCCGGTCGTACATGGCCAGGTTGGCTTCGCCGCTGGGCAGGTAAGTCAGGAAGCTGGTGGGGAAGCCGTCGTACATGATGTTGTCGACGTCAAAACCGCGGGCGCTGAATGAGGGCCGACCGGCACCGCCGGAGTTGCTGAGGAAGATCCCCGGCGCACTTTTGACCACATCGCTGATGGTGGTCATGGCCTTGTCGTCCATCCGCTTGCGCGTGACCACGCTGACGGCCTGCGGGGTTTCGCGCAGGCTCAAGGGCAGCTTGGTGGCCGTCTGCATCGTGCCGGTGGTGTACGACCCGCTGTTTTCGGTGGTCGCCGCCAGGCCTTGGCCGGTAATGCTGGTAGCGCCCAGTTCCAGGCCAGTGCTCGCGGCCTGTGGTGTCAGCAGGTAAAGGCCATTGCCCTGCGGTGACGCTTGCAGGCCGGTGCCTTGCAGCAGTTGCTGCAAGCCGCCTTCCACACTGGTGGCGGCGTTCAGGCCTGGGCTGCGCAAACCTTCGACCAGGCCTGGTTCGATGGGCAGGGTGATACCGGCTTGGCTGGCGAAATTGGAAAGGGCGCTGCTCAGGTTGCCGGCGGGCACCTGAAAGGTCCGGCCCTGCTGCGCGCTGTGCTCGTCAGCTTGCGACACAGCTGCAGTCAGGCCGCCACCTGTGATGATCAGGCCCAATGCAGCAGCGTGTACTGCCCGCGCCAATGGTTGCATGCCCTGCGTCGTCGCCATGTGTTCGTCCCGCCCTGTAAAAGTGATGTGCTTACGGAAGGGACACGCAACCTGAGCAAAACACGACAATGATTCTTGTTACGTATTTACGCGCGCCGTGACGGTGACCCAGTAGGGCGTGCGGAAGTGGATGTCCACCGGCAGCGTCTGGCTCAAAGCGCGCAGAATCTGATCGGTGTCGCGCAGCTGGAAGGTGCCGGAGATCAGCAGCCTGGCCACGGCGGGGTCGCAACGCAGCAAGCCAGGCCGATAGCGCCCCAGCTCGCTGATGAAGTCATCCAGGCGCGTCTTCTCGACCCGCAGCACATGGTTGAGCCAGTCGAGGCGCTGCTCAGCCAGCGGCATGGGGGGCTGCACAGCCTGGAGGCTGACCTGGGTTTGCTGGCCGGCTGCCAGGCGTACCAGGCCGTCGTCACCCCGTGCCAGGCGCGGGCGCACTTCGACAGCGCCCTCCAGCGCGGCGAGGAATGTGCTGTCTGGGTACTGACGCACCAGCAAGCGGCTGCCGAGCGGGCTGATGTGCGCTTCGGCGGTATCGACGATAAACGGGTGCCTGGCAGGCTCACGGGGCAGCTCGACCAGCATCTCGCCGGCGATCAGACGCACGCGGCGAACGCTGTCGTCGTAGGCGATATCGACGGCGCTGCCGGTGTTCAGGCGTAGCTGCCCGCCATCTGGCAAGGGCACGCTGCGCTGCTCCCCGGTGGCCGTGCGCACGTCCGCCTGCCACTCGCGCCACGGCAGCCCGCGGTAGGCTGCGAGGCCAAGCGGGGCGGTGGCAATCAGCAATGCAAGGGTCTTGAGTGCCTGCCTGCGCTCCAGGCTGCGCGGGCGCTCCAGCGCCGCGCGGGTGGGTTCCCCGCTTAGTTGTTGGGCGCGGCTGCTGAAGCGCTCGGCCAGTTGCCAGGCGCGTTCGTGGTCAGCGTGCCGCGACCGCCATTCGGCGCCGGCGGCATGTTCGGCGGCGCCGGCGCTGCTGTTCTGCAAACGCACGAACCAGCTGGCGGCTTCGCGGGCAATGCGCCTGTCGATGGGGGTATTACTCATCGTGCGTACTGGCGAGCACGATGCATTCTTCAAACGCCCGCGCCAAGTGGCGTTGCACGGTACGGACGCTGAGCTTGAGCCGGCTGGCGATCTCTTCTTGGGTATAGCCTTCCAGCTGCGCCATCAGAAACGCCTGTCGGCTTAGGGCGGGCAGGAGGGCGAGTACCTGGTCGATTTCATCGAGGGCTTCGAGCACCAGCGCCTGATGTTCCAGCGACGGTGCCAGCGCTTCTGGCGTTTCCGCCAGCGCGGCCAAGTAGGCTTGCTCCAGCGAGCGGCGGCGATAGAAGTTGAGGGCCAGGCGATTGGCGATTGTGGCCAGATAGGCGCGCGGGGCTGTGTAATTCAGCGCCTCGCCGGTTGCACTGCTGAGCAGCCGCACGAAGGTGTCCTGGGCCAGGTCCGCAGCATCGGCGGCACTGCCCAAGCGCTTGCGCAGCCAGTTCTGCAGCCAGCCGTGGTGGTGGCTGTAGAGCTGATCGATGGCCTGATGCGGGTGATGATTTGCCGATGAGGTGGACTGCACGGGATACGATAGATGTTAATGAGAATTCATCGCATTCTATCAGCATACGTTCGGCCAGGTGCAAGCAAAAGGTTCAGCGTTTGCTGAACCGCAATGAGCTCATCTGTCTTGCACCCATGCGGGCACGACGCGCACATAAATTAACTCGCTCACCAACTCCATCAGCGTTTGGGTAATCACCGCCGCCGCCGCCAACCCGCGCAGGTCTTCCGGCAAGGCCAACGCCAACGGCAACACCACCAGCGAGTTGCGCGTCGAAGCGCTGAACGTCACCGACCTCACCTCGGCCACTGGCAAACGCATCAGCCGCGCGGTGGCAAAGCCGATCACCGGCGCCAGCAGCATGAAGCCGAGGTACACCGGGATCACGGGCAGCAAGCGCTCGAAATCGCGCAGCACGGCGGCAATCTGCGAGCCGATCACCACCACCAGCACGCATGCCATCGCCGGCACCGGCATCCACGCCCAGGCGTCGTTCCACTTCGATGCCGCGCGGGAGCGGCGGGCGCTGGCGCTGGTCAGCACGGCGAGAATCATCGGCAACACAATCAACAGGGCAAACGCTTCCACGAAGGGCGCGATGGAAATTGCCACAGCGTTATCGTCACCCAGCATCAACGCCAGGTACACCGGCAGCAGGGCCAATTGCACCAACAGCAGCAGCGGCGTGGCGGCGAGGGTCTGGCGTGAGTCGCCTTTGCCGATGTGGGTGAACACCACCACGTAGTCGATGCAGGGGGTTAGCAACACCAGCAGGGCGCCGATCAGGATGGCCGGGTGCGCGACCAAGCCGCGGGTGATTGCCCAGACCAGCAGTGGGATGAGGACGAAGTTGGCCAGTAGCAGTGCACTGATGAAGCGGCGGTTGCCCAGGCCTTGGCGCAGGTCGAGGAAGGGGATCTGCAGGAACATCGCGTACATCAGCACGGCAATGGCGGGGGTGATCAGGGCTTGCAGGTGGTGTGCGGTGTCGGTGGCCAGCAGGCCGAAGGCGAGGGCTGCGAGCACGGCCGCGAAGTAGACCGGGATTTGATGGGTTTCGAGTTGCTCTCTGGTCAAGGCAGGGTCCTGTGCGCGCTCGGGTTTTGAAGCGGCACAGGGTAATACGTGAAGGCCCATGCAGGCGACATCAGGTGTTCAGCCAATCCACCCCGCGTTGCGTGATCAACAGGCTTAGGGTGCATTGCTGGGCAGCGGCGTAGCACGCCAGAAAGCCGCCCACTGGGTAGAGGTTGTGGATCTCCATGGGGTGGCCGTTGCTGGCGATCATTTGGATTTCTCGCCGGTCATCTTCAAGTTGTGTCAGGTCGAAGGGGGGGCCGGTTTGCGCATCGATCAAGGTCCACAGGCTAGGGTCTTGCGCCTTGATGGCCTGAGCGGCCACCAGGCCTTCGGCGGTGGTGAATATGCCTTTACCGAAATGAGGCCCGCTGCGCACATACAGTCGATAACCCGCATCGCTGTAGCGAAAATACAGCAACATCGCGCACTGATCGTCGCCTTTGTCGAACGGGATCAACCCAAACTCCTGGCCGTGCTGCCAATCATCGTCCGTGCCGTTGAGCATACCGAGTGCGTGGGCGCCTTCAATGGCGTACCCCGGCACTTCGGTGGGTGTGACCAGGCTCACTGGGCCTGTGCACAGGCAGTCCAGGCTGTTCACCGGTGATTCGGCGATCTGCAGGGTGGCTGTAAAGGAACGTGTTTTGTTATCTGCCATAGGGTGCCTCCGGTTTGGCGTGGGGGAGGCTGCAGGCTAGGGTGTCTTGCACAGGGGACCCATTTGGAACAGGTTCCGCGAAGCGGGCAAGCACAAAAAAGCCCGGCGCAAGGCCGGGCTTTTTCACATCAGGCTGGCGCTAATCAGTTGCCGTAAACCGGCAGCTTCTTGCAGATGGCCTTGACCTTCTCACGCACGGCATCGATCACCGCTTCGTTGTTCAGGTCAGCCAGGATGTCGCAGATCCAGCCGGCCAGTTCTTTGCACTCTGCTTCTTTGAAGCCACGGGTGGTCACGGCTGGGGTGCCGAAACGCAGGCCCGAGGTGACGAACGGGGAACGTGGGTCGTTCGGTACCGAGTTCTTGTTGACGGTGATGAAGGCTTTGCCCAGTGCGGCGTCAGCGTCCTTACCGGAGATTTCCTGCTTAATCAGCGACAGCAGGAACAGGTGGTTTTGGGTGCCGCCAGAAACGACGTCGAAACCACGCTCGATGAACACGCTGGCCATGGCCTGGGCGTTCTTCACCACTTGCTGCTGATAAGCCTTGAACTCAGGCTGCAGGGCTTCTTTGAAGCAGATCGCCTTGGCCGCGATGACGTGCTCCAGCGGGCCGCCCTGGGCGCCTGGGAAGACAGCGGAGTTCAGCTTCTTCTCGATGTCGGCGTTGGCACGGGCCAGGATCAGGCCGCCACGTGGACCGCGCAGGGTCTTGTGGGTGGTGGTGGTGACCACGTCGGCGAACGGCACAGGGTTCGGGTACACGCCGGCGGCAACCAAGCCAGCAACGTGGGCCATGTCGACGAACAGGTAGGCACCGACCTTGTCGGCAATGGCGCGGAAGCGTGGGAAGTCCAGCACCTGCGAGTAGGCCGAGAAGCCGGCAACGATCATCTTCGGCTTGTGCTCTACAGCCAGGCGCTCGACTTCGTCGTAGTCGATCAGGCCGTTGCCGTCGATGCCGTACTGGATGGCGTTGTACAGCTTGCCCGAAGAGCTGACGCTGGCGCCGTGGGTCAGGTGACCACCGTGGGCCAGGCTCATGCCCAGGATGGTGTCACCGGCCGACAGCAGGGCCAGGTAAACGGCGGCGTTGGCCTGGGAGCCAGCGTGCGGCTGGACGTTGGCGTAGTCGGCGCCGAACAGCTCTTTGGCGCGGTCGATGGCCAGTTGCTCGACCACGTCGACGTATTCGCAACCACCGTAGTAACGCTTGCCTGGGTAGCCTTCAGCGTACTTGTTGGTCAGAACCGAACCCTGGGCTTCCATGACAGCCGGGCTGGTGTAGTTTTCCGAAGCGATCAGCTCGATATGCTCTTCCTGGCGCAGAGCTTCTTGCTGCATGGCTTCGAAGAGCTCGGCGTCGTACTTGGCAATGGTCAAATCACGGCTGAACATGGCGGTCCTCAAGGATCGGGCTGAATTGGGGGGGCATTCTAACCGATTGCTTCGGGCCTGGCATATGAAGTGACGTCAAGTCGCGGACCAAAGGCCTTCATGTTGCATCCCGCGCCCTGTCTGGGCTGGAGTTGACTTCAAGGTCCGTTTTTTTGTGGCCCAAGTTACAGCGTTGGCGCTGCTCCTACAAAAAAGAGGGCAGTGGAATTCTACTGGAACATGAACAGCGTCTCGTTGGCGAACTGTGCCTCGAACTGATGCGCCGGCATCGGCCGCCCGAACAGGTAACCCTGCACCTCGTCGCAACCATGCTCACGCAAGAACTCCAGCTGCTCATGGGTTTCCACGCCCTCGGCGATTACCGCCAGGTTCAGGCTGTGGGCCATGGCAATGATCGCCCGGGCAATCTGCGCGTCCTGCTCGCCCTCGGGCAAGCCGTCGACGAAGGTGCGGTCGATCTTCAGCACGTCGATGGGGAACTGCTTGAGGTAGTTGAGCGACGAGTACCCGGTGCCAAAGTCGTCCACCGCAATGCTCAGGCCAAGATTCTTCAGGCTGGCGAGAATCTGCAAGGCCTCATTCACCTCGCGCATCAGGATGCTTTCGGTCAGCTCCAGTTCCAGGCACGCCGGCGGCAGCCCGATGTCTTCCAGGATGGTGGCGATGCGCGTGCCCAGCTGGCCGTCGGAGAACTGCCGCGCCGAGATGTTCACCGACACCTTCGGCACCCGCACTTTGGCTTTGTGCCAGGCTTTGAGCTGTCGGCTGGCCTCACGCAGTACCCAGTCGCCGACGTCCACCACCAGGCCCAGCTCTTCGATCACCGGGATGAAGTCGCCCGGCGGCACCAGGCCGCGGGTGGGGTGGCGCCAGCGCAGCAAGGCTTCGGCGCCGGTCAGGCGTTTGCCATCGCCACTGAACTGCGGCTGGTAGTAGAGGATGAACTCGTTCTGCTCCATGGCATGGCGCAGGTCGCTTTCCAGCTCCAGGCGCTCCAGGGCACTGGCGTTCATCTCGGCCTGGTAGAACTGGAAGTTGTTCTTGCCGCGCTCCTTGGCGTGGTACATCGCGGTGTCGGCGTTTTTCATCAACTGGCTCAGTTCGCTGCCATCCTGCGGGCTGAGGGCGATGCCGATACTGGCCGTGACGAAAAACTCGCGGTTCTCCAGCACGAAGGGCCGTACCAGGCTGGCGAGGATGTTCTCGGCCACATGGATGGCGCGGTTCAGCGCCATCTCGCGGGTCGCACGCGGTTGCAGCAGCAAGGTGAACTCGTCGCCGCCCATGCGTGCCACGGTGTCGTCGTCATCCACGCAGGCCAGCAGGCGCAGGGCCATGTCTTTGAGCATGCGATCGCCTGCGGCATGGCCGAGGGAGTCGTTGATCGGCTTGAAACGGTCCAAGTCGAGGAACATCAACACCACCCACGCCTTTTGCCGTTCGGCCTGTTGCAGGGCCGTGTGCAGGCGGTCCTGGAACAGCGTGCGGTTGGGCAGGTGGGTGAGGGCGTCGTAGTAAGCCAGGCGGTGGATGCGCTGTTCGCTGGCCTTGCGCTCGCTGATGTCGGTGAAGAAGCACACGTAGCTGGCCAGGTCGCCTTCGTCGTCCAGCACTGCCGTGATGCCGACCCAGGCCGGGTAGTGGTCGCCGTCGCGGCGCTTTAGCCACACTTCGCCTTCCCAACTGCCACGCTGGTGCAACTGCTTGACCACGTAGCGCAGGTGGCCTTCCTGCTGCTGCTCGACGGTGAGCATGCCAGGCAGTTGGTCGAGCACGTCGCTGACGGCATAGCCGCTGACCCGGCTGAACGCTTCGTTGGCCTGGACGATGTAGCCGGCCGGGTCGGTGATGAGGATGGCCGAGGTCGAGTGCTCAAATACCGTGGCGGCCATGCGCAGGTCTTTTTCGGCGCGGCGTTGCTGGCTGATGTCGCGGCCAACCCCAAGCACGCCTTCGAAGCGCTCCTGGTCGTCCCACACCAATACCAGGCGCAGCTCGATCGGGATCTTGCGGCCATCAGCGCGCAGGCAGTCGAACAGGAACAGTTGGGTGGGCAACTGGCCACGCAACTGGGCCAGTTGCTCGCTGTCGCCCATTGCATTGCTGACGCGCTCCATCAGGCTGTAGATGCCGGTCAGCTGGGCCGGGTTGGCGATGATCGATTGCCAGCCGTTGTCGAAAATCCACTCAGCCTGATAACCCAATACCGCTTTGACCGAGGGGCTGACGTAGTTGAGCTGCAGTTGGCTGTCGGTGGAGAAAATCACGTCGCTGATGCTTTCGGCCAGCATGCGGTAGCGCTGTTCGCTGTCGCGCAGCGACTGGCTGGCCTCGATCTGTACGGTAACGTCCTTGCCAACGCCGATGATGCGCATCACCTGCCCGTCGTGGTCGCGGGTCAGCACCTGTTCGCGAATGTCGTAGCAGCGCCAGCCACCGTCGTGGTGACGGAAGCGCAGTTGGCAGTGCAGCGGCTGGCTGTGGCCGGTGGCTCGTTGATGCTGGCGCAAGGCCTGGAAGTGCGTGGCGTCTTCGGGGTGCAGCAGCAGCTCCCAGAAGCGGTCGCCCATCTGTGCCAGCTCGGTGCGGTCGTAGCCCAGGGTTTGGCCGAGGTGGCGGTTGCTGAAGATCATGCGCTGGCTGGGCACGTCCTGCACGTAGAGCTGGTCGGGCACGGTACGCACCACGTCCGACCAGAAACTCTCGCGTTCGAGCAGGGACAGCTCCACTTGTTTGCGGCTGGTGATGTCGCTGATGCTGAGGATCACCGCCTGGTAGTCGCGGCGTTGCAGCGGTAGGCGGGCCATCAGCCACAGGTGCAGTTCGCCGCCCAGCGGTGCGGGCAGGCGCACTTCCAGTTCCAGCAGCGAGCGCTGTTCGATCAGTGCATCGATCAGTTGCATGCCGATGCTGTCGCGGCCATCGCCGCTGCCGTCGATCAGCCGCTGCCAGGCACCTTCGTGGCATTCGACGTTGAGCAACTGGCGCGCCACCTGGTTGATCTCGGTGATCTTCAGCTCCTGCAACAGCGAGCGGCGCAGGTTAGGGTCCAGGGCCAGGCTGTGCTTGAGCGCAGCGTGGTTGCGCAGGTGGTAGCGGTCGAGCTGGCCGGGCAGGCTTGAAAGGTCGAGCACGCACAAGGCAACACCGGTGCCTTCGAAAATTTCCTGATAGCGCCGGCGGTCTTCCTGCAGCGCGCGCTGGCGGCGGCGCATGTTGATCAACGCCAGTACTGGCAGCAGGGCACAGAACAGCACCAGCAGGCACTTGCCGATCAGTGCCGGCAGCAGCTTCTGCTGGGCCCGCTGGGCGTCGAACAGGCCGCGCAGTTGCCAGGTACTGTTGTCGATGAACGCCAGCATCACGCTCTGCAGCGGTGCCGGGCTGGTCTGCGCGATGGCGTGGCGGTCCAGCACCGCGCCGTTGCGGCTGTTTTCCAGCAGCCACAAGGGGTGGCCTGGGCTGTCCAGGTGCACGGTGAGGGTGCGGTAATACGCGTCGGACAGGCGCAGCAGCCAGTAGCCGCGGTCCTGCTCGGTGGACTGGCGCAGCAACAGGTAGATAGTGCGGTTGTCCGCCGAGTTGGCAAAGAAATACGGGCGACCCTGGTTCAGCGTCAGCAGCTCGCCAATCAATTGGCGGTCAGGGCTGCCGGCCAGGCTGTCGGCGCGGACCTGCCCGCTGGTGTCTAGCCAGGCCAGGTCACGCAGGGCAGGCAGGCGGGTGCGCAGGGTATCGAGCAGGCTGGGCAGGGCTGCCGGCGTCGGCGCATTGACGTAGGGCTGCACCACATTCACGGCCTGCTGGGCCTTCAATGCCATGTTCAGGCTGAGGTGGTCGGCCAGCTCCGCGGTGGCCTCCAGGCTTTGCTTGCGCAGGTCGGCTTGGGTGTGGCGGAACTGGGCGAACAGCTGCCACAGCAACAGTCCCAGCAGAATCAGGGCCAACAGGGCCAGCGCACCCTTGATCGACCCGCGCAGGGAAGCGACGGGGGCCATTGGTGCGGGACGCAGCGACGACGGTTGAGAGAGATTGGTCAAGCGTTGGTCCTGCGATTGGGCTGGCGATGGCAGGGATTGATCATGCACGGTTGGTGCCGGTGTCTGGTTGCCAGACCGCGGTGGCGCACTATAAGGCCGGACACCCTAAACGGGCTAGCATGCCTAGGATTATGGCAAAGTGCCAGCCCCCTTGTCCGGTGATGGTCGCCCTGCCGACGGTCGTGGTGGCGCCCTGTGGTTCGGCAAGCCCCTGCAACCTGTGCGAGAATGCCGCCCGCTTCAATGACAACGCTTCGGAGATGTTCGGTTTTGGTTACTCACTTTTCCTCCAATGGCCTCGATTCCGCCTGTGGGCGCAGCAGTCAGACCCTTGTCAGCACTGCCGTGACCGCGGACGTATCTTGCAAGTCGTGCCAGCGTTCGCTGGTCAAACCGGAGGCGGCCGCCGCCTCGAAAAACAAGGCCCCGTCGCTGGCCGAACTGCGCAAGACCGCCAAGGCGGCAGCAGCACCGGCAGCCGTGGCAGCACCGGCAGTGCCCGCGGTCGCGGCCAAGCCTGCTGCCAAGGTCGTTAGCGTGCCTGCGGCGCAGCCGGCCAAGGCCGTTGAGCAGCCTGCCCGCAGTGGCGGGTTCAGCGTCAAGTCTGCCTGGGCCGCGCGCCTGGCCGAGCAGGGCGACCGTTGCCGGTTGCCGCGGGGCAAGGTCAAGCAGCGTCACGTCTGAGCTTTTTAAGGTCAGTTCTGGCCTCTTCGCGGTCAAGCCCGCTCTCACAGGTACTGTGCAAGGTTTGGGGTTTGTGATGTTCCTGGGGCAGCGGGTACTGTGCAAGCTTTGGGGTTTGTGCTGTTCCTTGGGGGTGGGTAATGCGCAAGCTTTTGGGGTTTGTGCTGTCCCTGTGGGAGCGGGCTTGCCCGCGAAGAGGCCAGCACAGGCATAAGCATTTCTTCCCCGTAACCCCACCATCCGACCCTCCTATGCAACGCCGCGCGTTGGCGTAGAATGGTCGACTTTGTTCAATGACACCCCGTAAACACATCCCCCTGGCCCACTGCCGGGGCGTTGGTCGATGTCTTTACCTATTTAGAGGGCTTGGTTTTGGCTCAATACGTCTACACCATGCATCGGCTGAGCAAGGTCGTGCCGCCGAAGCGCGAAATTCTCAAGAACATCTCCCTGTCGTTCTTCCCAGGCGCCAAGATCGGCGTACTCGGCCTGAACGGCGCGGGTAAATCGACCCTGCTGCGCATCATGGCGGGCGTCGACAAGGAATTCGACGGCGAAGCCCGTCCGATGCCCGACATCAACGTCGGCTACCTGCCGCAGGAACCACAACTCGACCCCGCCAAGACCGTGCGTGAAGTGGTCGAGGAAGCGGTCAGCGTGATCAAGGACGCCCAGGCTCGCCTGGACGAGGTCTACGCCGCCTACGCCGAACCCGACGCCGACTTCGACAAGCTGGCCGCCGAACAGGCCAAGCTCGAGTCGATCCTGCAGGCTGCCGACGGCCACAACCTCGAGCGCCAGCTGGACGTCGCCGCCGACGCCCTGCGCCTGCCGGCCTGGGACGCGAAAATCGAACACCTGTCCGGTGGTGAAAAGCGCCGTGTGGCCCTGTGCCGCCTGCTGCTGTCGGCCCCCGACATGCTGCTGCTCGACGAACCGACCAACCACCTGGACGCCGACTCGGTGGCCTGGCTGGAGCGCTTCCTGCACGACTTCCCGGGCACCGTGGTAGCGATTACCCACGACCGTTACTTCCTCGACAACGTCGCCGGCTGGATCCTCGAACTGGACCGCGGTGCCGGCATCCCGTACGAAGGCAACTACTCGGGCTGGCTGGAAGCCAAGTCGGACCGTCTGGCGCAGGAATCCAAGCAGCAGAGCGCCCACGAAAAGGCCATGAAAGAGGAACTGGAGTGGGTGCGCAAAGGCGCCAAGGCCCGCCAGTCCAAATCCAAGGCACGTCTGCAGCGCTTTGAAGAAATGCAGTCGCAAGAGTTCCAGAAGCGCAGCGAGACCAACGAGATCTACATCCCGGCCGGCCCGCGCCTGGGTGACAAGGTCATCGAGTTCAAGAACGTTTCCAAAGGCTATGGCGATCGCGTGCTGATCGACAACCTGTCGTTTGCCATGCCGAAGGGCGCCATTGTCGGCGTGATCGGCGGTAACGGCGCCGGTAAGTCGACCCTGTTCCGCATGTTGATGGGCAAGGAGCAGCCGGACTCGGGCAGCATCGAAATCGGCGAAACCGTGCAACTGGCCTGCGTCGACCAGAGCCGCGAAGACCTGGACGGTTCCAAGACCGTGTTCCAGCAGATCTCCGACGGTTCCGACCAGATCCGCATCGGTAACTACGAGATCCCGTCGCGCACCTACGTGGGCCGCTTCAACTTCAAGGGCGGCGACCAGCAGAAGTTCGTCAAGGACCTGTCGGGTGGTGAGCGTGGCCGTCTGCACCTGGCCCTGACCCTGAAGGAGGGCGGTAACGTCCTGCTGCTCGACGAACCGTCCAACGACCTCGACGTCGAAACCCTGCGTTCCCTGGAAGAAGCCCTGCTGGACTTCCCGGGCGCCGCCATTGTGATTTCCCACGACCGTTGGTTCCTGGACCGCGTGGCGACCCACATCCTGGCGTACGAAGACGACTCGAACGTGATGTTCTTCGAAGGCAACTACACCGAGTACGAAGCCGACCGCAAGAAGCGCCTGGGCGATGCTGCTGCCCAGCCGCACCGTGTACGGCACAAGAAGCTGGCCCAGTAAGCCGGTTTTAGCTGCACTAGAATGGGGCCCTCAGGGGCCCCATTTTTGTGCCTGGCAGGCATCGGCGTTGGCCTCTTCGCGGGGCAAGCCCGCTCCCACAGAATCCCCCGCAATCTCAGTGTTGAACAGGCCTCTGTGGGAGCGGGCTTGCCCGCGAAGAGGCCGATCCTGCTAACAATATTTCTATTGCTTTGTATACATTTATATAAAACGCACCAAATAATTTCAAAAAAACGACATTACGCCCTGTTCTCGTGCGATTGCTTCTTGGTACATTCGAAAAAAAACCAATAAGTCCAATCCCTCTTGGTGAGATGTCTACCATGATCGAATCTGTCGACAATTTCCTCGCGCGCCTCAAGCAACGCGATCCTGCCCAGCCTGAATTCCACCAGGCGGTGGAAGAAGTCTTGCGTACCCTGTGGCCGTTCCTCGAAGCCAACCCTCATTACCTGCAGGCCGGTATCCTGGAGCGTATGGTCGAACCCGAGCGCGCTGTGCTGTTCCGTGTTTCGTGGGTCGATGACCAAGGCAAGGTCCAGGTCAACCGCGGCTACCGCATCCAAATGAGCAGCGCCATCGGCCCGTACAAGGGCGGCCTGCGCTTCCACCCGTCGGTGAACCTGAGCGTGCTCAAGTTCCTGGCCTTCGAGCAGGTGTTCAAGAACTCTCTGACCTCGCTGCCCATGGGTGGCGGTAAAGGCGGCTCGGACTTCGACCCCAAGGGCAAGAGCGATGCGGAAGTGATGCGCTTCTGCCAGGCGTTCATGAGCGAACTGTACCGCCACATCGGCGCCGACGTTGACGTACCAGCCGGTGACATCGGTGTGGGCGCGCGCGAAATCGGCTTCATGTTCGGCCAGTACAAGCGCCTGGCCAACCAGTTCACCTCGGTGCTGACCGGTAAGGGCATGACTTATGGCGGCAGCCTGATTCGCCCGGAAGCTACCGGCTACGGCTGCGTCTACTTCGCTGAAGAAATGCTCAAGCGCCGTGACCTGCGCATCGATGGCCGTCGCGTGGCCATTTCTGGGTCCGGCAACGTGGCCCAGTATGCTGCGCGCAAGGTCATGGACCTGGGCGGCAAGGTCATCTCGCTGTCCGATTCCGAAGGCACCCTGTACGCCGAAGCCGGCCTCAGCGACGCCCAGTGGGACGCCGTGATGGAGCTGAAAAACGTCAAGCGTGGCCGCCTCAGCACGCTGGCGGGCGAGTTCGGCCTTGAGTTCCGTAAGGGCCAGACCCCGTGGAGCCTGCCGTGCGACATCGCCCTGCCGTGCGCCACGCAAAACGAGCTGGACACCGAAGACGCCCGCACCCTGCTGCGCAATGGGTGCTTCTGCGTCGCCGAAGGCGCCAACATGCCGACCACCCTTGAGGCGGTGGATATCTTCCTCGAGGCAGGCATTCTGTACGCCCCGGGCAAGGCATCCAACGCCGGTGGCGTGGCCGTGTCGGGCCTGGAAATGTCGCAGAACGCCATGCGCCTGCTGTGGACGGCCGGTGAAGTGGACAGCAAGCTGCACAACATCATGCAGTCGATCCACCATGCCTGTGTTCACTATGGTGAAGAGGCGGATGGCACGATCAACTACGTCAAGGGCGCGAACATCGCCGGCTTTGTGAAAGTGGCTGATGCCATGCTGGCGCAGGGCGTGGTCTGATCCAAGATCGCTGGGGCCGCTTTGCGGCCCATTCGCGGCACAAGGCCGCTCCCACCCGAACTGTGTAGCCTCAAAGGCTAGCACCGCGCCTGTGGGGAGCTGGCCAGCGATGAGGCGGGAGCAAGCATCACAGGACAGTTGCTGTGGGAGCGGCCTTGCGCCGCGAATGGGCTGCAGCGCAGCCCCAAGGCCCTCAAGCCTCACCCTCGATAGCGACCACCTCGATTACCTGATCCCCCACCGGCCGCCGCCACACCACCTCATCCCCAGGCCCCGCGCCCAGCAATGCCCGCCCCAGCGGCGAGCCCCAGTTGATCAACCCGTGGCCCGCATCGGCCTGATCTTCCCCCACCAGCTGCACCTCATGCGCCTGGCCCTGCTCATCCACAAAGCTCACCCGGCTACCGATCTGCACCTTGTCCCGCGAGGTAGCGGCTGGCACCACCTGGGCACTCTGCACCCGTGCGCTGAAGTAGCGCAGGTCGCGCTCGGCATCGGCCAGGCGCTGCTTGTCGGCACGCTCGCCCTGGGCCTGCAACTGGCTGCGCAATGTATTGAGTTCGGCTACCCGCTGCTGCAATTGCGCCAGGCCACTGGCCGTGACGTAGTTGGGCTGCTCGCTCACCCGTCGCTCAACCGGTTGGTCGGCCTGGGCGG
Source organism: Pseudomonas sp. PAGU 2196 (assembly GCF_022179005.1). Classification (NCBI taxonomy): domain Bacteria; kingdom Pseudomonadati; phylum Pseudomonadota; class Gammaproteobacteria; order Pseudomonadales; family Pseudomonadaceae; genus Pseudomonas; species Pseudomonas sp. PAGU 2196. The sequence goes on along the minus strand of NZ_BNTL01000038.1, from coordinate 33,061 downwards.
CAGCTTGGTCTTCGTTGACGAACGCTCGGCTCATGGTGGCCTCCTTGTGCAGGAGACCATGATGGCAGGCCGCCGGTTTCAAGGGATGTCAGTTTGCGACCTAGTTGTGGCGATAGGCCCGTGCGGCATCGCGGTCCTTCTCGTGCTCCCAGTCACGGTCGCGTTGGTCCCAGTAGCGGTCACGGTATTGACGCTGCTCTTCGCTGTTCTGCAGTGCGTGGCATTGGCGAAAGCCATCGTCCCAGCCGCTTTCGTACTGGCGATTGTGCAGGTAGCGCGGCACGTCCTTGCGGAAGTCGCCGGCCATCACCCCGGCCGCCTGCCGGCCGCTGCTGCAGCCATCCTGGAAGCCATCGGCGTAGGCGGGGGGGTAACCGTGGTCGAGCATCTGTTCGTGGGTGGTTTCGCACCCTGACAGCAAAAAGGCAACGCACAGGCCTAACCAGTACCGCGACATGAACACCAGACCCTCCAATTGATGCTGGAGAGTCTAGGGGGCGATTTGTCGGTGAGCTGTCAAAACAGTGTCAAAGAGTCAGTAGTGGTACCACTTCAGCTCCAGCATCACTTCGTTCTGCGCAGTCGCCACGTGGCTGAATTCGCGCGAGGCACTTAACCGCAGGCCCAGGTTGCGGCTGATCTCCCATTGCTGATTCAGGCTCACGCTGCGCCGCACTTCGCCATTGGTGAAGAAGTCGCCCTTCGCCTCCAGTGTCATGTTGCCCAGCCCGTTGCGCCAGAGCAGGCCGCCGTTGAACCCGGCTGCCGGGGAGATGAACTCGGCAAAATCATTGTGGTGTTCGACCCGCACCGTGCCCAGGGCGAAGCCCAGCAGTTCGTCGGCCAGTTGCCAGGTGCCGCCAGCGCCACCATTCACATGGCTGACCAGCACTTCGTCGTCATGCTTGCCCGGCACCCGTTCCAGGCCACCGGTCACCTGCCATGACCACGGTTTGAGCAGCGCATTGCGGGGTGTCAGCGAGCGGATGGTGGCAAGGTCCAGGCGCTGCACATGCCAGTCGTTGCCTTCGTACTGGCGGACTTTCAGCTGCAGAATCTCGATTTGCGCGCCCAGCGGGAAGCCATAGGCATTGTCGTTGAGGTCGTGATACGCCATGCGCAGGCCGTACTCGGCGTAGGCGCGGTCTTCCCGCGTGCCGACACCCAGCTGCCAGGTGCGTGAGTCATGGCCATCCTCGGGCAACCCCGGGCGCTCGATTTCCAGCGCTGGCGGCGGGTTGCGGTTGATTGCGCGCAGCAGCTCGAAGCTGCGCGTAGCTTGGCCTGGGTCGCGTTGCTGGCCATTGGCGCGGTAACGCTCCAAGCGGTAGGCAGCGTCCTGTACCAGCGCCTGGCGCTCACGGGGCAGGCCAGTGAACTCGGGGCTTTGCAGCTGTGCGGTATCGGCGCTGACAGCCAGCACCTGCTGTTTTTCGTGAGGGGCCAGCGGCTCGGCGCGGGCCAGCAGTTCGCGCTCGCGCGAAGGCCGGTAGTTGACGCTGGACACCAGGCCAGACTGGCGCACCGCCTTGACCGTGTCGGTAGGGATGGCGGTCAGCGGGAACTGCGACGTCAAATCCAGGCCTGGCCGCGCCACCTGCAGCAGTTCGAGCAGGCGGTACGAGCAGTTCTCGTCGAAGAAGAAATAGTCGAACTGGATCTGCTTCAGCTCCCACACATGCTCGACCATGCGCCCGGTCTCTTGCGGGGTGAGGTCCAGCTGGTACTCCCACAGGTCGCGGTTCTCCAGGCTGCGGTACTCGGACAGCTTCTCTTGGTAGGGCATCAGCGCGAACAGGCCTGGGTAGCCGCCCATCAGGCCTTTCCAGGCATACAGGATGCTGTTGTCGCTGCCTTCGATGTAGGCGCCGAAGTTGATCGCGTAGCTCAGCAGCGTGGTGTCGTCGCTGTGGGTGTTGGACTGATCGATACGCAGCAAGGTGTGGCCGAACATCGACGAAGGGCTGTTCAAGTAGGCCGCCGGGAAGATCAGCGCGGCGCTGTGCGGGTCGATCGAGGTGTACCAGGTCTTGAATTCCTGGCAGTCGGGCTGTGGCAGGTCGGTCAGCCCCAGTTGCTCCTTGAGCCAGCGGGTACGCGCTGGGAAAACGCACTGGGCATGCTTGTCGCCCAGGCTGGCGGGCGCATACAGGGCCTGCACCGTGGCCCGCAACTCTTGGTCCGGGTGGTGCGCGCCATCGTCGGCGAGAAAGAACTGGGTATCGTCCACATAGCTGCGCCAACCACCCAGCTTGGCGGTTTCGTAATGGCCCAGGGCGATCCAGTAGGGGTTATTGGCCAATTGCTGAAGACGGCCTTCATCCAGCGCAGGCGCAGCATGAACAGGGGCGCAGGCACACAGCGCCAGGTAAGCGAGGCGTTTGAGCATATCGGGCAACTACTTCTTCACGATGCCGAAAGAAAGGGCGAAACCCGCCCCGACAGGGGGGCGGGGATGCTGCGCTTAAGCCTCGGTGGCGTATTTGGCCAGGCGTGGGTCGTTCTTCAGAACAGCCAGGGTATTGCTGTGCACGGTTTCGGCCGTGACGTCGGCGCTGCTGAAGATCTGGCTGAAGTGCTGGTGGGTGACCGACTCGAAGTAAGTACGGTCTTCCGGCGCTACGCCCAGTACCACGGCATAGGTGGTCAGCGCCTCGCCTTTGCCCATGGCCATGTCTTCGGACAGTTCGTTCATCATGCCATTCATGGCAAACCACGACTTGCCGCCATAGGTCAGCGAAGCCTTGGTGGAGCAGCCATTGGTGCCGGAGGTCATGCCGAAGGTGGCGTTACCGGAGGTGCCGTTAGTGGTGGAAGCCAGGAAGTGAGCCGGCGTACCGCGTTGGCCTTCGAACAGCATGTTGCCCCAGCCGCAGTTCGGGCCGCCTGGCGCTTCAGCCATGGCATTGAGGGAGACCACGGTGAACAGAGTACCCAGAAGAATCCGTTTCATAGCATTTGTTCTCTATTTGTCTTAAACCAAGGGTCAGGGTTTCTGGCAACTCGATTGCCAGGTCGGGAAAGCTTTTCACCCACCCGCGCAGCTTGGAGTTTAGGCACGATCTAAAGGTTGCGTTGTTGATTGCGAAAAATTTGCCTGGAGGCCTGTGTTATCGCGACTGCGACATAAAGTCCCGGTGAGCCTTGCAAGGCGCGCGCGGGCAGCGCCAGAATGCTCCGTATCCGCCCCGCCGAAGTAAGGAAACCCAATGCCCGATCCTGTCGCTGCGCGCCTGCGTCTTGCGCCTGAAGCCCTGACCCGGCGTTTTTCCCCCGAGCAGTTTGCTTTTACCCATACCGACGATCTGGAGCCGTTTCGAGGCGTTCTGGGCCAGGAGCGAGCAGTCGAGGCCCTGCAATTCGGCGTGGCCATGCCTCGCCCTGGTTACAACGTGTATGTGATGGGCGAGCCCGGCACGGGCCGCTTCTCGTTCGTCAAGCGCTACCTCAAGGCCGAGGGCAAGCGCCAGCACACCCCAGCCGACTGGGTTTACGTCAACCACTTCGAGGAAACCCGCGAGCCGCGTGCCCTGGAGCTGCCCTCAGGCAGTGCCGGTGAATTCATCGCCGACATGGGTGGGCTGATCGACAACCTGTTGTCGACCTTCCCGGCAGTGTTCGAGCACCCGTCGTACCAGCAGAAGAAGGGCGCCATCGACCGCGCCTTCAACCAGCGCTACGACCGCGCCCTGGATGTGATCGAGCGGGCGTCGCTGGAAAAAGACGTGGCCCTGTACCGCGACGCCAGCAACGTTGCCTTCACCCCGATGGCCGAAGGCAAGGCGCTGGATGAAGCCGAGTTCGCACAGCTGCCTGAAGCGGTGCGCGAGCAGTTCCACGAGGACATCGCCCTGCTCGAGGAGCGCCTCAACGAAGAACTGGCCAGCCTGCCGCAGTGGAAGCGTGAGTCGAACAACCAGCTGCGTCAGCTCAACGAAGAAACCATCACCCTGTCCCTGCAGCCGCTGCTGGCGCCGCTGTCTGAAAAGTACGCCGAGAACGCTGCGGTGTGCGCCTACCTGCAGTCGGTGCAACTGAACCTGCTGCGCACCGTGGTCGAGCAGTTGGTCGATGACAGCAAGACCGACGCCGTGGCGCGCAAGATGCTCGAAGAGCAATACGCGCCAAGCCTGGTGGTCGGCCATCACCACGATGGCGGCGCGCCGGTGGTGTTTGAGCCGCACCCGACCTACGACAACCTGTTCGGCCGGATCGAATACAGCACCGACCAAGGCGCGTTGTACACCTCCTATCGCCAATTGCGCCCAGGCGCCTTGCACCGGGCCAACGGCGGCTTCCTGATTCTTGAAGCCGAGAAGATGCTTGGCGAGCCCTTCGTCTGGGATGCGCTCAAGCGTGCGCTGCAGTCGCGCAAGCTGAAGATGGAGTCGCCGCTGGGTGAACTGGGCCGGGTGGCGAGCGTCAGCCTGACGCCACAGATGATCCCGCTCAACGTCAAGCTGGTGATCATCGGCTCGCGCCAGCTTTACTACGCGCTGCAGGACCATGATCCGGACTTCCAGGAAATGTTCCGGGTGCTGGTGGACTTCGACGAAGACATGCCCATGGTCGACGAGAACCTGGAGCAGTTCGCCCAGCTCTTGCGTACCCGCACCAACGAAGAAGGCATGGCGCCGCTGACCAGCGACGCCGTGGCGCGCCTGGCCACCTACAGTGCCCGGCTGGCAGAAAACCAGTCGCGGCTGTCGGCGCGCATCGGTGACCTGTTCCAGCTGGTCAGCGAGGCCGACTTCATTCGCCAACTGGCCAGCGACGAGATGACCGATGCCGGCCACATCGAACGCGCACTCAAGGCCAAGGCCACCCGTACCGGGCGTGTGTCGCAGCGGGTGCTGGACGACATGCTCGCCGGCATCATCCTGATCGACACCGAAGGCGCGGCCATCGGCAAGTGCAACGGCCTGACGGTGCTGGAAGTGGGCGATTCGGCGTTCGGCATGCCGGCGCGTATCTCTGCCAGCGTCTACCCCGGTGGCAGCGGCATTGTCGACATCGAGCGTGAGGTCAACCTGGGCCAGCCGATCCACTCCAAGGGGGTAATGATTCTGACCGGCTACCTGGGCAGTCGCTACGCCCAGGAGTTCCCGCTGGCCATCTCGGCGAGCATCGCCCTGGAGCAGTCCTACGGCTACGTCGACGGTGACAGCGCCTCGCTGGGTGAGGTCTGCACACTGATCTCGGCGTTGTCGCGCACGCCGCTCAAGCAATGCTTTGCCATCACCGGCTCGATCAACCAGTTCGGTGAAGTGCAGGCGGTGGGCGGGGTCAATGAGAAGATCGAGGGCTTCTTCCGGCTCTGCGATGCGCGCGGCCTGACCGGCGACCAAGGGGTGATCATTCCACGGGCCAACGTGGCCACCCTGATGCTCGACGAACGTGTGCTGCAGGCGGTCGAAGCCGGGCAGTTCCACGTTTACGCGGTCAGCCAGGCTGACGAGGCGCTGAGCCTGCTGGTAGGCGAGGAGGCCGGTGTGGCGGATGACAAGGGCGAGTTCACCGAGGGCAGCGTCAATGCCCGCGTGGTGGAGCGCCTGCGGGAAATCGCCGAAATGATCAGCGAAGAAGACATCAAAGAGGCGGAAAAGGAACGCCTGGAAGAGGTGATTGCGCAGGCTAAACCCGCCTGAGTCAATAAATCGGCGCTGGCGGCGATGTGCTACCGTTCAGCGCCGGTTTTCCAACTTTCTGAGTTGTTCTTCTATGCTGGAACTTAAGGAGCAATCAGGGTTCAGGATGGAAACAGCCTGAGGGTTTCAGGCTGAACAGGGCTCATTGGAGGGGACGCGGCCATGCGCAACCTCAGCCTTACTCGCCAGTGCCTGGGCCTGGTGACCCGCATTGAATGCAGCATTCGCCCACTCGCCGGTGACAATGGCATGTGGACGCTGCTGTTCGCCGCCGGCATGGCCGGTGAGCAACCCTCGGCCATCAAGGCTCAGGGGCCGTTCCACGGGCCATTGGTTGCCGAATCGGTGCTCAATGCCATCGTCGACAGCCTCACGCTGCATGGCTACCAAGTGACCGAAGACCCGCAGATCTGGTGCCTGCACCTGCAAGCGCAGTTGCGTCGCATCAATGGCGAGCGTTGCCGCAACCTGGGGGATTATCAGTTTCATCCTGAAAGCTGAGTGAGCTGGGGCCGCTTTGCGGCCATTCGCAGCACAAGGCTGCTCCTACCGGTAGGGGCAGCCTTGTGCTGCGAATGGGCCAACTCGATTCAGCTTTTGCTGTAACAGGTGGCTGGCTATACTCGCCGTCGCTTTTTTAGTCACCTGACGAGTCCTTACCCTCCATGGAACGTATTCTCGAAAACGCGATGTATGCCTCGCGCTGGCTGCTCGCCCCTATCTACTTCGGCCTGTCGCTCGGCCTGCTGGCCCTGGCCCTGAAATTCTTCCAGGAAGTCGTCCACGTCCTGCCCAACGTTTTTGCCTTGAGCGAAGCTGACCTGATCCTGGTGATCCTGTCGTTGATCGACATGTCGCTGGTGGGCGGCCTGCTGGTGATGGTGATGATTTCCGGCTACGAGAACTTCGTCTCGCAACTGGACATCGACGACAGCAAAGAGAAGCTCAACTGGCTCGGCAAAATGGACTCTTCGTCGCTGAAGATGAAGGTTGCTGCGTCGATCGTGGCCATTTCGTCCATTCACCTGCTGCGGGTGTTCATGGATGCCCAAAACATCTCCACCGACTACCTGATGTGGTACGTGATCATCCACATGACCTTCGTGGTGTCGGCCTTCTGCATGGGCTACCTGGACAAGCTCACCAAGCACTGAGCCCACGCGGCTTGAGGGTAAAACTGACCAATGGCGTCAGTTTTACCTTGTGTATTCGCAAACCTTGTACAAAAAATGAGCACTCACGCGGTTCCCGCTGCGAGGTGCTCTCATGAACCTGCATCAGCTCAATACCGAGGCCAGGGTCGGCCATGTCGACGAACTCAACCTGATTGCCATCGAAGGTGGCGACTATCTTCTTGAGGCCCGGATCAAGGGCCGTGCGCATCCGCTTTCCGACAGCCGTGGGCAACGCTTGCGCGTGCACTCCGTGGAAGAGGCACGGAGCCTGCTCAAGGACCTTCCATTGCTCTCGCTGAACCTGTTGCACTGGTCTGTGCAGGACGAAATGTGTGGCATGGGCACGCACCCGGAAGAAGACCTGAAAGTGCCGATTTCCCAGCGTTCGGCCTGGTAGCTGCTCGCGGCGCCCCAGTGTGCTAGGCTGCTCGCCCTTTTCATCAAGGGCGCGGCTGCACTGCGCCCTGCAGTGGAGCACGACAATGTCCGAACTCAACCTGTCTACCGACGAAACCCGCGTCAGCTACGGCATCGGCCGTCAGCTGGGTGGCCAACTGCGTGACAACCCGCCACCAGGCGTTAGCCTGGACGCCATCCTGGCCGGCCTGACCGACGCCTTCAACGGCGCCGACAGCCGCGTCAGCGAAGCCGACCTGTCGGCCAGCTTCAAAGTCATCCGCGACATCATGCAAGCCGAAGCTGCAGCCAAGGCTGAAGCCGCTGCTGGCGCTGGCAAGGCATTCCTCGCCGAAAACGCCAAGCGTGAAGGCATCACCACCCTGGCTTCCGGCCTGCAGTTCGAAGTGCTGACCGCAGGTGAAGGCGCCAAGCCGACCCGCGAAAGCAACGTGCGTACTCACTACCACGGCACCCTGATCGACGGCACCGTGTTCGACAGCTCGTACGACCGTGGTCAGCCGGCTGAATTCCCGGTTGGCGGCGTGATCGCTGGCTGGACCGAAGCCCTGCAGCTGATGAACGCTGGCAGCAAATGGCGCCTGTACGTGCCGAGCGAGCTGGCCTACGGCGCCCAAGGCGTTGGCAGCATCCCGCCGCACAGCGTCCTGGTGTTCGACGTCGAGCTGCTCGACGTACTGTAAGACCGCTGGGGCCGCTTTGCGGCCCATTCGCGGGGCAAGCCCGCTCCCACAGAGATACTCAAGATGAGCAGAGAGGTCTTTGTGGGAGCGGGCTTGCCCCGCGAAGAGGCCGGGCCTGCAAACATCAATTCCAGTCTGTCCCCCCAGGGCGCAACGCCCGCGCATAGCAAAACAGAAACAAATTCCGTACCAGCTCCTTGAGCACCCCAGGCTCACTCGAATTCAGCCCGCTCATGTCCAGGTCGCCCTGGTCTCGCAGTTCATCGAGCGCTTCTTCTTCAAGCACAGCACAGACTTCGCCAGTCTCGCGATGCAGGATGCGCAGGTAAGGGTGAGGGCGTTCGAGCCAGGCGTCGATCAGATAAGTCATGGCTATTCTCCTTGGACAGCAATTCCAATGAGAATAATTCTTATTATCAAAATAGCAAGGGGCTATTGGCGTATTTTTGCCGGATGGTGCAGTGACCCTGTTGCAGGATCTGTCAGGGCCGCCTGAAAGGCAGCCCCGTCGCACAGCGTTGTCAGACCTTGCGTACGAACTCGGACTTCAGCTTCATGGCGCCGATGCCGTCGATCTTGCAGTCGATGTCGTGGTCGCCGTCGCACAGGCGGATGTTCTTGACCTTGGTGCCGACCTTGACCACCAGGGACGAGCCCTTGACCTTGAGGTCCTTGATCACGGTGACGGTATCGCCGTCCTGCAGGACGTTGCCGACCGAATCCTTTTTCACCACGTCATCGCTGGCGGCTTCGGCTTCGCCGTTGGCCGACCACTCGTGGGCACATTCGGGGCAGATCAGCTGGCTGCCATCCTCATAGGTGTATTCGGAATTGCATTTGGGGCAGGGCGGCAGAGTGCTCACTTCGGTTCCTTAAACAGACAGGCGGTTAAAGGCCCATATTGTATAAGGTTTTAACCGCAAAGTGTTTTTGTCCGTACAAAAGCATTCGTGGGACAAGCCCGCTCCCACAGGTTCTCCACCCAGCTCAAGGGCAGTGGTGTACCTGTGCTCCCACAGGTTCTCCACCCAGCTCAAGGGCAGTGGTGTACCTGTGGGAGCGGGCTTGTCCCGCGAAGAGGGCGACGCTGTCTTAGTGCGTACGCGCTACCGCAAACTCGCTCAGCTCGATCAATGCATCGCGATACTCGCTGGCCGGCAGCACTTCCAGGCACTCGATGGCCTTGGCCACGTAGTCGCGTGCCATCTGCGCGGTGTAGTCCAACGCGCCCGAGGCTTCGACCGCTACGCGGATCTGCTCGAGGTCTTCCAGGCCGCCCTTCTGAATGGCCTTGCGCACCAGTGCAGCCTGTTCAGGCGTGCCTTCGCGCATGGTGTAGATCAGCGGCAGGGTCGGCTTGCCTTCGGCCAGGTCGTCACCGACGTTTTTGCCGAGGGTCTGCGAATCGCCCTTGTAGTCCAGCAGGTCGTCGACCAGTTGGAAGGCCACGCCCAGGTGGTCACCGAAGGTGCGCAGGGCCTCGCGCTGTGCTTCGCTGGCGCCGGCCAGCGCGGCGGCGCTGTGGGTCGAGGCTTCGAACAGCATGGCGGTCTTGCCGCGGATAACCTCCATGTACACCTCTTCCGTGGTGCTGGCATCGCGAACACGCGACAGCTGCAGCACTTCACCCTCGGCGATGACGCGGGTGGCCTTGGAGAGGATCTGCATGACCGGCATCGAACCCAGTTCGACCATCATTTCGAACGAGCGCGAATAAAGGAAGTCACCTACCAGCACGCTTGGCGCGTTGCCCCACAGCGCGTTGGCGGTGGAACGGCCACGGCGCATGCCCGACATGTCGACGACGTCGTCGTGCAGCAAGGTGGCGGTGTGCAGGAATTCGATGGTCGCTGCCAGCAGGCGCAGGTCGTCGCCTTCGCGGCCCAGGGCCTTGCCGCAGAGCAGGACCAGCAGGGGACGCAGGCGCTTGCCACCGGCCGACGTGATATAGTCGCCGATCTTCGATACCAGCGGCACGCGCGAGGTCAGCTGCTTCTTGATGATCTCGTCGACGGCGCTGAAATCATCAGCCACCGCGCGGTAGAAGGTTTGGGGTTGCATCGGCTGCTCCATTGACGTTGCGCGGCATGCTAGGTCGCGGGTCCCGGTGTGTCAAGGCGCGGTGCCAGCGCCACCGGGGCGGTACTTGCAAGCAAAACCGGGGTTGCGTACAATCGCGCACCCTAACTTCCTGGGCAGCACCTGCCTTACGCAATTGCACCGGGCCGTTCCAGCCCCATGCAGCCATGCCAGCCAATACTCAATATATAAAGCGCTGGGTGAGCAGGATTATCGGAGAAATACCATGTCTTACGCAGTAATCGTTACCGGCGGCAAGCAGTACAAAGTCGCTGAAGGTGAATTCCTCAAGATCGAAAAACTGGAAGTCGCCACTGGCGAATCCGTGACTTTCGATCGCGTTCTGCTGGTTGCCAACGGTGAAGAAGTCACCATCGGCGCACCAGTCGTCGCTGGCGCTAAAGTTGTTGCAGAAGTCGTTTCGCAAGGCCGTCACGATAAAGTCCGCATCATCAAGTTCCGTCGCCGTAAGCACCACATGAAGCGTATGGGCCACCGCCAGTGGTTCACCGAGATCAAAATCACCGGCATCCAGGCTTAATCCCCTAGATCCCCTGAATTTATTTGGAGAATTGAACCATGGCTCACAAGAAGGCTGGTGGTAGTACCCGTAACGGTCGCGACTCAGAATCGAAACGCCTTGGCGTGAAGATGTATGGCAGCCAGGTCGTCAAGGCCGGCAACATCATCGTCCGTCAGCGCGGCACCCAGTTCCACGCCGGTTACGGCGTTGGCATGGGCAAGGATCACACCCTGTTCGCCAAGATCGAAGGCGTGATCAAGTTCGAGAAGAAAGGCGAGTTCAACCGCCGTTACGTGAGCATCGTCGCCGCTTAATCGCGACGTCGCTCCAGAAGCCCCGTCATGCGACGGGGCTTTTTCGTTTGTGGTGAGCCTCTTGCAAAGCTGTTTGTATGGGCTGCCGGCGTGGGTTTCTACAGTCGTACGGGGCCGCCGCGCTCATTTTTGCAAGAGCCTCAGGTTTTTTAAGTATTCAGCTCGTCTGCCGACGAGAGGCGGTTTTAATGAAGTTTGTTGACGAAGTATCGATTCGAGTCAAAGCCGGTGACGGCGGTAACGGTTGCATGAGCTTCCGTCGCGAAAAATTCATCGAAAACGGTGGCCCTAACGGGGGAGACGGCGGTGACGGCGGTTCGGTCTACATGGTCGCCGACGAAAACCTCAACACCCTGGTCGACTACCGCTACACCCGTCACCACGAGGCCCAGCGTGGCGCCAACGGTGGCAGCACCGACTGCACCGGCAAGAAGGGTGAAGACCTGTTCCTGCGCGTGCCGGTCGGCACCACGGTGATCGACGCCACCACCCAGGAAGTGATCGGTGACCTGATCACCCCTGGCCAGAAACTGATGGTCGCCCAAGGCGGCTGGCACGGCCTGGGCAACACCCGTTTCAAGTCCAGCACCAACCGTGCGCCGCGCCAGACCACCCCAGGCAAGCCGGGTGATCAGCGCGACCTGAAAATGGAAATGAAGGTACTGGCCGACGTCGGCCTGCTCGGCCTGCCGAACGCTGGCAAGAGCACCTTCATCCGTTCGGTGTCGGCCGCCAAGCCGAAAGTCGCCGACTACCCGTTCACTACCCTGGTGCCGAACCTGGGTGTGGTCAGCGTCGACCGCTGGAAGAGCTTCGTCATCGCCGACATCCCTGGCCTGATCGAAGGCGCTTCCGACGGTGCCGGCCTGGGTATCCGCTTCCTCAAGCACTTGGCACGTACCCGTGTGCTGCTGCACCTGGTCGACATGGCGCCGCTGGACGAAAGCAGCCCGGCCGATGCCGCCGAAGTGATCGTCAACGAGCTGACCCGCTTCAGCCCGTCGCTGGCCGAGCGTGAGCGCTGGCTGGTGCTGAACAAGGCCGACATGGTCATGGAAGACGAGCGCGACGAGCGCGTCAAGGAAGTGGTCGAGCGTCTGCAGTGGGAAGGCCCGGTCTACGTGATCTCGGCGATCTCCAAGCAGGGCACCGACAAGCTCAGCCACGACCTGATGCGCTACCTCGAAGACCGCGCCGATCGCCTGGCCAACGACCCGGCCTACGCCGAAGAGCTGGCCGACCTCGATCAGCGCATCGAAGACGAAGCCCGTGCTCAGTTGCAGGCCCTGGACGACGCCCGCACCCTGCGTCGCACTGGCGTCAAGAGCGTCCACGACATCGGCGACGATGACGGTTGGGATGATGATTTCGAGGACGACGAAGACGGCCCAGAAATCATTTACGTGCGCGACTGACCGGTTGCAGTACACTAAACGCCGCTCTCTGGAGCGGCGTTTTTGTATCTACGGTCTCTACAGATTCGACATAGGTTGGAAGAAGATGCGAAGCAAGGTGACGGGCGCCAAGCGCTGGGTCGTGAAGATTGGCAGTGCTCTGCTGACCGCCGATGGCAAGGGCCTCGATCGCGGCGCAATGGCCGTTTGGGTCGAGCAGATGGTCGCGCTGCGTGAAGCAGGCGTGGAGTTGGTGCTGGTCTCTTCGGGGGCCGTGGCAGCTGGCATGAGCCAGTTGGGCTGGACCTCGCGACCGAGCGCGATGAACGAGCTGCAGGCGGCCGCGTCGATCGGCCAGATGCGCCTGGTACAGGCCTGGGAGTCGAGCTTCGGCGAGCACGGCAAGCACACCGCGCAAATTCTGCTAACCCATGACGACCTGTCTGACCGCAAGCGTTACCTCAACGCCCGCAGCACCCTGCGCACGCTGGTTGACTTGGGCGTGGTGCCGGTGATCAACGAGAACGACACCGTGGTCACCGACGAGATCCGCTTCGGCGACAACGACACCCTGGCCGCGCTGGTGGCCAACCTGGTGGAAGCCGACCTCCTGGTGATTCTCACCGACCGCGACGGCATGTTCGACGCCGACCCGCGCAATAACCCTGAAGCCCAGCTGATCTACGAAGCCCGCGCCGACGACCCGTCGCTCGACGCCGTGGCCGGTGGCACCGGCGGTGCTCTGGGGCGTGGCGGCATGCAGACCAAGCTGCGCGCGGCGCGCCTGGCGGCACGTTCCGGTGCCCACACCATCATCATCGGTGGCCGTATCGAGCGTGTGCTCGACCGCCTCAAAACGGGCGAGCGCCTGGGGACCTTGCTGTCGCCTGAGCGCGGCATGCTTGCAGCGCGCAAACAGTGGCTGGCCGGGCACCTGCAAACCCGTGGCACGCTGGTGCTGGACGCCGGTGCCGTGCAGGCGCTGCGCCAGGCCAACAAGAGCCTGTTGCCGGTGGGCGTGAAGACCGTGCAGGGCAGTTTCCGGCGTGGTGAGATGGTGGTGTGCGTCGGCCCTGATGGCCTGGAAGTGGCCCGCGGTTTGGCCAACTACAGCGCCCTTGAGGCGCAAAAAATCATTGGCCAGCCGTCCGATGCCATCGAAAGCATCCTGGGCTACAGCGCGGAGCCCGAGCTGGTGCACCGTGACAACCTGGTTCTGGTTTGAGGGCGTGGGCATGTTGAAAAGGATGATCGCCGTGGCAGCGTTGGCGTTGCCGATGCTGGCCGGTGCCGAGGAGGTCGGCCAGGTGTCGACCGTGTTCAAGTTCGTCGGGCCGAACGACCGCATCGTGGTCGAGGCATTCGATGACCCCAAGGTCGAGGGTGTGACCTGTTACCTGTCGCGGGCCAAGACCGGCGGCGTGAAGGGTGGCTTGGGCCTGGCCGAGGACCGGGCAGAGGCGTCGATTGCCTGCCGCCAGGTGGGGCCGATCAACTTCAAGGGTGAGTTGAAAGATGGCGAGGAAGTGTTCAAGGAACGCACCTCGTTGGTGTTCAAGACCATGCAGGTGGTGCGCTTTCTCGACAAGAAGCGCAATACCCTGGTGTACCTGGTGTACAGCGACCGCATGATCGAAGGCAGCCCGCAGAATGCGGTGACGGCGATTCCGATCTTGCCTTGGGCTCACTGATAGCCTGGTAGATGCTGGGAGGCCTTTGGCCTCCATTCGCAGCACAAGGCTGCTCCTACAGAGATCTGAGCTGCGTCCCCTTGTAGGAGCAGCCTTGTGCTGCGAAAGGGCCGCAAAGCGGCCCCCGTTCACAACAATCAGGCCAACGCCTCAGCCTGATCCTCCCGCACCTCCGCCTTCACCTCATCCAGCCGGCTGATGAACTTCCAGTCCGCCTCGTCGATGTAGATGCCATTCGGCCCGCTGCCACCTTCCAGGTCGATCGCCACCTTGGCCGACACCTGCGGCTTCACACTCGCCAGAATCGGCACGAAGCCCAGCTGCAAGCTGGTCTCCAGCAGTGCCGCCTGGTTGCGTTCGTCGATGTCTGCCGCCTCGTCGAGGTAGTACGGCAAGCGAATGCGCCCGGCCAGGTCGCGGTCCATCAGGTGCAGCAACAAGTACATGTTGGTCAGCGCCTTGATGGTCATGGTGGTGCCGTTGGACGCGGCGCCGTCGATGTCGGCGTGGATCACCGGCTGGCCATTGACCTTGGTGATCTCGAACGCCAGCTCGAACAGGTCCTTGAGGCCCAGCTGGTTGTGGTTGGCCGCCACCAGCCGTGCCAGGTACTCCTTGGCTTCTTCGTTCTTGTGGTCCTGGTCCGAGCTTTGGGTCAGGTCGAACACCGACAGGGTCTCGCCTTCCTCGTACTGGCCGGCGCTGTGGATGATCTGGTCGATGTGCTTGAGCGCCTCTTTGTTCGGCGCCAGCACCACGCGGAAGCTCTCCAGGTTGGACACCTGGCGCTTGTTGATCTCGCGGTTGAACAGGGCCAACTGGTGCTCGAGGCTGTCGTAGTCGCTGCGGATGTTGCGCAGGGTCCGGGCGATGTCGGTGACGGCCGCGCGGCGTGCCTTGGCCAGGGTCAGGGCCTCGTCGGTGCGGTGCGCATAGGCGTTGACCAGCAGTTGCAGGCGGCGCTCCATGTCGTCTTCGCTGTCGAACTTGGCCACGCCCTTGAGGCGCACCTGGGCGTACAGCGCCTCGATCTGGTTATCCACCCGCTGCAGGCCCTGCCAGCTGTCCTGGTAGTCATTGAGCATCGGCAGCAGGTTGTCCATGGAGTCGTCGATCGCTTCCATGAACGGCGTGCCGTAGGGCAGGTCGGCCGGCAACAGCTGGCGGCGACGCAGGGCGTCTTCCAGGGTGCGTTGCTTGGACTCGAGGTCGCCGATCTGCCGGCCGACCAGTTGCAGCTTGGCCGACAGTTGCTGGACGCGTTCGGTGAAGGCGTCGCTGGAGCGCTTGAGCTCGTCCTGGGCAGCTTCCAGTTGCGACAGCTGCTCCAGTTTCTCGGGCTCTTCGGCGGCCAGGGTTTCGCTGCGGCGGAAGTCTTCCAGGGCTTTTTGCGCGTCCAGTACCGCTTGGTACAGGGTTTCGGTCTGCGCCTTGGAGGCGGAGCGGTCGGCGGCCACGGCCTGCTGAGTCTTGAGCTGCTTGAGTTCTTTTTCCAGGCGCTCTTTCTGGTCGCGAAGGGCGGCGCGGTCGGCCAGGGCCTGCAAGGCCGGTGGGTCGATGTGCGACAGGTCGATGGACAGGCCGGGCGCTTCGAAACGCTCGCCCTTGAACCCGTCGAGCACGGCTTCCAGCGATTTTACCCACAGGTCGCTGTCGTCCAGTTCGATACCGCGCTCGCCCAGCGGCAGGCTGAACAGGGCGCCGTTGAACAGGCGCATGAGGCGGTCGACATCCTGCTGCGAGAATTCTTCGCGCAGGCGGGCGTAGCTGTTGTTGTCGGCGTGGTCGAGCTGCTGGCGGACCTGCTTGAGGCGTTTTTCCAGGTCGCGTACGCGCTCGTCCAGGTCTTCGGCCGAGAACTGCCGCGATTGGGCCAGGGCGCCGGCCAGTTCGTCGTGGGCGTCTTTGGCGGCCAGCAACTGCTGCTCCAGCACCTTGACGTCATCGACCAAGGCGAAGCGGTGCTTGAGCACTGACAACTCGCCAAGCCAGCGCTGGATGCCGGTGATTTCACGTTCCAGGCGCATCAGCTCCTGAGTGCCGCCACGTTGGTCGTTCTGCAACCGGTCCTGTTCGCCGCGGTAGTGCTCGGACTGGATGACCAGCTCTTCCTTGCGTGCCATGGCGTATTCCTGCCAGGTGCCCAGCAGGTTGTCGAGCAGCGGCGAAAGGCGGTGCAGCTTGCCGCGCAGGATGTCGCGTTGGGCCACGCCACCGGCCAGGGCTTCGACCAGTGGGCCGGCGGCGACCAGGGCGTTGTAGTCCTGCTCCATGCGGCGCACATCGCGGAAGGCTTCTTCACAGGCTGCGATGTAGTCGACGCTGCCCGAGCGCAGGCTGTGCTCGAAGGCATCGAGGAACAGCTGCTTGAGCTTGGCGGCGGTGATTTCGCGCATGTGCAGCAGGTTGATGAACAGCGCGCGGAAGGTTTTCAGGCTTTGCTCGCTGGTCGAGCGCAGCGGGATCATGGTCAGGTCCAGCGGCACCGAGGTGTGGCCGCCGACCAGCAGCCGGCGCAGTTCGTCGGGCTTGAGCTCGTAGGCCTTCAGGCCCAGGCGCTCCAGGTTGGTGAACAGCTCCTTCTGGCGCAGGCAGGTGTCGTTCTTCTGGTAGTGGGCCAGGTCCAGCTCGCCTTTGTAGGCGAAGAACTGGTGGCCGAAACCGCCACCCGGGCCGCGGCCGACCACACCGATCACGTGCGGGCCGTGGGGCAGGTTGAGTTCGCAGAGAATGTACGAGGTATCGCTGGCGAAGTAGAAACGACGCGACTGCTCCAGGCTGTACTTGCCGAAGCTCATGTCAGACATGCGCGCCAAAATCGGGAACTGGAGGGCGTTGATGGACGCCGATTTACCCAGGTTGTTGGCGCCGTACACCGACAGCGGGTGTTCCAGCGGGAACAGGCCGAGGCTGTAGCCGGCGGTGTTGAGCAATGCAAAGCGGCGGATGCCGTAGCGTTCCTGGCTCATGCGTCAATCTCCTGTTGCTCTTCGCGGATGGCCCGGGCCAGTGCGTCCTCTTCGCTCTCGTCGCCTTCGAACGGCGACAGGTCGAGTGGGTCGTCGGTGCGGTTGAGTTGTTCCGGGCTTTCTTCTTCGACCAGTACCGGTGTCGGCAAGGGCAGGTCGCTGTGCAGGGTGGCAGCCAGGTCGCGGTCCTGCTGGACCGACAGGCACACATCGAGGAAGCGGTGCATCGGCGGCAGGAAGCGGTAGATGCCGCCTTCCTCGTGGGCGAAGCCGAGCTGGGTCATGCGCCGGAGGATTTTCTCTTCGAGCTCTTCAACGGTTTGCACCTCGGCCTGCAGGAACAGGTCGCGGTACTTGTCCAGCAGCGAGGGCAGCTCGTCGCGGCCGATGCTGCCGCCGTCGAGCACGGCCATCGGGTCGCGGCCCTGGTCGGCCAGGTGCTCGACCAGGATGAAGGTGAACAACGACAGGCGCTGGGCTGTTTTGTTGACCTGCGCGGCGGCAAGCTCGGGCACGAAGTAATAGAAGCCACGGGTGTCGCACACCAGCTCGAAGCCCAAGGCCTTGAACAGGGTGCGGTACTGGTCCTGGAAGTTCGACAGCTGAGCGTACAGCTCCGGGTCACGGCGGCTGACGTGGAAACCTTTGAACAGCTCGCGGAAGATCGGTGCGAGCTGGGACAGTTCGGAAAGATCAAGATGCATTGGCTGGGCTCGCGTTGGATTCGGCAATCGTTCGGGCGACGTCTTCACGGCTGGACGTCAGGGCGAACGAGCGCAGGCTGACCAGGTGTTCGTGGGTGGTGTAGTCGCGGCGCTCGAGGCGCTCGCGCTTGAAGCGCTTTTCTCGGGACAGGCGCGAGAACCAGTACAGCAGTTCGTCGGTGGCGCCTTCGGGCTCCTGGTCCAGCAGCCAAACCATCAGGTCGGGCAGCGGCAGGGCCTGCTCGCAGCGTTCGAGCATTTCCTTGACCGTGCGTGGCGCGCGCGGCAGCGGGTCCTTGTCGGTCTTGTGCGCCTTGGGGAAGCGCGCAGGCTTGGGCTCGAAACGAGCCAGGGCGTAAACATAAGCCTCGACTTGGCTGGCACTGCCGAGGAAGGTGCTCTGCGGCCGGGTGAACATCGGCATGGCCGCTTGCGGCACGGCATCGATGCCCTTGCGGCGGATCACCGACAGGGCCAACGCAGCGCCACGGGTCACGGCGTTGTGCCGGCGCGCTTCTTCGCGCAGGGGCAGCAGCAATTCACGGGCGTGGCGCAGGGTCAGCTGGGCGCTGGTTTGCATTTCCAGAATGCGCGCGTGGGTGCGCAGCAGCATGTCGTCGTCGACCAAGTGGCCGAGGCGCGCCTGTTCGCCCAGCAGGCGCAGCAGCACGGTCTCGACCTTGCGCACGCCTTGTTCGAAGGCGCCGTCGGCGTTGACCAGCTGGATCATCGGCTCGACGTATTCGTCCCAGGTTGCGAGGACTTCGGCGTAACGCTGGCGCAGCGGGATCTGCCGGTTGCTGGTCTTGGCCCGTTCGGCCACGGCCACCAGTGCCTGCTCGTCGTTGTCGAGCTTTTTGAGCACATCGCGCACGCGCATGTCGAGCAGGCGCAGCTGGCGCGCCAGGTCGTCGCTGTCGCGGTTGTCGAAGGCGTCTTGGATATGCCCGGCGAGGCGCTCCAGGTGGCGCAGGTAGGCTTCGATTTCCAGGCACAGGCCCAAGCGGTGTTCACGGCGCAGGTAGGCGAGGAAGTCGTGGATCTGGGCGTTGAGCTCGAAGCGGTTCGGGCTCTTGGCCACCGGGACCAGGATATCCAGGCGGATCCACACGTCGAGCAGCTGGGTGATGTCCTGCGGGGTGCTTTCGACCTGCTGGCGGGCCACATGCTGGCGCAGTTCGACCAGGCTCAGGGTGCCCTGGTCGAAACGTTCGCACAGTGGCTCGATCAGGGCCCAGTGTTCGGCTAGGGCGCGCAGGACGCGCTTGGGTTCGATCATTGGCTTCGACTCGTTGCCAAGAAAAAGGGGGCGATTGTACTGCATCCAGGGGGGAGGATTTCACCCCTTGGTCTGTAATGAGAGATGTCCCTTGGTTTTTTAGGGGTATGGCGGGAGCGCTTTGGCGCCTGTGAGATCGAGNNGCGGCGCTCGATCTCAACAACACTGCAAAACCCAAGGCGTACGCGTTAGAATGCCCGATTGTTTCAACCCTCCGGATACCCGCCCAGTGCTGACCGAACCCCGTCGCCGCGCCTACCTCTCCGCCATGCAAGTGGTGCACTGGCTGCCGCGCGCCGAACTGCCGTTCGCCGCACCGTCGCGCCCCGAACTGTTGTTGCCGGTGGGGCCGGTCGAAGACATCGACTTCGAAGTCAGGCCTGCCCCGGCGGCCAACCAGCCGGCGCCAGCCGCCCCTCAGGCACGCTCTGGCGAACGCCCAAAAATCGAGATTCCGCGCCCCGGCAGCACCGCAAAGCCCGCCGCCAAGCCAGCCGAAGCAGAGCCAGAAGCGCCCGCACCGCGCCCGGCTCCGGTGCCGCCGCCACGCTTCTCGCTGCAGTTGCTGCGTGCCGGCAGTTGCCTGCTGCTGGTGGAACTGGCCACCGGCCAGCCCTTCCAAAGCCGCGACCCGTCCTACCTGTTGCTCAAGGACATGCTGCGCGCCGCCGGCCTGCCCGACGCCCCGCAGATCATCGGCGAGCCGGTCCGCTGGCCGTTGCTGGTGCGCGGCAACATGGACCAGGGCCCGGACGCTGCACGCGATTTTGTCCAGGGGTTCATCCAGGCGCGCCTGGAAGAAGCCCCGTGCAACAGCTTGTGGCTGATCGGCCTGCCCGCGTTGCGCTTCGCCGGCAATGCCGATGCGCACACCTACTACCAAGTACTGAAGCTCGAGGGCCTGGGCGACGCCTGGGCCTTGCCGGGCCTTGAACTGTTGATGGACGAGCCGCAGCGCAAGGCGGACGTCTGGAAAGCCATGCGCCAGCTGATGGCGCGCTGGAAGAGCGTTGAATGAGTGAATCGATCAGTTTCCGCCCGATGACCGAGGCGGATCTGGATGCCGTGCTTAAGATCGAATATGCCGCGTTCAGTCATCCCTGGACCCGCGGAATCTTTCAGGATGCGCTCAAGTCCTACGAAGTGTGGCTGATGTTCGATGGCCAGCAGCAGGTCGGCCACGGCGTGATCAACGTGATCATCGACGAGGCGCACCTGCTGAACATTACTGTCAAGCCTGAGAGCCAGGGGCGGGGCATGGGCTTGCGCTTGCTCGAGCACCTGATGGCGCGCGCGTATCAGCTCAATGGCCGGGAGTGCTTCCTCGAGGTGCGCGCCAGCAACCAGTCGGCCTATCGGTTGTATGAGCGCTATGGCTTCAACGAGATCGGCCGCCGGCGGGATTACTACCCCATGGCGGGCGGGCGCGAGGATGCGCTGGTGATGGCTTGTACGTTGTTCGAAGAGTGAAGGTGCGGTCCATTTGCTGATGCGCTGGCTGCCAGCCCTCTAGCGCATGCTATGGCGTGGTGCTGCGCTCGGCTTCCGAGTTACCCCAGAAACGCTCCTGGCATTTTTACCAGTATACAAAGGGCTTCGCGTTCTGAATCATTGGGATGGGAATTCTGAGTATTACGACCATGAAGACTTTCACGGGTGCTTGGTTTTTTTATGAAGGGGATGCAGTACGCACTGTTTGGCAGGAAGGCCGTTGCAGTTCCTTGATCCAGGCTGCGGGTATGCGGCTTGTCGAGCGAAAGGTTGCCAATGATCTTCAGCAAACGATGATGCTTGCTTCGGATGGCATGGGCTCTGTGGTAGGTGAGTCCGGTACACGATCTAAGTCGGTAGCGTATTCACCTTATGGCTTCCAGAGGGGTATGGAGTCGCTGATTGGCTTCGCAGGCCAGATGCAGTCATTGTTGCCAATCGGTTACTTTCTTGGGAACGGTTATCGTTTTTTTGACGTTGTTACCAATCGCTTCAACTCGCCTGATGGATTCAGTCCGTTTGGTAGAGGAGGCGTGAATGCGTATGTTTACTGCGGGGGTGATCCAGTGAATTGTACGGACCCTAGTGGCCACATCACCTACTATCATGGCTTATCAAGCCACTTTGATTGGGTGGCGTCGCTTACAGCACCCACTGCACCCACTGTACCCAGTGCGCGCACCGGGCCGAGTTATTATTCAGATGGTTTATTTGGAAAGAGTCAGGTACAGAATTTCCCAAGGGTTACTTCAAAGATTAGCCCGCGCTCGGAGGGGGTTCATGCTTCGCGTAAGCGTGCTGCGCCCCCCGTAAAGGCTGGGGGGGCAAAGCGCGTGAAGCAAGAAGGAGGTCTCATTCAAAGCCCGCAGGCTGTCGACAGGGGGCTGGTTAAAGCCAGAATGACAGATCGAATTGAGCATTCTCAACTCGAGTTTTTTTCTAATGATAGTAATGTTCCAGACAATAGAACTATCGCGCTAGATTATTTAGATATGCTCCTTTCTCAGGCAGCGGAAGAAGCGAGAGAAGCGTTATACAATAAATATGGAAGGACAGTGAGAGTTGTCGAGGTGAAGGAATACGTTTATCACGGTGTGAGTGGAATTGTTAGTTGGATTCGCAGATCAGCTAAGCGATAATCTTTACAGATTATAGATGCTGCAAGGCAGGTCTAACCATGTAGGTTCATTCACGCCCTGCGATCCGGTCATGAAGCTGTCAGATAGAAAGCAAATAGGTGGCGTCGATTGAGACCTGTCGATCTATCGTTTATGGACCAAGGCCCGGACGCTGCACGCGATTTTGTCCAGGGGTTCATTCAGGCACGCCTGGAAGAAGCGTGAATGCTTCCTGGAGGTGCGCGCCAGCAACCAGTCGGCCTATCGGTTGTACGAGCGCTACGGGTTCAACGAAATCGGCCGCCGCCGCGACTACTACCCGGTCGCGGGTGGCCGTGAAGACGCCCTGGTGATGGCCTGCACCCTGTTCGAGGCGTGACCCCTCAGGCGCAGGTCCAGTCACACAGGTACAACCTGATGAGGCAAGACCATGCACGACCTGCAGGAACTGATCGACAACAATGCGCGCTGGGCCGATGCCATCACCCAGCGTGACCCCGATTTCTTCGCCAAACTGGCCCGTCAGCAAACCCCGGAATTCCTCTGGATCGGCTGCTCCGATGCGCGGGTGCCGGCCAACGAGATCGTCGGCATGCTGCCCGGCGACCTGTTCGTCCACCGCAATGTCGCCAACGTCGTGCTGCACACCGACCTTAACTGCCTGTCGGTGATCCAGTACGCCGTCGAAGTGCTCAAGGTCAAACACATCCTGGTCACCGGCCACTACGGCTGCGGCGGCGTGCGCGCCGCCATGCAGGACCGCCAGCTAGGCTTGATCGACGGCTGGCTGCGTTCGATTCGCGACTTGTACTACGAAAAGCGCGGTGAGCTGGCCAAGCTTGAAACCGAAGAGGCGCAGGTCGATCGCCTGTGCGAGCTGAACGTGATCCAGCAGGTCGCTAACGTGGCCCACACTAGCATCGTGCAGAACGCCTGGCACCGTGGGCAGGAGCTGTCGGTGCATGGCTGCATCTACGGCATCAAGGACGGGCGTTGGAAGAGCCTGGACACCACCATCAGCGGGTTCGCCCAACTGCCGCCGCAGTATCGGTTGCGGGCGTTGGACTAATGGCAAAAACCATAGGAGCTCCCACAGGTGTGGGAGCCTCTCTATACTGCGCTATACCTGAGGGATTGTCGTGGTGACCAGCCGCGGCGATGGGCTGCCAAGCGGCCCCAATTACAGGCCATGAGGCTTGAGCCGGGAGTAGGGATGACAGGGACGAAGTGGCTGCTGGTGGTGGGGATGTGGGCGGTCAATGCGGCGCAGGCCGATGACCGCGACGTGTGGATGTTCGCCCAATGGGCTGGCGATCATCAAACTCGCCCGTTCCGCGAGATGCTGGTAGACGCCCGCCTGTACGGGGTGGTGCCTATTCACCAACTGCTTCGCTCGGCCTCGGACTGGAAGCTGTGCCGGGCGTCGCCGTTTGCGGTGCCGCCGGCCAGCCAATGGCCAGCGGTGCGCTCGACACTGTCGCTGCTCAAAACCCTCGGCGATCAAGGCATCCTGCGCCAGTTCGAGGTGGTTTCAGCCTACCGTGACCCGCGCCTGAACGTCTGCGCCGGTGGCGCTGCCAATAGCGCGCACACCCGTGCCTTCGCCGTCGATATGCTGTTGCCGGCCTGGGCCGACCCCAACCCGTTATGCCGTTTCTGGCAGCAACATGGCCAAGCCTGGAACATGGGCCTGGGCCGCTACCCGTCAGGTCGTATTCATGTCGACACGGCCGGCTACCGAACCTGGGGTGGCGATGGCAGCGCCGGGTCGTCGTTCTGTATCAAACCCAAGTGACCTAGGCAGGCCTGGCATTCGTCGATCACCCATGCGGCGAAGCGCTGGCGCTTGCCCCCCTCGTCCAGCGGCTGAGGGCTGAGCAGGTGGTAGGCGGAGCCGTCGCGCAAGAAGCCGAAAGGGGCCTGCAGTTGGCCGCTGTCGAGCTCGTCGCGCACCATCAAGGCTGACCCCATGGCCAGGCCCAGGCCCGCACTGGCGGCCTGGATCGACAAATAGAAGTGCTCATAGTCGCTGCGCTCGGTGTGCCCGGCCCGTTGTTTGCTCAAGCGCAGCCAGGTGGGCCAGGCGCTGGGCCGGGTGCGGCTGTGCAGCAAGCGCTGGCCTTCCAGGCCGGTGGCGTCGCCGGGGCGGCAGACTGGGCCGATCCATTCGTCGCAGATTTTGCGGTGATGCAGTTGGCGGTCCCAGTGGAAGTCATCGCGGCGCAGCGCCAGGTCGACGCCGCTGCGCGCGAAGTCCAGCGGCCCACCGGCGGCTACCAGATGCAGTTGCAGGTCGGGGTTGGCGCTGTGGAAGCGCGGCAGGCGCGGGATCAGCCAGCGCATGGCGATGGTGGGCTCGCAGGAGAGCACCAGCACGTTGTCGCGCTCCTGCTGTTGCAGGCGCTGCACGGCGCCTTCGAGCTGTTCGAACATGGCCTGGGTGGTGCCATGCAGCGCACGGCCGGCGGCGGTGAGGAAGATGGCCCGGTTGCGGCGTTCGAACAGTTCGATACCGAGGCTTTCCTCAAGCAGCCGTACCTGCCGGCTGACCGCGCCGTGGGTGACATGCAGGCGCTCGGCGGCGCGCACGAAGCTTTCGGTTTCGGCGGCAATGTCGAAGTAGCGGAAGGCGTTGAGAGGGGGCAGTTTCATGGTTTTGTGGTGCCTGTTCCGGCCTCTTCGCGGGCAAGCCCGCGCCCACAAGGATCGCGCACTCATGAAGTGTGCACTGCACCTGTAGGAGCGGGCTTGCCCGCGAAGAGGCCAGTACAAGCACT
Source organism: Pseudomonas sp. PAGU 2196 (assembly GCF_022179005.1). Taxonomy (NCBI): domain Bacteria; kingdom Pseudomonadati; phylum Pseudomonadota; class Gammaproteobacteria; order Pseudomonadales; family Pseudomonadaceae; genus Pseudomonas; species Pseudomonas sp. PAGU 2196. The sequence continues at coordinate 8,799 of NZ_BNTL01000038.1, read as the reverse complement.
GCACCTCTGTGAGAAAAACTATCGAATATCCGCCACTATAAATCGATTTTTAGCGGTCCATAAGCCCAGGATAATCGGCGCGTCTGTGCATTTTCATCGCCAATCGAGACCCGCCAATGACCGAACTCATCGCCGTAGCCCTGTTCACCATCCTTGCCGTCATCAGCCCGGGGGCCGACTTCGCCATGGTCACCTGCAGCAGTTATGCACAGGGCCGTAAAGCCGGACTGGCGGCTGCCGTGGGGATCGCCTTGGGCGTGCAGGTGCATGTGCTGTATACGGTGCTGGGCATCGCCGTGATCATCAGCCAGAGCCCATCCCTGTTCCTGTTCATGAAGGTCGTCGGTGCGGGGTACCTGATCTACCTAGGCTACAAATCGCTGACCAACACCACGCGCATCCCCCTCGACGGCATCGGCCAAGACACCGGCGCCAGCCTGTGGGCGGCACTGCGCACGGGGTTTCTGACCAATGCCCTGAACCCCAAGACCATGCTCTTCGTCATCAGCGCCTACACCCAGGTGGTGCAGCCGGGCAGCCCGCTGGCGCTGGACTTCGCTTACGGCGCATTCATGTCGTTTGCCCATTGGGTGTGGTTCAGCCTGGTGGCGGTGTTCTTCTCCAGCACGGCATTGCGCAAGGCGATGATCGAGCGGCAAGTCATGATGGACCGAATGATTGGCCTGGCGCTGATCGGCCTTGGTCTGGCAGTTGTAATGGCGAGTGTGCGTTGACAGGGTTAGGAGGGCACCTGGTATTTCTGCCAGTTGTAGCGATGTGATCGCATCAGGCAGAATCTTTTGACAGGCAATTGAGCAGTAGTAAAGGGGTCAAGGTCAGGTAGCTCGCACTCTTATATATCGCTGCGAGGGTGAAGTAATGAGTTCAAATGTTATGTTAACGGCGTTGAGGTCAAGTGGTAAGGCTCCACGGACTACGTTGTTGGCGTGCGATGAACAACGTTCAGTGCTCCTTGAATGTTCATCTGAAAAAAGACGTGCGGGGCTGTATACCGTTTATGGCCTGGAAGCAAACCTGCACGCCACTTTAGGCTTCACAGGTGAAGCAAGGGCACGCCTACCAGCAGGCTATCTACTGGGTAATGGCTATCGTCTTTTCATTAACGGCTTGATGCGCTTTTCTAGTCCGGACTCCTTGAGTCCGTTTTCCACAGGTGGATTAAACGCCTACGCCTATTGTAATGGCGACCCTGTAAATAATTCAGATCCAACCGGGCATATGCCGAGTCCGAAAAGACCTAAAATCGTGGCGCTGACATTTGAGCAGGCGCAAAGCTACGCCTTGCTCAGTGAAAATGGGCCTGAGCATTTACTTGAAATAAGTAAAACGGTTACTGAGTATGCATATACGGTGGGCACTGAGTATACACATACTGTGAGCACAGGTCCCAATTTGAGAGACTATAATCGAGTAAAGACAATAGAGCATGGTGAAGTTTTTGTATCGTTTCGTGATATCGAGGCCAGTAAGTCGTATAAGAATTTGATGAAGTCCAATGTGATTACGGATGAAATGTTTTGGACTTGGATTGGTCTGCCTAAATTTTCTAATATGAAGAAGCATGATTTTTCACATTTGTATCCTGATGTTACTGATCAGCAATACGTTAGAATGAAAAAAACTCTGCAGAACGCTAATGCTTTTCTCATTCGCAAGGGGAAGTTTATACTTGGAACTAAATTTCAACCCTCTTCTATTCATGCATCGGCGGCGATCGATACCACCCTACGTTAAGCCGGTGATTGCATGTCGGGTAGTGGCAATTTAGAATAGAATCATTCCCATTTGCGAAGCCTCGCGATGAAAATACCTCCATTTCCCGCCGCAGACTGCCTGGATGACTGGTGCAGGGGCTGTCACCAGTGGCTGCTGGTGTGGTTGCGCCAATGCCTCAATGAGGCGCAGCCATGAGCCCCGAAATCCTACACGAAGCCGTCGAATGGCTGGCGCGCCTCGACGGCCAGCCCAGTGGCCGCGAGCGCAAGGCTTTTCGTGTCTGGCTGGCACAAGATGAAGAGCACATCGAAGCCTTTAAGCGCATGCAGGAAACCCTGACCTCTTCGCACGAACATGCGCCTGCCGCGCGCACGGCTCTGACAATTAAAGTGCTGGTCCTGGTGGTAGTGCTAGCACTGCTTACAGCTGTGTGGGTTTAGCACATCGCACTGGGTCAGTTGCCGGAGACGCCGTAACTTTTTCACAGGCAAAGAAAAAGGGCCTACCTTTCGGTAAGCCCTTTATCATGTTTGGTGGCTACACAGGGACTTGAACCCCGGACCCCAGCATTATGAATGCTATGCTCTAACCAACTGAGCTATGTAGCCAATGGCGCGCATTATTCCCTTGTGATGCCCCTCTGTCAACACTCATTTCAAAAAAAATTTGCACGCTTTCAAAAACTTAGCCGCCAGGCCCGCTTTCAGCGAACGATCAGCCAGTGCCCGAGCATGCTGTGCAGCTGCAATTGCTGGGCGTTGGCCAGTGCGGCGAGGCTTTCGGCAGGGCGGTCGAGGTTGAAATCGCCGCTCACGCGCCGATGGGCGGTGTGATCGTCGAGTATCCACAGGCGTTCGCCCTGGTAGCCGGCCAGGCGTTCCAGCACCTGCCCAAGCGGCATATCGGTGGCGCGCAGGCGGCCGCTGCGCCAGCTGTCGGTGGTCTTCGGATCGGCCTTTTGCACAGTGTCGATCCGTGTGCCGTCGAAGCTCACCCGTTCACCCGCCGAGACCAGGCGCTGCTCCCCGGCTTGCACAACCATGGCCTTACCACTGAGCACCACCAGCTCGTCGTGGTGCGCATAGCGCGCGATTTGCAGGCGGGTGCCAAATACCTGGATGCGCGCCTCGCCCACTTCTACCTCCATGGCCCGGCCGTCGAGCAGGACCTCCAGGTACACCTGGCCTTGTACCAGGTGCAGCTGGCGGGTACGGCCACGCAGGTCGACGTTCATAGCGCTGGCGCTGTCCAGGTGCAGGGTCGAGCCGTCGGGCAGGCGCAAGCTGCGGCGTTCGCCCACGTCGGTGTGCAGTTCGCTGCCCAGGCGTTGCATCAGTGGCCAGTACAGGTAGGCCAAAGCGCCCAGCACCAGCAAAAACAACAGCGCCAGCCATTTGCCCAGGTGACTGCGGCGCGTGTTTATCTGCCGCGGTCGGGGGCGTGCCGGTGGCGGTTGCAGCTGTTGCCAGAAGGTTTCCAGTTCAGCGTAGGCTTGGGCGTTCTGCGGCGCCTGGCACCAGGCGGCAAACACCTGGCGTTCGCCTTCGTCACAGCCGGGCTGACGCAAACGGGAAAACCACTCCAGGGCTTCCTGCTGAGGGTCGGGCTGGAGTTGCTTGGCGGGCATCGGGCTCATGGGATCGGTCTGCTCACGATAGGGGCCGTTTCGCCCAACGATGACAGGGGAATGAGTCGAGGATGCTAATTATATTGAGAACCATTTACAAGTACGTTTCGACGGAGGGATAAAAAAGGTAGCTATGTATCTATTTGTTTCCCGATAATCGGATCCCAAACCTGCGGACGGAGATTCAGGCACATGGCCATCAGTAGCACCTCCACGGCGTCCACCAGCGCAGCGGCTAACCCTGCCAACCCGTTGGTGATGCGCATCATCGGCTTCTGCGCCCTGGCGCACTTGATCAATGACCTGATCCAGTCGGTGCTGCCGGCGATCTACCCGATGCTCAAGGCCAACTACGACCTGAGCTTCGCCCAGATCGGCATGATCACCCTGACATTCCAGATAACCGCCTCGCTGCTGCAGCCTTGGGTCGGCTTCTTTACCGACCGCCGGCCCGCACCCAACCTGCTGCCGATGGGCACCCTGTGCACGCTGGTGGGGATCGTGATGCTGGCCTTTGTCGGCAGCTTCCCGATGATCCTGCTGGCCTCGGCGCTGGTGGGCATTGGTTCTTCCACCTTCCACCCAGAAACCTCGCGCATCGCGCGGCTGGCCTCGGGCGGGCGTTTTGGTCTGGCCCAATCGACCTTCCAGGTAGGCGGCAACACCGGCTCGGCGCTGGGGCCACTGCTGGCGGCGGCGATCGTCATCCCGTTCGGGCAAACGCACGTGGCCTGGTTTGGCCTGGCGGGGCTGTTCTTCTTCGCCGTGACCCTGATGCTGCGCAGCTGGTACAAGGAGCACCTCAACCAGGCCAAGGCCCGCAAGGCGGTGCAGGCCACCCATGGCATCTCGCGCAAGCGGGTGATCGCGGCGCTGATCGTGCTGGGCCTGTTGGTGTTCTCGAAGTACTTCTACATGGCCAGCTTCACCAGCTACTTCACCTTCTACCTGATCGAAAAGTTCGACGTTTCGGTGGCCAGCTCGCAGCTGCACCTGTTCCTGTTCCTGGGCGCGGTGGCGGCCGGTACCTTCTTCGGCGGGCCGATCGGTGACCGTATCGGGCGCAAGGCGGTGATCTGGTTCTCGATTCTGGGCGTGACACCGTTCACCCTGGCGCTGCCTTATGCCGACCTGTTCTGGACCACCGTGCTGAGCGTGGTGATCGGCTTCATCCTGGCCTCGGCGTTTTCGGCCATCGTGGTGTATGCGCAGGAGCTGGTGCCGGGCAGCGTGGGCATGATTGCCGGGATCTTCTTCGGGCTGATGTTCGGCTTCGGCGGCATAGGCGCGGCGCTGCTGGGTTATGTCGCGGACCTGCGCGGTATCGAGTACGTGTATGGCGTGTGCTCGTTCCTGCCGTTGTTCGGGTTGTTGGCGGTGTTCCTGCCGTCTACCGGCAAGCGTTGAGCCTGTAAGGGGCTGCTGCGCAGCCCAATCGCCGGCAAGGCCAGCTTCCACAAGAAGGCAGTTGCTCCCACAGGTAACTACGAAGGCTCAGACCTTGTGAGGACCCGGTGGGAGCGGGCTTGTCCCGCGAATGGGGCTACGCGGTGCATGGCACCGGCTTCGCCGGTGTTCGCGGGGCAAGCCCGCTCCCACGTCAATTTTTAGAAATTGCGCAGGACAGTTGCTCCTACAAGGAGCCGCCTTGCCGAGCACAGGGCCGGCCGGAATAGGTCGTGCGGCGGCCCCCTGACGATTGACGGCCCGACCACCGTTAGCCTAGAGTGCCGCCTCTTTTCTCCAACCTGCGTAGTCAAAGCAATGCGCCGTAACCCGTCCCTCCCACCTGCTCGCCAGCCTGCACTCCAGGCCCTGCGTCGTGCGTGGCCGAGCGACACGGTGCTCAAGCGTCGGCGCAGCGTGCTGTTTGCCTTCACCTTCTCGCCACACCTTGCCCTGAACTGATCCGCGCTTTTGCGTCGTCCGCCGTCCCGGCGTGCGCGCTCGTGTTTGCTCGTCTTTTCGGTTTGCAAGGAGTGGTAAATGAACATGCGTTTGCTGGCGGGCCTGTTGTTCGCCGTGTCGGTGGTGGGCTTCAGCCTGGGGGCCAGCTTGCCGTTGGTGTCGTTGCGCCTGCATGAGGCCGGCGCAGGCACGCTGGAAATCGGCATTATTTCGGCCATCCCGGCAGCCGGGATGATGCTTTCGGCGTTCATGGTCGACGCCTGCTGCCGGCGCCTGACCCGGCGCACCATCTACTTACTGTGCTTCAGCCTGTGCACCGTCAGCATCGCCTTGCTGGAGTCGGCTTTCGACTCAATCTGGCTGCTGGCGTTGCTGCGCTTGGGCCTGGGCATCGGCATGGGTATCGCCATCATTCTGGGCGAGTCCTGGGTCAACGAGCTGTGCCCCGAGCACAACCGCGGCAAAATCATGGCCCTGTACGCCACCAGCTTTACCGGCTTCCAGGTACTCGGCCCGGCAATGCTGGCCGTGCTGGGCGCCGACAGCCCCTGGATCACCGGCGTGGTCACCGCCTGCTACGGCCTGGCGCTGCTGTGCATCGTGCTGACCGTGCCCAACGACTACGTCGAGCATGAAGAAGGCGAAAAAAGCTTCGGCCTGGCCGGGTTCTTCCGCGTGGCGCCGGCCTTGTGCGTGGCGGTGCTGTTCTTCTCCTTCTTCGACGCCGTGGTGCTGTCGCTGTTGCCGGTGTACGCCACCAGCCACGGCTTTGCCGTGGGTGTGGCGGCGCTGATGGTGACGGTGGTGTTTGCTGGTGACATGCTGTTCCAGCTGCCTTTGGGCTGGTTGGCCGACCGGGTCGAGCGCACCGGGCTGCACCTGGTGTGCGGCCTGGTGGCGATGCTGATCGGCATCGGCCTGCCGTGGCTGCTGCAGATGACCTGGTTGCTGTGGCCGCTGCTGGTGGTGCTGGGCGCAGTGGCGGGGGGCATCTACACCTTGGCGCTGGTGCTGATCGGGCAGCGCTTCAAAGGGCAGGACCTGGTCACGGCCAATGCCAGCGTCGGCTTGCTGTGGGGTGTGGGCAGCCTGATCGGGCCGCTGGTCAGTGGCGCGGCGATGGATGTGGCACCGCACGGGTTGCCGATGGCGCTGGCGATCATGGCAGGGTTGTTCGTCTGTTTTGCCCGGCAGTCGTACCGGCGGGCAGGGCGCTTGCGTGCGGTGGCTGACTGACCACGCGGGGTTCAGGCGGCGTCGATGCTCACCCAATAGCGTGTGCGGTACTCGACCCGCACCGGCAGGCTGCGCGTGAGCAATTGCAGAATCTGCCCGGTATCGGCCAGCTGGTAGGTGCCGGAGACCTTGAGGTTTGCCACTTCGTCGGCGCAGCGCAGCAGGCCTGGGCGGTAGCGGGCCAGCTCCGCCGCGAATTCGCCGAGTGGCATCTGCTGCACGCTGAGCACGCCGTCGGTCCAGCCCCACGGGTCGCTGCGCAAGCTCACGGCCTGCAAGCTGCCGTTAGCCTGCACCTGCAAGGTTTCGCCAGCCTGTACCAACCGCGCTGAAGGCGACGCGGGGAACAGTGTGACCTCGCCACGGCGTACGGCCACCAACAAGCCATTGTCGTTTTCGCGCAGCAGCAGTTGCCCGTCGAGTGTGCCCAAGGTGCCGACACGGGTATCGATGCGGAAAGGGCGGCTGTCGTTGGCGTTGGCGTCCAGGCTGACCTCGCCCCGTATCAGTTCGAGCAGTCGTTGTTCGCTGCTGTAGTGCAGGTCGATGGCACTGGCGGTGTTGAGCTGGATACGGCTGCCATCACTGCCTTGCAATTGCCGACGTTCACCTGCCGCGGTGCTGCTGTCGGCCAGTAGCTGCGGCAGGCCCAAGGGCGAGCGCGCGGCCCAGCCCAGGCTGCCGCCAACGGCCAACAGCGCCAGCAGCTTGAGGTGGTCTCGGCGGCTGCTGTGCTGGCGCTGGCTGGCGTCGAGGGTGCGTCGGCTCAGTGCCTTGGGCAGCCCGGCCAGCTCGTCGCTGAGGCTGCTGACACGCTGCCAGGCCTGAGGGTTTTGTGGGTGGCTGGCCAGCCATTGCTGGAATTGCCGCTCGGTACGCGGGCTGGGGGTGTCGAAGCGCAGTTTCACCAGCCAGTCGATGGCCTGGTCGACCTGGGTTTGCGCGGGGGCGTTCTCAGCGTTCGACATAGCGCAACCGGTAGCAGACACCCAGGGCCTTGGCCAAGTCGCGCTCGATGGTCGCGCGGGAGACATCCAGCTGCTGGGCGATCTGCGCGATGCTCAGCCCGTCGATCTGGGCCAGCAGAAAGGCCTGCCGCACACGCGGCTTCAACGCCTGCAGGGCGCGGTCGAGGCGTTCCAGCGTATCGAGGATGACCAGCTGGTGTTCCTCGCTGGGCACTTCGGCTTCAGGCAGGTGGGCCAGGCTTTCCTGATAGGCCCGCTCCAGGGCGCGGCGGCGGAACTGGTCGATCATCAGCCCCCGGGCGATGGCGCTGAGGTAGGCGCGGGGCTCCTTGAGCGGTGAGGCCTGACGGGCACGCAACACCCGGACGAAGGTATCCTGGGCCAGGTCGGCGGCATGCTCATGGCACCCGACCCGGCTGCGCAGCCAGCTACTTAGCCAGGCGTGGTGGGACTGATAGAGCAGAGCGACCTCGGTGGGCTTGAGCGTGTCGTTGATCTGCATCGTATCGAAGGCCTGATCCCGTGAGCGTGCGCGATTGTGAATAGTTCTCAATTCTATGCGGGTAACGCGCCGCAGAGCAATGGTATGCCAGGAATTAGCCGCGCAAGATCCGGCGTTTCGCCGATGAACGGTTGGGCTAAGCTAAGCCTCTAGTCGACGTGTTGGAGCCGCTATGATCCTGGCTGACCTTTCGCCCGAAGCCTACCGGGAAGCTGCCCGCTACCTGGCCGACTCGGACCCGGACTGGGCGCGGCATATCGCAGCGATCGGGCCGTGCCTGCATCAGGCGACGCCGGGACGCGAGCCTTATGAGGCGCTGGTACGGGCGATTGCCTACCAGCAGTTGCATGCACGCGCTGCCGAGTCGATTTTGCGCCGGCTGTTGGCGCTGTTCCCCGAAGGCGGCTTTCCCGCACCGCAGCAATTGCTGGCCGTAACGCCCGAGGCGATGCGTGCGTGCGGCTTTTCGGCGAGCAAGGCAGCCACGGTTCAGGGCATTGCCCAGGCCCGCCTGGCGGGTGTGGTGCCCAGCCGCGAGGAGGCGCTGGCCATGCCCGATGACGCGTTGATCGAGCGCCTGGTGGCCTTGCGCGGGGTAGGGCGCTGGACGGTGGAGATGTTGCTGATCTATTGCCTTGAGCGTTCGGACATTCTGCCGGTCGACGACTTCGCGGTGCGTGAGGGGTATCGTCGGCTCAAGGGGCTGGAGAAAGCACCGACGCCGGCGCAGATGCGCTCGCTGGGCGGTGGCTGGCGCCCGTTCCGGACCGTGGCGGCCTGGTACCTGTGGCGGGCCTGAGGTATTTGCTGTGCCTGCACCG
>NZ_BNTL01000037.1:0-31138 GCF_022179005.1 Pseudomonas sp. PAGU 2196 | reverse complement strand
AAAAGGGGGCGATTGTACTGCATCCAGGGGGGAGGATTTCACCCCTTGGTCTGTAATGAGAGATGTCCCTTGGTTTTTTAGGGGTATGGCGGGAGCGCTTTGGCGCCTGTGAGATCGAGCGCCGCCCGCGCGGCGCTCGATCTCAACACCGCCGAAAATCCCCCGTCATGCACCAAGGCCCCCATCACACCCCCATCACGCCCCCTGCATCGCCGCCAAAAACTGCCGCACCATCGGCCCAGCATCCCGCCGACACGCCAGCGCCACCGTACTCTCACACACCTCACCCAGCGCCACGAACCTGACCGATGCCGGCGCAATATCGCGCATGCATGCGGGCAACAGCGCCACCCCGAACCCCGCCTGAATCAGCTGCAACTGAGTGGTCTTGCGTGAAACCACCTGGGCCGCCTGCGGGAAAAACCCTGCATTCATGCACAGCGAGGCCGACAAATAGCTCAACCCGCCGCGGTCCCGGTGAGGAATCGAAATGAAGCGCTCGCCACGTAGCTGCTCCAGTTGCACGACCGACGCTTCAGCCAAGGGGTGCCCAGCGGCGACAGCCAGTAATAGAGGCTCGCTGAACAGCTCATGCAGCACCACGCCTTCATGCTGGCGCAGCACCGGCAGCCGCAACAGGCCGATATCCAGCCGCCCAGCGGCGATATCCTCCAATTGCGCCTCCGAGGACTGCTGCGCAATCTCCAGTGCAATCCCGGGGTTGCCTTGCAAGTACGTGCCCAAGCGAGCCAGCAATGGCCCGGTCAGCGGCACGGTGCTGGAGTGGTTCAGGCGCAGGCTGCCTTGCAGGCCGTCGCCCATGTCGCGGGTGATGCGCTCGGCCTGTGCCAGGTCGGCCAGCAAGCGGCGGGCACGCTGCAAAAACGCGTCCCCCGCAAGCGTCAGGCGTGGCAGGCGCGCAGTACGTTCGAACAACGGCGTGCCCAGGTGCTGCTCCAGCTCCTTGATCTGCCGGCTCAGCGCCGACTGGGCGATGTACAACCGCTCGGCGGCGGCGCTGAAACTGCCGCTCTCGGCAATTTCCACGAAGTAACGCAATTGGCGGATCGACGTCATGTCATGCCTTTTCGAGATGGGTAATGGCGCAAAGGCATATTAGTCGGCATGGCTCATGGCTGGCTAACCTTTGCGTGACATCTCAGGAACACACGCCATGCTCACCTCATTGTCCTTTTCCGGCCTCGATTGGCTGCCCATCCTGCTCGGTGTCGGCCTGGCCTACATCGTTTTCGGCATTGCCGGTTTCGGCACTGCGCTGGTCGCAGCGCCGGTGCTGATCCACTTCATGCCGCTGTCACGGATCATCCCGCTGTTGGTGCTGCTGGACTTCGTGGCGGCCTTCGGCAACTTGCTGCCTTCGCGCCGGGATGTGGTACGCGGCGAGCTGCTGCGTCTGCTGCCCTTCATGGCGATAGGGTGCACCCTGGGTGTGGTGTTTCTGTTACGGCTCAAGTCCGACCTGCTGCTGTTGTTGATGGGCCTGTTCGTCAGTGCCTATGCGTTCTATAACCTGGCGGTGAAGGTGCGCCCCGCGACCTTGTCCGGCTTCTGGGCGGTGCCCATGGGCACGGTAGGGGGCTTGTTCGGTGCGTTGTTCGGCAGCGGTGGTTTTCTCTATGCGCTGTACCTCAGTGCTCGCCTGGAGGCGAAAGAGCAGGTGCGGGCTACCCAAAGTGCGTTGATCAGTTGCAGCACGGTGGTGCGCCTGTCGCTGTTCCTGATCGCCGGGGTCTACGCCGACAGCAGCCTGCTGCTGCTCGCTGCCTGCCTGTTGCCGGTGATGTTCGTTGGCTTGTGGGTAGGGCGCCGGCTGACCCTGAAACTGTCCCGCGAGGCCTTTGTGCGCCTGGTCACGTGGCTGGTGCTGGCCAGTGGCTTGGCCATGATCGGTCGCTACCTGAGCCTGTGAGCGGTAGAATTACGGGATTACCGCAGTTCGCAGGTTTGCTTCCTTAATGAACACCCAGAGCATCATCGTCCCCAAGCTTTCCACCGTTCCGGCCAACGAGGCCCGCGCCCGGGCGATCGTACGCTGGCTGGTGCGCGAGAAAATCGTCGAAGAGCAACTCACCACCTGTGGCCGCACCGGAAACCGCATGGGCCATGCCTTGGCCGAAGGTGCGCGCAAGGTTGCCCTGCACCCCGAGAAACTGCCCTTCGGTGAGCAGGCCTGCGGCCTCGAGATCATGCTCAAGCGCTGCATCTATACCCCGACCGAAGGTTTTCTCGAAGAAGCCGGCTGCCCGGAGTGCCGCCGTGAAGTCGGCGAGCCGCTGTTCGAGAGCCTGGAAGAGTGGATGCCAGGGGTCAGTGACAACTTCACCTGCCCGCTCTGTGGCTTCGAAGACGACATCAATGGCTTTCTTTACCTGCAGCCATGTGCCTTTTCCAACCTGGGGTTCATCTTCAACAACTGGGGCGAGGCCGGGTTCACCCAGGCCTTTCTCGACAGCTTCGCCGACTGGCTCGACCAGCCAGTGGCGGTCGTGCAGGTAAAACTGCCAGAACGCTGACCGAAGGCCCTTATTTTGCATTGAGCGGCGCGCCGTGGATGAGTATAATGGCGCGCTTCCATTTTTCCCGCCCGGGAGCCCCCGCGATGCTGCGTATCAGCCAAGAAGCCCTGACTTTCGACGATATCCTCCTTGTACCTGGCTATTCCGAGGTACTGCCCAATGAAGTCAGTCTCAAGACCCGTTTGACTCGTGGCATCGAGCTGAACATCCCTCTGGTTTCCGCCGCCATGGATACCGTGACCGAAGCGCGTCTGGCCATTGCCATGGCTCAGGAAGGCGGCATCGGCATCATCCACAAGAACATGACCATCGAACAGCAGGCCGGCGAAGTGCGCAAGGTCAAGAAGTTCGAGGCTGGCGTGGTCAAGGACCCGATCACCATCGAAGCAGACGCCACCGTGCGCGACCTGTTCGACCTGACCCGCCTGAACAACATTTCGGGTGTTCCGGTGCTGGAGAACGGTGACCTGGTCGGTATCGTCACCTCCCGTGACGTGCGCTTCGAAACCCGTCTGGATGCCAAGGTCCGCGATGTGATGACGCCCAAAGAGCGTCTGGTCACCGTGCGCGAAGGCGCCAACAAGAACGAAGTCCGCGAGCTGCTGCACAAGCACCGCCTGGAAAAAGTCCTGATCGTCGACGACAAGTTCAGCCTCAAGGGCATGATGACCGTCAAAGACATCGAAAAAGCCAAGGCCTACCCGCTGGCCAGCAAGGACGACCAAGGTCGCCTGCGCGTCGGCGCTGCCGTCGGTACCGGCAAGGACACCGGCGAGCGCGTTGCTGCCCTGGTTGCCGCTGGCGTTGACGTGGTGGTGGTGGACACCGCCCACGGTCACTCCAAAGGCGTGATCGACCGCGTACGCTGGGTCAAGGAAACCTACCCGCAAGTGCAGGTGATCGGCGGCAACATTGCCACCGGCGCTGCGGCCAAGGCCCTGGCTGAAGCTGGCGCTGACGCCGTCAAGGTCGGTATCGGCCCAGGCTCGATCTGCACCACCCGCATCGTCGCCGGTGTCGGCGTGCCGCAAATCAGCGCCATCGCCAACGTCGCCGCTGCGCTGGAAGGCACGGGCGTCCCGCTGATCGCCGACGGTGGCATCCGCTTCTCCGGTGACCTGTCCAAGGCCATCGTTGCCGGTGCTTCCTGCGTGATGATGGGTTCGATGTTCGCCGGTACCGAAGAGGCCCCGGGTGAAGTCGAGCTGTTCCAGGGCCGCTCCTACAAGGCCTACCGCGGCATGGGCTCGCTGGGTGCCATGGCACAGGCGCAGGGCTCGTCCGACCGTTACTTCCAGGACTCCTCGGCCGGCGCCGAGAAGCTGGTACCGGAAGGCATCGAAGGCCGCGTACCGTACAAGGGTGCCTTGGCAGCCATCATCCACCAGCTGATGGGCGGCCTGCGTTCGTCCATGGGCTACACCGGCAGCGCAACCATCGAAGAGATGCGCACCAAGCCGGAATTCGTGCGCATCACCGGTGCCGGCATGGCCGAGTCCCACGTGCATGACGTGCAGATCACCAAAGAAGCCCCTAACTACCGCGTAGGCTGAGGCTTCCAGCACTATCAGCATGCGGGGCTGTCACGACAGCCCCGCGTCGTTTCCGATTTCCACTGACGAGATTGAGTCATGGCCCTCGACATTCACGCTCACCGCATCCTGATCCTCGATTTCGGTTCCCAGTACACCCAACTGATCGCCCGCCGCGTGCGCGAGATCGGTGTCTACTGCGAACTGCATCCGTTCGACATGGACGATGAAGCGATCCGCGAATTCAACCCGCGCGGCATCATCCTCGCCGGCGGCCCCGAGTCGGTACACGAAGCCAACAGCCCGCGCGCGCCGCAGGCCGTATTCGACCTGAACGTACCGCTGCTGGGCATCTGCTACGGCATGCAGACCATGGCCGAGCAACTGGGCGGCAAGGTGACCGGTTCCGACCTGCGCGAATTCGGCTACGCCCGCGTTGATGTAGTCGGCAAGAGCCGCCTGCTCGACGGCATCGAAGACCACGTAGACGCCGACGGCGTGCTGGGCCTGGACGTATGGATGAGCCACGGTGACAAGGTCACCCAGATGCCTGGCGACTTCCATGTGCTGGCCAGCACCCCGAGCTGCCCGATTGCCGGCATGTTCGACGACGCGCGCGGTTACTACGGCGTGCAGTTCCACCCGGAAGTGACCCACACCAAGCAGGGCGGTCGCATCCTCTCGCGCTTCGTCCAAGACATCTGCGGCTGTGAAGCCCTGTGGACCCCGTCCAACATCGTCGAAGACGCTATCGCCCAGGTGCGTGAGCAAGTTGGTTCGGCCAACGTCCTGCTGGGCTTGTCCGGCGGCGTGGACTCCTCCGTGGTTGCCGCGCTGCTGCACCGCGCCATCGGTGACCAGCTGACCTGCGTCTTCGTCGACAACGGCCTGCTGCGCCTGCACGAAGGCGACCAAGTGATGGCCATGTTCAAAGAGAACATGGGCGTCAAGGTGATCCGTGCCGACGCCGAGGCGCAGTTCCTGGGCAACCTGGAAGGCGAAGCGGACCCTGAGAAGAAGCGCAAGATCATCGGTCGCACCTTCATCGACATCTTCGATGCCGAAGCCAGCAAGCTGGACAACATCCAGTTCCTGGCCCAGGGCACCATCTACCCGGACGTGATCGAGTCGGCTGGCGCCAAGAGCGGCAAGGCCCACGTGATCAAGTCGCACCACAACGTCGGTGGCCTGCCAGAGGAAATGAACCTCAAGCTGGTCGAGCCGCTGCGCGAGCTGTTCAAGGACGAAGTCCGCAAGATCGGCCTGGAGCTGGGCCTGCCGTACGACATGGTCTACCGCCACCCGTTCCCAGGCCCGGGCTTGGGCGTGCGTATCCTTGGTGAAGTGAAGAAGGAATACGCCGACATTCTGCGTCGCGCTGACCACATCTTCATCGAAGAGCTGCGCAAAGCCGACTGGTACCACAAGACCAGCCAGGCCTTCGTGGTGTTCCAGCCGGTCAAGTCGGTTGGCGTCGTTGGCGACGGCCGTCGTTACGCTTGGGTCGTGGCCCTGCGTGCCGTCGAGACCGTTGACTTCATGACCGCGCGTTGGGCACACCTGCCGTACGAGCTGCTGGAGACCGTCAGCGGCCGTATCATCAACGAAATCGAAGGCATCTCGCGCGTCACTTACGACGTGTCGAGCAAGCCGCCGGCCACTATCGAGTGGGAATGATTTCGCGCCCGGCCACGGCCGGCGTCCGATAGCAGGAAGCTACCAAAAGCCCGCATGAATGCGTAATGATGTTCACTTGAGAATGCCGGGGCCGCAAAGCGGCCCCAATACAGGCGATGGATCACTTAAGTGAACAGCATTACGCATGATTGCGGGCTTTTGCGTTTTACCCAGCGCGTGTATCGACCCTGAGCTGCAAGATCTCATCTCCCGCTTCGTCCTGCTCGCCTGTCGACGTCCAGCCTAGGTGCCGATAGAACCCATACGAGCGCACGTCAGGGTCGCTGGAGCACGCCAGGAACAGCCGCTCGAACCCCAGCGCCCGCAGGTGGTCGACGACCTTCTGCAGCAAGCGCTTGCCGATCCCTTGGCCCTCAAAGGCAGGCAGCAGGGCAAGCACGGTCACCTCGCCACTGTCCTTGTCGGCGAAGCAGTAGCCCACTATCTGGTTGCCCTTGCAGGCCACGAAGCCTGGGCCGCTTCCATCGCGAATGCCGATGCTCCAGGAATCGACGGTGATGCCTAGCGCGCGCAGGTCTTCTTCTGTGAACGCGTTTTCCCGGGTCAATGCCCGCAGGGTCATACACGCTGCGGCATCTTCAGGTACTGCAGGGCGAAAGGTTATGGCTGTCATAAATTCGGCCTCATGTTGAAAGCGCCATTGTGCATATAGGCCAGTCTGCGAGTCTGTGAGCAAACGTAAGCAGCTCAAGGTGTGATGTGCCGCATACCACGCTGCCTCAGCCAAGTATGTAGATCGGAAAGGTGCGCCAGGCGGCGTTGATGGACGGTTGGCCAGTCTGGCCGTTCGATGTAGTAGAAGCGCCCATCCCGCCTGATCAAGGTGCGTCGCAGGCGCATGTCACGGCTGCGGTTAACCAGGTACTGCTCGCCGTTGGCCTCTTCGAAGGTGTAGTCACCTGGCCTGACCAGCATGCTTTCCAGGTCTGGTGACGGTGAGCGCGCAGGGGTTACCGCCGCTTGCAGCCGCAGGTCGCTTTGCAAGTGCCACAGCTTGCCTTTGCTGTCAGCGGAATCCGTGCCGGGGTCGGCCGTGTAGGTATCGACTCCGCCGGCAGGGGTGTCTTCGACCCGCAAGCCAATCGCACCTTCGGTTTCAGCCAGGCCGGTAACGCCATGGAAGTTGTTGGCGTGAGTGTTACCGACTAGCGCAATCCACTTTCCCGGGCCACGCGTAGCCTGGTCAGCGTCGATGATCAGGTGTGCGTAGAAATTCATCATTTGCTGACGCGCTACATCGGACACCGGTTTTGCCCATGCCTGACGATAGCTGGCCATGCAGTCGATGGACTGGATGCGCACGCCGTTTTTGTGTGCTTCAAGCAGTATCCGGCGGAAGGTGTAGCGGCCGGCAGGGTCGGTGTGGTGACCGAAGTCCTGGGCCGTGACATACCGCTCCAGCGCCCTCGGCATCACGCCGCTACGGTTGAACGTGTCGAGGTCCGCTTGTTGGAAATCGGTGGTGAAATGCTCCATATACAGCGTCTTCACTTTCAGCTTGCGCAACTGCCCCATGTTTTCGATTAGCAACCGCTTACTGCCAAGGCTGCTATGCACTTCGCCGACCACGAGGCCGTTGCTGTTTTCATAGATACGTTGCAATACCTGTTTAGGCGTAGTTCCAGCAGGTAATTCAGGTATTGGCGGGCGAGCTGGCACGTCTACCGTGGTCATGAACTGGTTGGCATCGGTCGCCAGTTGCTCACGTAGGGCGCGAAAGCGTTTGATGGCGGCGTATCGTTCAGGGTCGTGAATGTTTTCCCGTGCGCCCGTGATCTCTTCGTCTGCCACGTCTTCAAGTGCAGGGCGCAAGCTGGGGGGGACTTCATAAGAGGTTTCGGCAAGGGCAGGCACGTTCGCCGCCGCTGATGGCCTGCCCCAAATCTTCAATCGTGAGAGCATGCCGCCTTTGAGGCCGCCACGCTCGATGGGGTACCACTGGCCATCGGCTTCAAGGCGGATCGGTTGGTGCTTGTAGAAAGAAAACGGGTTTTCCGGGTCGACGATGGTCCAGGTTTTCAGCTCCGGCACACAGCGCACCTGGTAAGGTTGCTCCTCGACCAGCGCATAAAACTGCCCGTCTTGTGTGTAAATGCCTGCGAAGGTGCCCGAGCCAGGCTCGCCGCTAAGCAGCACATTGGTCTCGAAAGGCTGCAACAGCGCCCAGCGTTCCACTGGCTGGAAGGGCGCTGGTACCCAGGTTTTCACGGCGTC
Source organism: Pseudomonas sp. PAGU 2196 (assembly GCF_022179005.1). Lineage (NCBI taxonomy): Bacteria > Pseudomonadati > Pseudomonadota > Gammaproteobacteria > Pseudomonadales > Pseudomonadaceae > Pseudomonas > Pseudomonas sp. PAGU 2196. Next base: position 23,157 of record NZ_BNTL01000037.1, on the reverse strand, counting down.
CGCTACGCTTGAAGTGTCTTCGTCGCTGGGTTCGGTTTCGCCAGCAGTGGCGGGTTCTTCTGGCGCTGTGGGGCTTTGTCCTGCACTTGTTTCGCCGCCTGCCTCAGCGGTTTCGCCCAGGTCGGCGAGTGGTTTGCCGGGTGCGCTGAGCAAAAACGTTGCGTTGAACAGCGGCTCGATGGCGGCGAAAATTGCCCCGGTAACGCCTGCTTTTCGTTCGCGGGTGGTGTGCCCGATAATTGCCTGGTCGATGTTCAAGCCCGTTTCGGCGATGCCGGCGCCGACCAGCGCCAACGCCACGGGCCAGTCCACTGCCGCCAGGGGGCCAAACACTTTCAGGCCTGCACTCAGATAGCCGATCCACAGTTGTTTGCGCAAGTCAGCGTTGGAGCGCAGGGAGAAGTGCGCATCATCGATCATCCGCTGTCGGGCTTTGTCGCGCAGCCAGTCGAAGGCGTCCTTATGAATCTGCTGATCGAGGGTGTTGATGCCGGAATAATCATCCTTGCCCCAGCCTTGGTACAACAGATCGACCAGGTGATTGAGGCCGACCTTGCTGTCGCCCTCATCGCGGTCATCGAGGGAGAAGTGCGCCAGGAAGCGTGCCCGGTTATCGGCATGGTTGCAGTTGATGAGTACCCACCAGAACAACGCCTGGTCATCCGCAAAATAATGCAGGCCATCGACGTCGCCAGGTAGGTAGATCAGCTGGCTGCCATCTTTGAGCTGAAAACGCAGGATATCTGTGGCCACATGCCCGCCGATATCGAACGTGCACACGCGCACGCCAGCGCCAGGTACTACCTGTTGTTGCAGCGCTTCCAGTGACGGCGGCCAGGCTGTGTCGCCCGCCAGCGCTTGCACGACATCGCGGCAGTGGCTGGCCAGCGCTGACGCGGGGGCATGTGCGCAGGCTTCCAGTACTTTGCTGAGGAAGTTGGCCTTGGCCAACGTTCGGAAGTGGCCCGCCTGTTTCGACCAGAAAGACGTCAGCCGAGCTTTGAAGTCAACGGCAAAATCGATGCTCCAGAAGTAATCCAGAACGTCCTTGGCCTCGAGCCGGATTTCATTACGCTCGTCGTAGGCATCCCCGCCAGGCCCTTCGGTGTAAAAGCCAACGAGGTAACTCAGCAGGTCGGCGTTGTCCTGGTCGTTGGCATCGAAGCGGTGCATGACCAGTTGGGGCAAGGTCAGCGATTCGTACGGCGGGTCCAGGTGCTGCCAGCCGTTGAAGGTTTTGTGGCTGCTGACGGCGGTGTGAAAGCGGTGCAGGTAAACGTTGTCGGGGTCCAGTGTTGTCAGGCCGTGGCGTTCAAGGACCTGTTGGGCAACTTCGCGGGCCATCTCGCGCATGTCAGGGCAGGCTTCGGTGAGCTGGCGGGCCAGCGTTAGCAGGCTTTGCTGTTCGTTGGAAGTGGGGGTGTGGGAGGGCATCACGTTTGTCCTGGCTGGAAGGATAAACGTCAGTCTCGAAGGAGCACGGGCCATGAAGGCGGTGCATATTGCTTGCCTGAACGGCCAGTAATGGTGGCTTTCACTTAATCTTTCCCATTTGCAGGTGTATCGTATTCGCCCTTCATCGCCAGCCCTGCTGGCAGCTTGATTGCGCCGAACACGAGGTACCCGCACCGATGTCCTTCACCCGTCGACAAATGCTCAAGGGCCTCACCGGCCTGGTTGTGGTAGGCCTGGGCGCCGGAGGCGCAGCGCGGTACTGGCTGGGCAAGGTCGAGGACGAGAATGCCGGGCACGACTACGAGCTGATCGCCGCGCCCCTGGACGTGGAACTGGTGCCGGGCTTCAAGACCGAGGCCTGGGCCTTTGGCCCTTCGGCGCCGGGCACCGAGCTGCGGGTACGCCAGGGCACCTGGTTGCGGGTGCGGTTCATCAACCACTTGCCGGTCGAAACCACCATTCACTGGCATGGCATCCGCTTGCCGCTGGAAATGGACGGCGTGCCGTACGTGTCGCAGCTGCCGGTCAAGCCGGGCGAATACTTCGACTACAAGTTCCGCGTGCCGGATGCCGGCAGCTACTGGTATCACCCACATGTCAGCAGCTCGGAAGAGCTCGGCCGCGGGCTGGTCGGGCCATTGATCGTCGAGGAGCGCGAGCCTACCGGGTTCCTGCACGAGCGCACGCTGAGCCTGAAAAACTGGCACGTGGACGAGCAGGGCGCCTGGCTGCCGTTCAGCATCCCGCGTGAGGCCGCGCGTAACGGCACTGCCGGGCGGCTGATCACCATCAACGGCCAGCCCGACGCGGTCACCGAGCTGCCGGCCGGCCAGGTGGTGCGGGTGCGCCTGCTGAACCTGGACAACACCTGGACCTACCGCCTTAACCTCAAGGGCAACTGCGAGGCAAAGATCTACGCCCTCGACGGCAACCCGGTAACCCCGCGCCTGTTGGAAGACGAGTACTGGCTTGGCCCTGGCATGCGCATCTGCCTGGCCATCCGGATTCCCGAAGCGGGTGAGGAAATTTCCCTGCGCGACGGTTTCGTGCGCCTGGGCACCCTGCGTTCGGTGCCGAGCAACGACGCGCCGAGTGACTGGCCGCCCGCGCTGCCGGCCAACCCGATCGCCGAGCCGGACCTGGAGAATGCTGAAAAGCTCAACTTCAATTTCGAGTGGGCGGCCAAAGTCTCTGTCACCCCTGACCCGAACAAACCATCGAGCCTGTGGCAGATCAACGGCCAGGCCTGGGACATCACCGACAAGACATGCGCCGACCGGCCCATCGCCACGCTGCAGAAGGGCAAGAGCTACATCTTCGAGCTGAAGAACATGACCCAGTACCAGCACCCGATCCACCTGCATGGCATGAGTTTCAAGGTGATTGCCTCCAACCGCCACGACATCAAGGAGCCGTGGTTCACCGATACCTACCTGCTGGGCAAGAACGAGCGGGCCCAGGTGGCACTTGTGGCCGATAACCCGGGCACCTGGATGTTCCACTGCCACGTCATCGACCACATGGAAACCGGCCTGATGGCCGCGATAGCGGTGGTCTGATGCGCCCACACATCATCGATCGCAGCCGCGATCAGGAATTCATGCGCATTGCTCTGGCCCTGGCGGCTGAGGGCGCGGCCATGGGCGAGGTGCCGGTGGGGGCGGTGCTGGTGCAGCATGGCCAGGTAATCGGCCAGGGCTTCAACCGGCCCATTATCGACAGCGACCCGAGTGCGCATGCCGAAATGGTCGCCATTCGGGCTGCGGCCAAGTCGGCGAGCAACTATCGGCTGCCGGGCAGCACGCTGTATGTGACCCTGGAGCCTTGCAGCATGTGCGCGGGTTTGATCGTGCATTCGCGGGTGGCGCGGGTGGTGTACGGGGCGCTGGAGCCCAAGGCGGGTATCGTGCAGAGCCAGGGTCAGTTTTTCGGCCAGGGCTTCCTCAACCATCGGGTGATGGTAGAGGGCGGGGTACTGGCGGAGGAGTGTGGCCAGATCCTCAGTGACTTTTTCAAGGCGCGAAGGGTAAAGAGGGGGGGATAGCAGGTGGCTAACGATACATAGGTTGTTACAGGTTGTTGGTATCTACACAAGTAAGCTTTCCAGCGATGTTTCCGCTCCTGTAGGCGTTCTTCTGCATTTTTAATCCACTGACGATCAGTTCCCCGTTTTCAATATTTCTAAGTTCTGAGAGAGGGATCTTGCTTGTATTAACTGCATCGTCAGTTACCTCGAGTATGAAACGCCAGTCATTTTCTGGACAATAGCTGTAGTCAGATTCTTTTACAGGTCTGTCGCTCCCCAGTTTGATGGTGTTCCCCTTTGATGCATTGCTTACCTTAAAAAAATAAACCTGATCATTGCCGCAGTTGTCACTGCCCCTGTAGGCAGCTTTCCTTCGATATTCTAGGTTCAAAGATGTGCAGGCGCTGTCGGTTGCGTTCTTGTAAAGATGAAGTTTGCCTACGGCCACGGTTGGGTGGCTGGCGTGTGATTCCGCCCTTTTCACTTCTGCTGCCTTGTAATCATCTTTGAGGGGTGATTGTGCCTGTGCGAACCCAGTCAGGCTGAGCAGCCCAAGAAGAATAAGGGGCTTGGTCATGCTTGTCTCCAACACCGTGGTTGTGGAGATGCATCTATAGAAGGGCGGCTGCTAGGCGGCAACTGGCATATTTACCAGTTGCGTAATCGTTAGGTTTTTGCTGTCACATCAGGCGATGTATAACGTTCCAAGCGACTTGAAACGTAAATCGCTTAGGGTGAGGTGCTGTGAACTGACGGATGAAACCGGGAAGGGATTGATGCCGGTCATTCCTGCGAACAGGCCAGTACAGGTTTACATCGGCGGCGACTGCTCTGCCGGCTTGTCCTTGTTTACCCCAGGCACATGCAAGTTGCCCTCGGCCATCTGGCCTTCGAGCTGCGGCTGGGTCACCCAGGTCAGGATGTCGTAGTAACGGCGGATGTTGGCCACGAAGTGCACCGGCTCGCCGCCGCGGGCGTAGCCGTACTTGGTCTTGCTGTACCACTGCTTCTGCGCCAGGCGCGGCAGCATTTTCTTCACGTCCAGCCACTTGTTCGGGTTGAGCTTCTCGCGCTTGGCCAAGGTGCGGGCGTCTTCCAGGTGGCCGCTGCCGACGTTATAGGCAGCCAGGGCGAACCAGGTGCGGTCGGGCTCCTGGATGCTGTCGTCGAGTTGCTCTTTGATCAGCATGAAGTACTTGGCACCACCCTGGATGCTCTGTTTCGGGTCCAGGCGATTGGACACGCCCATGGCCTGCGCCGTGCGCTGGGTGAGCATCATCAGGCCGCGCACGCCCGTCTTGGAGGTGACTTCCGGCTGCCACATCGATTCCTGGTAGCCGATGGCCGCCAGCAGGCGCCAGTCCACCTGTTCGACCTTGGCGTAGCTCTTGAAGTGCTTCTCGTACTTGGGCAGCCGCTGCTGCAAATGCTGGGCGAAGGTATAGGCGCCGACGTAGCCGAGTACGTCGACATGGCCGTAATAGCGGTCTTTCAGGCGCTGCAGGGTGCCATTCTTCTGGGCCTTGTCGAGAAACTCGTTGACCTCGTTGAGCAGGCTGTTGTCCTCGCCGGCCGCCACCGCCCAGCGCTGGTCGCGGGTGTCGCCCAGGTCGAAGGCGACCCGAACGTTGGGGAAGTACACCTGGTTCATCGCCAGTTCGTTGGAGTCGACCAGGGTCAGGTCGATCTGGCCTTCATCGACCATGCGCAGCAAGTCGACCACCTCGACGGCGTCGGATTCTTCGTATTCCAGTCCCGGATACTGCTTTTTCAGCTCAGCCAGCTGGTCGGCATGGCTGCTGCCCTTGAGCACCATGATCTTCTTGCCGACCAGGCCCTTGGCTTCGGTCGGGCGCGAGCGGCCGTTGCGGTAGATGACTTGAGGGGTGACTTCCAGGTACGGGTGGGAGAATTTCGCCTGGGTCTTGCGCCGTTCGCTGCTCACCAGGCCGGCGGCTGCCAGCACCGGGCCGGAGGGCTTGCCCAGCTCGTCGAACAGTTGGTCGAGGTTATCGGCGGTCTCGATCTCCAGCTTTACGCCGAGATCATCGGCGAAATGCTTGACCAATTCGTATTCGAAGCCGGTTTCGCCGTTACGGTCCTGGAAATACGTCGCCGGGCTGTTGCGGGTGATTACGCGCAGCACGCCATCCTCCTTCACGCGCTCGAGGGTGCTGGGTTTTTCAACACAGGCACCGAGCATCAGAAAGAGTCCGGTTGCGATGAGCCATCTGGCGCAGCGCTGGCGCAAAGCAGTGTGGGCGAACATAGCTTGCAGTATACGCAAAGGACAGGCGGCGCCATATCTCGACAACAGATAGCTTGTCTGGTAGCGGGTTCTGTGTTCAGGGTGTTTGCCGTTAGGGGTGTTTGCCGTTAGAGGTGTGCCGCCTGGCAGATCGAGCGCCGCGCGGGCGGCGCTCGATCTCACAGGCCATAAACCTCTTGAGGCAAGCACCCGAAATATTGACCCGCAAGTCCGGTTCCACCGCCCGACAGGCGCGGCGTAGAGCAGGTGCCGAAAGCCGCGGAATTAGGCTAGAATGCACGGCCTCTAAGCACACCCCTTCCTGAGGCTGTCCCGACGATGTTGATCCTGCGCGGCGCTCCTGCCCTTTCTGCCTTTCGCCACGGTAAATTACTCGAGCAACTGAGCCAGAAAGTCCCCGCTGTTACTGGTTTGTATGCCGAATTCGCCCACTTCGCCGATGTCGACGGCGAGCTGACCGCCGACCAGCAGCAGGTGCTGGGCCGTCTGCTCAAGTACGGCCCGAGCGTGCCGGTACAGGAGCCGACCGGCCGCCTGTTCCTGGTCGTGCCGCGCCTGGGCACCATCTCGCCCTGGGCCAGCAAGGCCAGCGACATTGCCCACAACTGCGGCCTGCAGTCGATCCAGCGCCTTGAGCGCGGCATCGCCTACTACGTCGCCGGCAACCTGAGCGAAGCCGATGCACAGGCCGTCGCCGCCGAACTGCACGACCGCATGACCCAGCGCGTGCTGGCCCAGCTGGAGCAGGCATCCGACCTGTTCAGCCACGCCCAGCCCAAGCCGATGACCTCGGTCGACATCCTCGTCGGTGGCCGCGATGCCCTGGCCAAGGCCAACGTCGACCTGGGCCTTGCTCTGGCTGAAGACGAGATCGACTACCTGGTCGCCGCTTTCCAGAACCTTGCGCGCAACCCGAACGACATCGAACTGATGATGTTCGCCCAGGCCAACTCCGAGCACTGCCGCCACAAGATCTTCAACGCCAGTTGGGACATCGACGGCCAGGCTCAGGAAAAGAGCCTGTTCGGCATGATCAAGAACACCTACCAGATGCACAGCGAAGGCGTGCTGTCTGCGTACAAGGACAATGCCTCGGTGATCGTCGGCAACGTTGCCGGCCGTTTCTTCCCAAACCCTGAAACCCGCCAGTACGGCGCGGTGCAGGAACCGGTGCACATCCTGATGAAGGTCGAGACGCACAACCACCCGACCGCCATCGCGCCGTTCTCCGGTGCTTCCACCGGCTCCGGCGGCGAAATCCGCGACGAAGGCGCCACCGGCCGTGGCGCCAAGCCCAAGGCTGGCCTGACCGGCTTTACCGTGTCCAACCTGCGCATCCCAGGCTTCGAACAGCCATGGGAGCAGGCGTACGGCAAGCCTGAGCGCATCGTCGACGCCCTCGACATCATGGTCGAAGGCCCGCTGGGTGGCGCCGCATTCAACAACGAATTCGGTCGCCCGGCCCTGACCGGTTACTTCCGTACCTTCGAGCAAGCCATCAACACCCCGCACGGTGAAGAAGTGCGCGGCTACCACAAGCCGATCATGCTCGCCGGCGGCATGGGCAACATCCGTGAAGACCACGTACAGAAAGCCGAGATCACCGTCGGCGCCAAGCTGATCGTGCTCGGCGGCCCGGCCATGCTGATCGGCTTGGGTGGCGGTGCGGCTTCGTCGGTCGCCACCGGTGCCAGCTCTGCCGACCTGGACTTCGCTTCGGTACAGCGCGAAAACCCGGAAATGGAGCGCCGTTGCCAAGAGGTCATCGACCGCTGCTGGCAACTGGGCGACAAGAACCCGATCGCCTTCATCCACGACGTTGGCGCCGGCGGTATCTCCAACGCCTTCCCTGAGCTGGTCAACGACGGTGGCCGCGGTGGCCGCTTCGAACTGCGCAACGTGCCCAACGACGAGCCGGGCATGGCCCCGCACGAAATCTGGAGCAACGAATCGCAGGAACGTTACGTGCTGGCCGTCAGCGCTGTCGACTTCGACCGCTTCCAGGCCATCTGTGAACGTGAGCGCTGCCCGTTCGCCGTGGTCGGCGAGGCGACTGAAGAGCCGCACCTGACCGTGACCGACAGCCACTTCGCCAACACCCCGGTGGACATGCCGCTGGACGTGCTGCTGGGCAAGCCGCCGCGCATGCACCGTTCGGTCACCCGTGAAGCCGAACTTGGCGATGAATTCGACCCAAGCACCCTGTCGCTGGCCGATTCGGTCGAGCGCGTGCTGCACCACCCTGCGGTGGCCAGCAAGAGCTTCTTGATTACCATCGGCGACCGCACCATCACTGGCCTGGTGGCCCGTGACCAAATGGTCGGCCCATGGCAGGTGCCGGTGGCCGACTGCGCCGTTACCGCCACCAGCTTCGACGTCTACACCGGTGAAGCCATGGCCATGGGTGAGCGCACCCCGCTGGCCCTGCTCGACGCCCCGGCGTCTGGCCGCATGGCCATCGGCGAAACCCTGACCAACCTCGCCGCCTCGCGGATCGAGAAGCTGTCCGACATCAAACTGTCGGCCAACTGGATGTCCGCCGCCGGCCACCCGGGTGAAGACGCGCGCCTGTACGACACCGTCAAGGCTGTCGGCATGGAGCTGTGCCCTGAGCTGGGTATCACCATTCCGGTCGGCAAAGACTCGATGTCGATGAAGACCAAGTGGAGCGAAGAGGGCGTCGAGAAGAGCGTGACCTCGCCGATGTCGTTGATCATCACCGGCTTCGCCCCGGTCACCGACATCCGCAAGACCCTCACCCCTGAACTGCGCATGGACAAGGGCGAAACCGACCTGATCCTGATCGACCTGGGCCGCGGCAAGAACCGCATGGGCGCCTCGATCCTGGCACAGACCCACGGCAAGTTGGCCAGTGCCGCACCGGACGTCGACGATGCCGAAGACCTCAAGGCCTTCTTCGCCGTGATCCAGGGCCTCAACGCCGACGGCCACCTGCTGGCCTACCACGACCGTTCCGATGGTGGCCTGATGACCACCGTGCTGGAAATGGCCTTCGCCGGCCATTGCGGCTTCGACCTGGAGCTGGACACTCTGACCGGCAAAGCGGAAAAAGTCGCCGCCATCCTCTTCAACGAAGAGCTGGGTGCGGTCATCCAGGTTCGCCAGGATGCCACCCCAGACGTACTGGCCCAGTTCAGCGCCGCTGGCCTGGGTGAAGACTGCGTCGCTGTGATCGGCCAGCCGATCAACAACAGCGAAGTGGTCGTGCGCCTGAACGGTGAAGAACTGTTCAAGGGCGACCGTCGTCTGTTGCAACGCCAGTGGGCCGAGACCAGCTACCAGGTTCAGCGTCTGCGTGACAACGCTGAATGCGCCGACCAGGAATTCGACGCGCTGCTCGAAGAAGACAACCCGGGCCTGTCGGTCAAGCTGGGCTACGACGTCAACGACGACATCGCTGCCCCGTACATCAAGAAAGGCGTGCGCCCGCAAGTGGCGATCCTGCGTGAGCAGGGCGTCAACGGCCAGGTCGAGATGGCTGCTGCCTTCGACCGCGCCGGCTTCGCCGCCATTGACGTACACATGAGCGACATCCTGGCTGGCCGTGTCGACTTCGAAGCCTTCAAAGGCCTCGTTGCTTGCGGCGGCTTCTCGTACGGTGACGTGCTGGGTGCCGGTGAGGGCTGGGCCAAGTCGGCGCTGTTCAACGCCCGTGCCCGCGATGCCTTCCAGGCCTTCTTCGAGCGCACCGACAGCTTCGCCCTGGGCGTGTGCAACGGTTGCCAGATGATGTCCAACCTGCACGAGCTGATCCCGGGCACCGAGTTCTGGCCGCACTTCGTGCGTAACCGTTCCGAACAGTTCGAAGCCCGTGTGGCCATGGTCGAGGTGCAGAAGTCCAACTCGATCTTCCTGCAGGGCATGGCCGGTTCGCGCATGCCGATCGCCATCGCCCACGGCGAAGGCCATGCCGAGTTCGCCAACGAAGCGGCACTGCTGGAAGCCGACGTGTCCGGTTGCGTGGCCCTGCGCTACGTCGACAACCACGGCAAGGTCACCGAAACCTACCCGGCCAACCCGAACGGCTCGCCGCGTGGTATCACCGGCCTCACCAGCCGTGACGGCCGTGTGACCATCATGATGCCGCACCCGGAGCGTATGTTCCGCGCTGTGCAGAACTCCTGGCGCCCGGATGAGTGGCAGGAAGATGCTGCGCTGATGCGTATGTTCCGCAACGCGCGCGTCTGGGTGAACTAAGGCGTGTACAAGCTCGCCTTCTTCGTCCCGGCCAGCCATGTCGAGGTGGTCAAGGCTGCCGTATTCGCCGCCGGTGGCGGGCGAATCGGTGACTATGACCACTGCGCCTGGCAAACCCTGGGCCAGGGCCAGTTTCGCCCGTTGGACGGCAGCCAGCCGTTTCTCGGGCAAACCGGCCAGGTCGAGGTGGTCGAGGAATGGAAGGTAGAGCTGGTGGTGGCTGACGACCTGATCGCTCAGGTCGTTGCCGCGCTCAAGCAGAGCCACCCGTACGAGACGCCAGCTTATGAAGTCTGGCCACTGGCCTGCTTCTAGAGCGCATCAAGGCTTTTCGCGGGCAAGCCCGCTCCNNGGCTTGCCCGCGAAGAGGCCCTACAATCCCGCCACAACTTCATTGCCAGGCTCAGGCCGTTTCAACCCGCTACATGCCAACAACCCCAGCTCGAACAGCACCCACATCGGCACCGCCAGCATCGTCTGCGAAAACACGTCCGGCGGCGTCAGAATCATCCCCACCACAAAGCACCCGACGATCACGTAGGGCCGGCTACGGCGCAGGGTCGCCACATCCGCCAACCCCACCCAGACCACGATGAACGTCGCCACCGGGATCTCGAATGCCAGCCCGAATGCCAGGAACAGCGCCATGATGAAGTCCAGGTACTGGCTGATGTCGGTCATCATCGCCACCCCATCGGGCGTGACGCTGGCGAAAAAGCCGAACATCATCGGGAACACCAGAAAGAACGCGAACGCCATGCCGGCATAGAACAGCAGAATGCTCGACACCAGCAGCGGCAGGGCAATGCGCCGTTCCCGGCGGTACAGCCCCGGCGCCAGAAACCCCCAGGCCTGGTGCAACAACAGCGGCATGGCGACGAACAGCGCGCACATCGCGGTCAGCTTGAAGGGTGTCAGAAACGGTGAGGTGACACTGGTCGCGATCATGCTGGCGCCCTCTGGCAGGAAGCGGCGCAGTGGCTCCGAGATCAGTGTGTAGAGGGTCTGGGCGAAGGGGAACAGGCCGGCGAACACCAGCGCGATCAGCCCCAGGCAACGCACCAGGCGCTTGCGCAGTTCGCGCAGGTGCTCGGTCAGCGGCATGCCTGCCGCAGGGTCCATGGCAAGGCTCATGAGGCATTCTCCCTGGGTGCAGCGACGGTTGCCGGGGCATTGGCCGGTGGTGCGGCAAGGCTGATGCCCTGGCGCATTTCCTGTTCCAGGCGCTGCAGGGGCGCGCTGTCGAAGTTGGGCAACTCGATCTCGCGCTCCATCTGTGCGCGCAGGCCCTGCATGGCCCTGCGCGCCTGCCCCAGGCCGCGCCCAAGCGTGCGTGCCGCAACGGGCAGCCGCTCGGGGCCCAGCACCAGCAGTGCGACGATGCCGACCAGCAGCAACTCGCTGAAGCCTACCTCGAACATCAGGCCTGACGGTCCGCTTGCGGCTGGGGCGTTGACTGGCCGGTCAACGGCGCCTGTTGCTGCACCTGTGCGGTGCCGGGCGGGGCGACGTCGTTGTCACCGCCCATGGACTTGCGAAACCCCTGGATCGCCTCGCCAACATCGCTGCCCAGGCCCTTGAGGCGCTTGGTGCCAAACAGCAGGAATACGATCATCAGTACGATCACCAGTTGCCAGATTCCAATGCCACCCATTGCGACTACTCCTGTAAGGCCATGAAAAGGAAGGGCAATCCTGCCTCGTGCAGATGACGTGAACATGACGGAACGCACCCTTGCCATCTACCTGCAACAACCGGCGTGTTGACTGGCGCTTTTACTGGCCATGAGAGGCGGGTGCAGATGGGTGGTAAACGACAGCACGGCGCGGCCCTGCTGATGGTGATGCTGGTGTTGGCGATGCTCGCCGCCGGTATGGCCTGGCTGGTGGAGGATGGCCGGCGCCAAGTCGATGAAGTGCGCTTGTTGCACCAGCGGGTGCAGGTCAGGGCCATGGAACAGGCCGGCTTGGCCTATGCCGAGCAGGCGCTGCGCGACCCGGCCTGGCGGCTGAGCCCGTTGTTCTGGCAGGCCTTGCGCGGGCAACCGCTGAACTACGATTTTGGTGCAGGCCAGGCGCAACTGCGGGTGCGCGACCAGCACACGTGCTTCAACGTCAACGCATTGCTCGGTGCCGACGGTGAGCGCGCCGAGCGCCAGTTGCGCCGCTTGCTGGGCGACGACATGGCGGCAGAACGCCTGGTCGATGCGCTGGCCGATTGGCTCGACAATGACAGCGACACCCGCCTGCAAGGGGCCGAAAGCGCCCAGTACCTGCGCCAGCAACCCGCGCGCCTGGCGGCCAACCAACCGATGCTCGACACCAGCGAGCTGAACCTGCTGTTGGAGCCGGATGCCACGCGCCAGGGCCGCTACCCGATGCTGTGCGCTTTGCCGCAGACGACCGGCTGGCGTTTGAACGCCAATGCCTTGGGCCTGGAGCATCTGCCTATGCTCGAAGCGTTGTACGAGGGGCGCTACCCACGCGCGCTGCTCAGCCGCATCATCAGTGGCCGGCCGGCGTCGGGGTATGTGGATGCCGCTGCGCTGCGCAAGGCGTTGGGGGCGGTGGATGACGAGACGTTCGAACGGTTGAGCGAAGGGTTGCTGCTCAACAGTGGGCATTTTTTGTTGCAACTGACGTTCGAGGAAGAGGGGCGGGTGATGCGCAGCGCGTTTCAGGTGGAGGCGCTGGGGGTGGTGCAGTGGCATGCACGGGTGCCGGCGCAGCAGGTACGGGTGAGGAGTCGTGAGCCGATACTCTGGTAAGCCGCACATCCTTGCAGAGATTGTTAAAGACTATTATGACGCGCCTCTGGTACGGCTTACTAAAGTCGTCAAGTTTTCCCGAATCCAACGGCTCCCGCCTATGAACATTGTGGTCGCAACGGCAGGCCCCGCCACATAACTCACGGTGGCACTTCCCGTTAAAATAAAGGCGCTGTAACTTACTGTAACTGATGTGACAGAAGCAGTTAATGGGGATATATAGAAATTATCGGAGAAGATCTCAATGAAGGTAGGATAGCGCTCGGTCGCACTTGTAATGGTCGTTGCTATACGTTCCAGGTGGGTGGAGTTATTTGCTATGCCTTCACCCGGATTTTGGTGTGGCATATTTATGATCGTGTCAGGAGCTAGGTTTGTACGAAGGGGGCGACCGCTATTATTCGCGGGTGTTGAAGGCCTTACAGTTGATGGTGCTTCAGGCGCGGGATAAATACTTTGTAGGAACCAGTTCCCTACACGACGCATCAAGTGCCAGAGTCGTCCGTTGGGATCCAGCCTATTGACAGGGTCATTTTGGCAGTATGCATAGCTATTAACGCCGCCTTTACCGAAAGGTGATAACGAGTCAGATTGGCCGAACCGCATCACCCTTGGATTGAGCCAACGATGACCATGGCCCAGTGGGTAACATCCCGACATTGCATTAAATCGTTGCCCGGTAAAGCCTAGTGGTGTGTTGAAACTGCCTGGGGCAGGAAAACCGTAAACAGTGAAGCGCTGTTGATGAGGCCCGTCGGTGGTCCCCAGCACAGTCATGAGTTGATCAACCCTGTAAAGCGAGGTGCTAGCGCCTGGCGTGCACTGTGCCACGACGCCTGCCTCACTGGCAAAGTAGCGCGTTGTGCAGGGGCCTATCTCGGTCGAGAGTGCGCCATTCTGATAAAACAGTTTATGAGTACGTGACAGAGGGCCATGAGACTGCATGATGAACCTGCCATGAAGTATGGGATGTCCGAAGATTCGGGCATTTCCCTCTCTCGGTCTACTGACAGAATTACCAGGTATTGGGTCCAGACGCTTTTTGGCCTACGCAGGTAACTCGAAACGGAATAAGCATCCACCGAGTTACCTGCCTGGCTCAACTGAGTCTACGGAAAGCCTTTCGATCAGACCGTCCCGATCTCCCCGCCATCATCACGCTGAATCACCACCGTCGAAGCCCGCGGCCTTACCGTCGCCCCTGCCGGGGTAGCATCGGTCGCCTTGTCGGTATACGGCCAATTCTCCGGGTGCTGGATGTTGACGAACATCGACTTGTTGTCCGGGCTGAAGGCAATCCCTGTCACCTCGCAACCGTTCGGCCCGACAAAGAAACGTCGCAAGTCCACCTGGTTCTGCGCGTTGACCGGCACCTGCTTGCCCGTGGCATCTACCAGGTCAGTGGGGATTACCGCCAGCAACTGGTCATTGGTGTAGTCGGTCAGCGTGGTTTCACCGTTGTCGGTCTCGAACCACAACACGCCACGGCTATCGAAGCTCATGCCGTCAGGGCTGGCGAACTGGTTCAGTTCGGTCAGGCCAGAGCGGTTGATGTCGGCGGTACCGGCGGCATTGGCGCCAAACACGAAGATGTCCCAGGTGAAGCTCAACTGGTCGTCGCTGTCGTGCCAGCGAATGATGTGGCCGTGGCGGTTCGGGCCACGCGGGTTGGCCGCGTCGACTTTCTCTGGCGTACGCGCACTGTTGTTGGTCAGGGTCAGGTAGACATCGCCATTGAGCGGGTTGACCGTGGTCCATTCTGGGCGGTCCATCGGGGTCGCGCCCACGGCATCGCCAGCACCCCGGGTGTTGAGGATGATGCCCGGCAGGTCACCGTACAGCGCGCCAAGGGTGCTGCCGGCGGTGGTGGCGGTGGCGACGTCGAGCAACAGCCACACGCCCGTGCCGTCGGCATTGAAGCGGGCCACATAGAGCTTGCCTTGGTCCATGTACTTGGCACCGGTGGCCAGGCGGTCGGCCGGGCTGGCGTCGGCGGCGTCCCACACGGCCGTGGAGACGAACTTGTACAGGTACTCGTTGTTCGAGTCGTCGCCCATGTACCAGACCAGCGGTTTGCCGGCCACCGGCAAGCCAGGGCAGCACCCTTCGTGGCGGAAGCGGCCCAGCGCGGTGCGCTTGGTGGCTAGGGTAGCGCTGTTGTACGGGTCGATCTCGACGATGTAGCCATAGGTGCTGGCTTCGTTGCGGTAGTCGTCGGTGGCGCTGGCGCCTTTGACCGTTACGTCGAAACGGGCGAATTCGTCATTCACCTCGGTGCTGTCACCGGCGGCGCTTTCCCATTTGTACTGGCCGCTGGAGGTGCCTACGCCGATACGGCGCTGGTCTTCAGGGCGGGTGCCTTTGTTGACGAAGATGCCCGGCCAGTTCTCTTCGCAGGTCAGGTAGGTGCCCCACGGGGTGTAGCCGTTGCCGCAGTTGTTGTTGGTGCCGCGGCAGTGGGTGCCGCCCGTGGAGTACTTGGTCTTGACGTGGTCGGTGCCGCGCAGCGGGCCGGTGATCTCCATACGCGAGGCGGTGGTGAAGCGGCGGTTCAGCGGGTCATTGTCGACCACCTGCCAGCGCCCGCTGACTTTCTGCAGGCGTACCACGCCGGCGCCGTGGGCGTTGATCTCTTTGCGGATTTCTTCGGCCGGGCGCTTGCCGTTGACGTCGGTGGTCGGGCCGGCGGGGTGCAGGGCTGCCGCGTCGATGTATTCGAAGTTGATGGCCAGCAAGCCGTCTTCGGAGCTGCCATTGATCGGGAAGAAGTGCATGCCGTCATGGTGCATGCCCATGGCATTGGCCTGGTCGGTCGAGGTGTTGCTGCCATCGGACTTCCACGGGTTGCCATTGCTGTTCAGCGGGGTGCCCCACGGCGCCAGCACATAGGCGCTGTAGCCTGCCGCGACGACACAGGCATCGGTGCGCGAGCCCGGGATGGACTGGAAGCCCAGTGCCAGTTTCGGGACTTCCGGTTCGGTTACCGGTGGCTCGGTCACCGGTGGTTCGGTGACAGGATCATCGTGATCGGAACCGCCATCACCGTCGAAGCAGCCTGTCAGGCCGGTCCCGGCGATCATGGCGATGGCGGCGCCCAGGCTGCCGCGCATGATGCTGCGGCGGCTCAGGTAGGCGTCCATGACGCTGGCCATCGGCAGATTGCCGCTGTGGTTCCGGTCCAGGTTGTCGCCGGTATCTCGACTCATCAGGGTGTCCTTATGTTGGCTGAGTTAGAGGAAACCGCGACTTTAGAGCGCAAGTATGATGATTCCTTGGCAGAAATATGAACGCGCGCTTAAAACTACTCGTTCTTACGTTTGCGCCTGACAGATCAATTCGGAATTGCTGTCTGATTTCTGCCATCAAACTGTCATGCGAACGCCGCAACATCCGGAGCCCAACGTGAACTTGGTTAAGGATGGCGGGCTCGATGGTAAGCAGTGTGAACAGGCGCGAAGTGATCAGCTGGATGGGCGTCGGTGCCTTGGCACCCTTGCTCGGCGCCTGTTCCGCCTTGCCAGGCCAACGTGGTGGCAATGCCAACCTGGATTTGCTGTATGTCGCCGACACCCTCGATGCCCGCCAGCCTGGGTTGGCCGTTGTCCCGGCAACGCGCCTGGGGCCGGTCAGCCACCTGGGGCGTGCGCCGTGGATGACCGGTGCCAGTGCCAGCATCGCCTTCCCGCACTTGGCCCCCTTGCTCGATGCCAGCCAGGCCGCGCACGCCAACCTCGGTGGTTACGCCGTGCTGGCCGCATTGCTGGAGCAGTTGCGTGGCGAGGCCGGGGCGGGCAACAGCCTGACCCTGGAAAACGGCCAAGGCTGGAACGGCAGCGGCCTGGCCTACCTGACCCAAGGTGAAAGCGGCGTGCAGGGCAGCCAATTGCTGGGCAGCGACGCACGCGTCAGCAGTGACGAGCGTGTGCTCTGGCCGCAGCGCAGCACGGCGCTTTACCGGCAGGCCTCCGCCATTACGCTGGGCGCGGGGCTGGCCGACGAACAACGTGAAACCCTGGGGCTTGAAGCACTGCACCTGTTCGAGCGGGGCGGTGCGCGGATTGCCGTGGTCGGCGTGACCGACCCTTACGCCCAGGACCAGAAAGCCTCTCTCAAACAGTGGTACCAGTCTTTGCTGCCGGTGTTCGAGCAGGCCCGGCGCGAAGCCGACCTGGTCGTGGCCATGGCCGATGTCGGCACCGGGCCTGGGCTGTGGCTGGCTGAACGGCTGCCCGCAATCGACGTGTTGCTCTGTGCGCGTGGCCAGGACCTGTGGCCAACGCCCGTGCAGGCCACCCAGGCCAACGGCCGCCGCGTACCGGTGCTGTTTGCCGGGTGCCGGGGCAGCGGGGCGTTTCGCCTGCGTTGCCAACAGGTGGCCGGGCAATGGCAGTTCGAGGGGCGTTTCTTCCCTGCGTTCGAACAGCAGCTTTCCCCGGCTGCACGGGTGCGCGCCGGGCAATTTCAAGCACAACTGAACCAACAGCGCGCCGGCCACGCGGCGTGGCTCGATCAACCGCTGGCCAAGGCACCCCAGGCCTTGTGGCGGCGTGACACCCGCGGCGGCAGTTGGGACCGCCTGCTGCACCAGGCCCTGGCCGATGACAATAATTTGCCCGTGCTGCTGCCGGGCCTGCGTTATGACTGCCCATTGGCCGCTGGTGCAGCGATCACCCGCGAGCACCTGATCAGCCTGACCGGCGGCTACCCGGCCCCGGTGGTCGAGGCCCCGGCCCGGCAGGTGGAGCAAGTGCTGGAAAATGCCGCGGAACAGCTGTTCGGCGACCCGCTGCTGCTGGACAACAGCCAAGACCTGCCGCGCTGGCAGGGCCAGGCCTGGGGTGTCAGCTACAGCCCGCAAGGCAAGCGCATCACCGGCCTGGAACCGGTCCAGGGGCTGTGCCGCACCTTTGGCCTGCAGTTCGCGTCGCAGGCCGGCGAGCCACTTTGGCAGCGGGTAGAAGCCTGGCTGACGCGGCAAGGCGCCGACTGGCAACTGGCGCCGCTGCAGGTGCCCGAGGTGCGCTATGTGCAGGGGCACCCGGGCTGGCATCCACGGCAGTTGGCTTCGTGAGCCTTGGCGCGCGGCTGCTCACCGGTGGCTGCCTGACGTTGGCCGGTTGGCTGGCGGCGCAGTGCGTGCTGCAACTGGGCCGCCAGCCACAACCGGCCAGCCCCGCCCAGGCGGCTGCAGCCCAGTTGCCTGGGTTGATGGTCGGCCATTGGCAGGCGCCGGTCGATGACGGCGCGATCGTCATCACCCGTTTGCCACTGCACTACCTGGGTGGCCTCAAGGCCCAGCCGTTGTCGGCCAGCGTGGTGGTGCTGCGCTACGGCCAGCAGGTGCGCACACTGGCCCGCGGCCAGCGCCTGGCGCCAGGGATCGTGCTGCAGGACATCGACACCGATGGCCTGATTTTCAACAACCAGGGGCGGCGCGAACGCCTGCCCTGGCCGCCACGCCCCGCCGTGACCGGCTTCAAGCGGCAAGGATGAACGATGCCTGTTAAATACTGCGTGGCGGCTGCGCTGAGCCTGGCCTTGGCCGTGGCCTTACCCCAGGCCTACGCCGAGGAGCCGGTGTTCGATGACAACGGCACGCCGATGTACGAAGTGAACTTCGTCGACACCGAACTGGGCGAGTTCATCGACAGTGTGTCGCGCATCACCGGCACTACGTTCATCGTCGACCCTCGGGTAAAGGGCAAGGTCACCGTACGCACCGTTGACCTGCACGACGCCGATGCCATCTATGACATCTTCCTGGCGCAGCTGCGCGCCCAGGGTTACGCCACCGTCGACCTGCCCAATGGCAGCGTGAAGATCGTCCCCGACCAGGCGGCGCGCCTGGAGCCGGTGCCGGTGGAGCCTGCCGGGCAGCAGGGCGCGGGCAGCGACAGCGTGGCCACGCGGGTATTCGATTTACGCAACGCTGCCACCGAGCAAGTGGTTGGTATCCTCAAACCCCTGGTCGACCCACGGGTAGGGGTGATCACCCCGTACCCGGCCGCGCACCAGTTGGTGGTTACCGACTGGCGCAGCAACCTCGAACGCATCGCCAGCCTGCTGCGCCAGCTCGACCGCCCTAGCGAAGCAGTGGGCAGCGCCAGCACCCAAGTCATGTACTTGCGCCACGCCAATGCCAGTGAAGTGGTCAAGGTATTGCGCGGGCTCAGCCAGGAAGGCATGGCACCGGCGCAGAGCACAGGCGAAGGGGAGAGCAAAGAGCCGCCGGTGACGGCTGCCGCCAGTGGCTCGGGCATACGCCTGGAGTACGAAGAGGGCACCAATGCCGTGGTCATGGTCGGCCCCGACAGCGAACTGGCCGCCTACCGCGCCATCGTCGAGCAACTGGATATCCGGCGCGCCCAGGTGGTGGTCGAGGCGATCATCGCCGAGGTCTCCGACAGCAGTGCGCAAGAGCTGGGCGTGCAGTGGTTGTTCGCTGACGAGAAGTTCGGTGCCGGTATCGTCAACTTCGGCAGCAATGGGGTGAACATCGCCAACATTGCGGGGGCTGCGGCCAGCGAAGACAGTGAGGCACTGGGCAAACTGCTGTCGGCCACCACGGGTGCCACGGCGGGCATCGGCCATTTTGGGGGCGGTTTCAACTTCGCCATGCTGGTCAATGCGCTCAAGGGCAAGAGCGGTTTCAACCTGCTGTCCACCCCGACCCTGCTGACCCTGGACAATGCCGAGGCGTCGATCCTGGTCGGCCAGGAAGTGCCCTTCGTCACCGGCTCCGTGACACAGAACAACGCCAACCCCTACCAGACCATCGAGCGCAAGGAAGTCGGGGTCAAGCTGCGGATCAAGCCGCAGATCAACGTCGACAACAGCGTGCGCCTGGACATCGTCCAGGAGGTCTCGTCGATTGCCGATTCCAGCGCCGCCAGCGATGTGATCACCAACAAGCGCGAGATCAAGACCAAGGTCATGGTCGAAGACAACGGCCTGGTGATTCTGGGCGGGCTGATCAGCGACGAGTTGAGCACCAGCAACCAGCGGGTGCCGCTGCTCGGGGACATTCCTTACCTGGGCCGCCTGTTCCGCTCCGACGCCAGCAAGAACACCAAGCAGAACCTGATGGTCTTCATCCGCCCGCGCATCCTGCGCGACGGGCCGAGCCTGGCCGGGCTCAGCGAGAACAAGTACCGCACCTTGCAACAGACCACGCCGCTCCAGTTGCCAAACCTTGCGGGCGCAGAAGGTGGTACGCCACTGCTGCAGGTGTTCCCCGCCAGCCGAGCGCGCCTGGAAGGGGGCGACTGGTGATGCTGCCCTATCGCCTGGCACGCCAGGCCGGCCTGGCCATGACCCCGACCGACAGCGGCTGGCAATTGTGGCTGCGCCGCGACGCCGACAGCGACCAGTTGCAGGAGCTGCTGCGCGTGCATGGCCAGCCCAGCGCGCTGGCCTACCTGGAGCCTGCGGCATTCGACGAGCAATTGGGCCAGCTTTATCAGGGCGGCGATGCGGCCACCGAAGCGCTGATCGAAGGGATTGGCGACCAGGTAGACCTCGACAGCCTGATGAGCGAGATGCCGCGCATCGAAGACTTGCTCGAAAGCGATGACGAGGCGCCGGTCATCCGCCTGATCAATGGCCTGTTCGGCCAGGCCTTGCGCCTGCGTGCTTCGGACATTCATATCGAGACCTTCGAGCAGAGCCTGGTGGTGCGCCTGCGGGTCGACGGCCACCTGCGCGAGGTGCTGCGCCCGCCGCGGGCGCTGTCGGCGATGCTGGTGTCGCGGATCAAAGTCATGGCGCGGCTGGACATCGCCGAGAAACGCCAGCCCCAGGACGGCCGCATCACTTTGCGTGCGGCGGGGCGTGAGGTCGATGTGCGGGTGTCGACCTTGCCCGGCATCCATGGCGAGCGCGTGGTGATGCGTGTGCTCGACAAGCAGGCCAGCCTGCTGGCGCTGGACAACCTGGGCATGCCGGCAGCGGTGCTCGATGGCCTGCGCAGCTGCCTGGCGCGGCCCAATGGCATCGTGCTGTCCACCGGCCCGACCGGCTCGGGCAAGACCACCACGCTGTACGCCAGCCTCAACAGCCTCAACGATGGCAGCCGCAACATCCTCACCGTCGAAGACCCGGTGGAGTACGCCATCGCCGGTATCGGCCAGACCGCGATCAACCCGCGCGCCGGGCTGACATTCGCCACGGGCCTGCGGGCCATCCTGCGCCAGGACCCGGATGTGATCATGCTGGGTGAGATCCGCGACCAGGAAACCGCGCAGATTGCCGTGCAGGCCAGCCTCACCGGCCACTTGGTGCTGTCGACCCTGCACACCAACAGTGCGGTGGGCGCGGTGACCCGTTTGCGTGACATGGGCATCGAACCGTTCCTGATCGCCTCGTGCCTGCGCGGTGTGTTGGCACAGCGCCTGGTGCGGCGGCTGTGCCAGTGCGCGGTGGCGCAGCCGCTGCAAGCGGCCGAGCGTGACCTGTGGCCTGAACTGTGTGCATTGGGCAGCAGTTACCACGCAGTGGGGTGTGAGCTGTGCCAGGGCAGCGGTTATGTCGGGCGCCTGGGCCTGTACGAATTCATCGAACTGGACGCCGGCCTGATCGCGCTGCTGTACGACGGCGCCAGTGAGCAAGCCATGCAGGACTATTTGGCCGATCGTCGACGCAGCTTGGTGGCCATGGCCAGTGATTGCCTGGCGCGGGGCGAAACCAGCCTGGCCGAAGTGCTGCGCGCGGTGCAGGGCTGAGCCATGCCGACTTATCGCTATCAAGCCGTCGACCTGGCCGGCAAAGCCCACAAGGCCAGCCTGCAGGCCGACAGCGAGCGCCATGCACGGCAACTGTTGCGTGAGCAGGGCCTGTTCGCCCGCCAATTGCAACGCCATGAGGCAGGTACCCGGCAACCCCGCCGCCAGCGCTTGAGCCGTGCACAGCTGTGCGAATTGACCCGCCAGTTAGCGACGTTGACTGGCGCGGGCATACCCTTGGTCGATGCCTTGGCCACACTCGAACGTCAATTACGCCAGCCGGCCTTGCACAGCGTGTTGGTCGCCTTGCGCGGCTCGCTCGCCGAGGGCCTGGGGCTGGCGCGTAGCCTGGCCCGCCAGGGGGCGCCGTTCAGTGGCCTGTACTGTGCGCTGGTCGAGGCCGGTGAGCGCTCCGGGCGGCTGGCCCAGGTGCTCACGCGCCTGGCCGATCACCTGGAACAGGTGCAACGGCAACAGCACAAAGCGCGTACTGCCTTGATCTACCCCTGTGTGCTGATGGGCGTGTCGCTGGCGGTGGTGGTCGGCCTGATGACTTTCGTAGTGCCCAAGCTCACCGAACAGTTCGCCCACGCCGGGCAGAGCCTGCCGTTGATTACCGCCGTGCTGATCGGCCTGAGCCAAGGGCTGGTGCACGCCGGGCCGTGGCTGCTGGGGTTGGCGCTGGCAGGTGCGCTGCTCGCCAGCTGGCTGCTGCGCAAGCCGCATTGGTGCCTGCGCCGGGACGCATGGCTGTTGCGCCTGCCACGTATCGGCAGTCTGCTGCAGGTGCTGGAAAGCGCACGCCTGGCGCGCAGCCTGGCGATTCTCAGCGGCAGTGGCGTGGCGCTGCTCGAAGCGTTGCAGGTGGCCACCGAGACGGTCGCCAACCGGCGCATTCGCCAGGCCATGGAACAGGTGCGCCAGCAGGTGCAGGGCGGCACCAGCCTGCACCGTGCGCTGGATGCCTGCCAACAGTTTCCGCCGTTGCTGGTGAACATGGTCGGCAGCGGCGAGGCCAGCGGCACGTTGGCTGACATGCTCGAACGCGTCGCCGACGACCAGGAACGCGGCTTCGCCCGCCAAGTGGACACCGCCATGGCGCTTTTCGAACCCCTGATGATCCTGGTGATGGGCGCCGTGGTGCTGTTCATCGTGCTGGCGGTGCTGCTGCCGATCATGCAACTCAATCAGGGCCTGCAACTGTGAACACAAGGAGTACTTCCATGCAGCATCGTCGTAACCGTCAGCGTGGTTTCACCCTCATGGAGATCATGGTGGTGATCTTCATCATCGGCCTGCTGATCGCCGTGGTCGCTCCCAGCGTGCTGGGCAACCAAGACAAAGCCATGCGGCAGAAGGTGATGGCCGACCTTGCCACCCTCGAACAGGCACTGGACATGTATCGGCTGGATAACCTGCGGTTTCCGAGCAATGAACAAGGCCTGGCCGCGCTGGTGAAAAAACCGGCCCAAGAGCCGCTGCCGCGTTCGTGGCGCAGCGATGGTTATGTGCGCCGCTTGCCGGAAGACCCGTGGGGTACTCCTTACCAGTACCGCATGCCCGGTGAGCATGGCCGGGTGGATGTTTATTCGCTGGGCGCCGATGGTGTGCCGGGCGGCGAAGGTCAGGATGCCGACCTGGGTAACTGGGCGCTGTAAAGCATGTTAGATAAGCCTGATGTGGCCCTTCGCGGGCAAGCCCG
>NZ_BNTL01000036.1:0-75475 GCF_022179005.1 Pseudomonas sp. PAGU 2196 | reverse complement strand
CATCCCCCCAAATCATTGCCTCCCCCCCGCACAACCAGTAGCCTGCGCCCAATTCAAACGAGGATCGCAGACGTGAGACGCGGTGTGATGTACGCCGGCATGGCCGGTGCGTTGTGGGGCATGGTGTTGATGGTCCCTGAGCTGCTGCCTGAGTTCAACCCGATGCTGCTGAGCAGCGTGCGCTATGTCATGGTCGGAGTCATCTCGCTGCTGCTGGCAATCCCCATGGCCCGCCAACTGCGTCAGCTGACCCTGCACGACGCGTGGATGCTGTTGCGCCTGGCCGTCATCGGCAACCTGGTTTATTTCGTCTTCCTGGTGGCCGCCATCCAGCGTCTGGGCGTGGCGCCGGCTTCGCTGATTGTCGGCGTACTGCCGCTGACCATCACCCTGTACGGTCGCAACGACAGTGGCGCGGTACCGCTGGCGCGGCTGATCGGCCCATTGGCGCTGATCCTGGCGGGCATGCTGTGCATCAATCTGCAGACGTTCGCCTTCGCCCCCGGCGACATCGGCGACAAGCTCCTGGGCCTGTTCTACGCATTGGCCGCCCTGGCCTGCTGGACCTGGTACGCGGTACAGAACAGCCGTTACCTCAAACAATGCGGGCATTTCGACAGCCATCAGTGGTCGGTGCTGTGCGGGGTGATGACCGGGCTGGCCAGCCTGGTGATGGTTGCAGCCCTGGCCCTGTGGCAGCCGCAACAGTTGCAGGTGGACGCGCCGATGGGGCGCTGGTGGTTGTTCTGGGCGGCCAGCCTGGGCTGCGCGGTGCTGGGTTCGTGGTTGGCCATGGCGCTGTGGAACGCCGCCTCCAAGCGCCTGCCACTCACCCTGAGCGGCCAACTGATCGTCTTCGAAACCTTGTTCGCCCTGCTTTACGCCTTCCTTTGGCGGCAGACCGGGCCGAGCGTGCTAGAGGCGGCAGCGATCATTCTGGTGATTGGCGGCGTGCTGTGGTCCATGCGCCAGCACGGAACGCCGCGAGAACTTGCCAAACCGGTGCATACCTGAGAAAAGGGCGGCTTTGATTTTTTCAGCGTTGGAGCATGCCCATGAGCAGCGAACTGCAGATCATCGACCTCGTCGAAGGCGACGGTAAAGCCGCCGTCAAAGGCGCCCTGATCACCACCCAGTACACCGGCTGGCTGGCCGACGGCAGCACGTTCGATTCATCCTGGTCGCGCGGCAAACCCTTCCAGTGCGTGATCGGCACGGGGCGCGTGATCAAAGGGTGGGACCAGGGCCTGATGGGCATGCGCGTCGGCGGCAAACGCAAACTGCAGGTGCCGGCGCACCTGGGGTATGGCGAGCGCAGTGTGGGGGCGATACCGCCAAATTCGGATTTGACGTTTGAGATTGAGCTGCTGGAAGTGCTGACGCGGGATGATTGAATAATCCAGTCCTACGCCAAATAGGAAAAGGATTACACGCCTTGTCGGCCCCCGTCTGATTGAGCAGTCATTGAGGGATGGTTACTCTTCAATATGACTTGAGTGAAGAGGGCATGGCTATGAAATCGCATTTTTCCTCGCGAGTGGTGCGAGAGGCAAATGCCTTGTTGGTGGCGTCCGGCGCCCGAATGGAGATTTCGCTACCGCGCGAATTGGCAGGCGTCCTCACCTGTACCCAAAAATCTCGCTCGGAATTGAAAGCAGCATTCAACGCGGCGTATTCACGGTTGCGCAAGGAGTAACAGCCAGATGGCCGATGGCTGTTACAACCACATCTACTCGGTCCTTGTAGAGAATGAGCAAGATACACTGGGTATCATTGCCTATTCGTTGTACAAGAGGCAGAAGATCGAATTCATCCAGGCCTTCAAGGTCAAGCATGACAGGGAACCCAAAGACGACGACCTGGCGCCTTTCCACGATGTCAGCAATAGCCCCACCCAGCTTGAAAGCTATCGCAACCAGGCCAGCCAGCTTGCTCAGGGGTTTCTTGATGCTTCGATAGCCGCGCAGGCTGTAGAGCTCGAGCAGTATTATTCCGACAAAGCCAGCAGCGACATCAGAAATACCAAACCAGGGTTTTGGCTGGGTGTGGCGCAGAGTCTCGTGGGGTCGGTCCTCTTCGTATTTTTGCTCGGTTTTCTTGTTTTCTTTACCTGGAGCCTGAATCAAGGCCCTAGGCAGGTAATCGAGCAGGTGTTTGGTGTAACCATTATCGTTCCAACCTCTGCGATCAACGCAGGCAACCTACCTTAGCCGCTGCTTGCGCGCGTATTGGCCTGATCAGGACATAATTCAGCAACACACATCCTCTAACGTTGGCCTTGCCTAGGGAACGGCAATCACGCTCAGGGAGGAACCAAACGGGTTGACGGCACTCTGACCCTCACTCGTTGCCAGGGATGGCACTCACTACAAGGACGCCCTGCGGCTGCGACGCAGGGCAACGTGGCGGGTCAACCCGATTTTCTCTGCCACAAGAGCCTGCCTTGATGAAGTTGCCAACCTTTCTCCGCCGTCGTCGCCACTTGCTGTTGAGCCTCGCGCTCACGGCCGTGGCCATACCGCTGGCGTTGGATGCTGTCGAAAGCCGTGCGCAGCCGGTCGATGGCACCCAGACCCTGGTCTTCCTGCGCCACGCCGAGAAACCGGGCGAGGGGCTGGGGCAACTGAACTGCCAAGGCCTCAACCGGGCATTGGACCTGGCCACGTTGCTGCCAGAACGTTTTGGCAATGCCGATTACGTGTTTGCCGCCAACCCGTCGCGGCATGTCGAGGAAGGCAGCAAGGACGAGAGCTACAGCTATATCCGCCCGCTGATGACCATCACCCCCAGCGCCATCCGCCTGGGCCTGCCGGTGAACATCGACTACGGTGCCAACGACACCGACGCGCTGGCCGAAGAGTTGCTGAGCGACAAATACCGCAATGCGACGGTCTACACCGCTTGGTCCCATGGTTACCTGCCAGAACTCATCAATACCGTGGCCGGCAAGGCGCTGGGTGAGGAGCGGGTGATCACCGAGGACTGGAACGGCGACGATTTCGACACCCTGTATGTGCTCACGCTGACCTGGCACGACGGCAAGGCCAGCCTGCTCAGCCGCAATGTGCGACAGGGCCTCAATGACGGTGCCCATAGCTGTCCGAGCTGATGCGCTGCTACTGTTTGGGCAAGGAAGCCGAAACAGGGGCCATGCATGAAGCACGAGGTGACGGTCATTGGAGGGGGGGTTATTGGCCTGGCGACGGCCTATGCGCTGGTGCGCGAAGGGCTGTCGGTAGCGCTGATCGAGGCGCGTGACAGCCTGGCGTCTGCCACCAGTTTCGCCAATGGCGGGCAGTTGTCGTACCGCTATGTGGCGCCATTGGCCGATGCTGGTGTGCCGTGGCAGGCACTGGGCTGGATGCTGCAGGGGGATTCACCGCTGCGTTTGCGGTTGCGATTCGACCCGGCGCAGTGGCGTTGGTTACTGGCGTTCATGATGGCCTGTCGCAGCCGTGTCAATGCTCGCAATGGCGCACAACTGCTGGCGTTGGCGCTGGAAAGCCAAGCCGCCCTGGCGCGCTGGCGCGAGGAGGATGGGCTGACGGATTTTGCCTGGCGGCGTAACGGCAAGCTGGTCGCCTTTCGCAGTGAGCAGGCGTTCGCCCAAGGGCGCAGGCGCCTGCTCGATCCAATCAGCCAACGCGTGCTTGATGCCACCGAGCTCAAGGCCCTGGAGCCGGCCTTGGCCGGGGGGCCGTTCGTGGGGGGCGTGCTCACACCTGATGAGGAAGTCGCCGACTGTCACCGCTTCTGTGTACGCCTGGCCGAGCGCTTGCGCGCATCCGGGCAGTGCCAGTTTTTGCTCGGTAAGCCTGTGACTCAGCTGGTCACACATCACGATCAGGTGGTTGCATTGCAATTGGGCAGCGAGCAGGTCGATGTGCAGCGCCTGGTGCTGTGTGCAGGTCATCGCAGTGCGGGGTTGGCGCTACCGGGGTTGAAGTTGCCGGTCTATCCGCTGAAGGGCTACAGCCTGACTGCGCCGATTGCCGCTGAGCATCGAGCACCTGAGGTCAGTGTTACCGACTACGAACGCAAGATCGTCTATGCGCGCCTGGACCGCCAACTGCGGGTGGCGGCGATGGTGGATATCGTCGGTTACGATGAATCGGTGGATGCGCGCCGACTCGACAGCATGCGCCGGCTGGCGCTGGATACGCTGCCCAACGCCGCCGACTACGGGCAGGCGGTGGAGTGGGCGGGGATGCGGCCAGCGACGCCTACCGGGGTGCCGATCATTGGGGCGACGGCGTATCGGAACCTGTGGCTGAACGTGGGGCATGGGGCACTGGGTTTTACGTTGGCCTGTGGCAGTGGGGAGCGGTTGGCCAGGATATTGCGCTGAATGTACCGGCCACTTCGCGGGTGAACCCGCTCCCACAGGGACCGCGCAGTGCCCGAAAGCAGCGCTGAGCCTGTGCGGCTTTAGCCGCGAAGAGGTCGGTAAAAACGAAGTAGCGTTAACGCCCGAAGCGCATCGGCCAGCCCACTACCTTCTTCACCCTCGGCGTGGCATAGGTCCGCAC
This sequence comes from Pseudomonas sp. PAGU 2196, assembly GCF_022179005.1. NCBI lineage: Bacteria > Pseudomonadati > Pseudomonadota > Gammaproteobacteria > Pseudomonadales > Pseudomonadaceae > Pseudomonas > Pseudomonas sp. PAGU 2196. Next base: position 70,946 of record NZ_BNTL01000036.1, on the reverse strand, counting down.
TTTGGACGTACTCAACCCCATTCGCACCAGCGACTCGGCAATGGTCACCGCCGCGCTCACACCGTCCACCACCGGCACGCCGGTGTGTTGACGGATCTGCTCATCCAGCCCCGCCATGCCACCACAACCCAGGCAAATCACCTCGGCCTTGTCGTCGCGCACAGCGCGCTCGGCCTGCTCGACAATGGCTTCCACGGCACGTTGCGGGTCGGCTTCCAGCTCGAGCACGGCCAGGCCACTGGCGCGCACCGACGCGCAGCGGTCGTACAGGCCGGAAAGCCGCAAGCGGTCTTCGATCAAGGGCACGGTGCGGTCCAGGGTGGTCACCACCGAGTAGGCGTGGCCCAGGTACATGGCCGTGCTGGCGGCGGCATCGGTGATGTCCACCACGGGGACGTTCAGCAGCTCTTGCAGGCCTTCGCGGCCGTGCTCGCCGTAGCCGGCCTGAATCACTGCATCGTAGGGCCCATCGTAGGCCAGTACCCGGTCCATCACCGCGATGGCCGCCAGGTAGCTTTCAAAGTTGCCTTCCACCGACTCGGCGCCAAACCACGGGGTCAGGCCGATGATTTCGGTACCTGGCGCGGCAACGGCGCGCGCCTGCTCGGCGATGGCTTCGGTGATGGCTTCGGTGGTGTTGACGTTGGCAATCAGAATACGCATGGCGGTTCTCCCTGATCAGTGGCTGCTGTGGTCAACGGCGATGCACTCACCGCTGACATCCAGGTATTGGCGGTTGCGTGGCGCGATCAGCAGGTAAAGGGCCGCGGCGATGCCGGCACCGATCAGCCAGGAGAACGGCGCCACGCTATGGAAGTTGGGTATTAGGGCGAGCACGATGGCCAGCACTGCGGCCGGCACAAACGCGGCCACGGCGCGCAGGTTGATGCCCTTGGTGTAGTGATAGGCACCAGCCGGGTCTTCGCTGTACAGCTGCGGCACGTTGATGCAGCCTTTGCGCAGCAACCAGTAGTCGGCCATGATCACCCCGTACAGCGGGCCGAGCAGGGCGCCCAGGCCCGACAGGAAGTACACGATCACCAGCGGGCTGTTGTACAGGTTCCAGGGCAGGATCAGCACGGCGAGGGTGGCGCTGATCAGCCCCGCGCGACGGAAGTTCAGGTGGCGTGGCGCCAGGTTGCTGAGCACGAAAGCCGGGGCGACGAAGTTGGCCATGATATTCACGGCCACCGTGACGATCAGGAAGGCCAGGCAACCCAGGACCAGGAATGGGGTATTGGGGATGCTGGCGACGATCTGCGTCGGGCTGTCGATGATCTGGCCGTTGATCTGGAACTGCGCGCCGCACAGGACCACGGTGATCATCGCGAACACCAGGATGTTCACCGGCAAGCCCCAGAAGTTACCGACGCGGATGGTCTTGCGGCAGGGCGAAGAGCGGGCGAAGTCGCAGAAGTTGAGCACCAGGGTGCCGTAGATTGCCAACCACAGGGCACCGCCCGCGAAGATGTTGCGCCACATCTCGTAACCGGTCAGCGGCGCCGCCACCGACCAGGCGATACGCGCGTCGGCCTTGAAGTACATGAACACCGCCAGGCTGGCGACGGTGAGCAGGATCACCGGACCGGCGAAGGCCTCGTAGCGGCGCACCATCTCCATGCCGTAGGCGAGGATCACCAACTGCACCAGCCAGATCGCCACGAAGCAGACCCAGCCCAGGCTCGACAGGCCAAGGATGCTGTCCTGGTCGTGGACGGCCAGTTGCGGCCACACAGCGGTCAGCAGCACGCGCAGCACCACCGAGGCCAGGTAGGTTTGGATGCCGAACCAGGCAATGGCAATGACCGCGCGTATTAACGCCGGTATTTGCGCACCATGGATACCGAAGGCAATGCGGCTGATGACCGGAAACGGTACACCGGTCTTTTGCCCCATGTAACCGGACAGGTTCATGAAGAAGTACACCAGCGCCGCACCAATGGCCAGCGACACCAGTATCTGCCAGCCGCCCAGCCCGAGGGCGAACAGCCCCATGGCGAACGAGTAGTTGGCGATGTTGTGCACATCGTTGGTCCATAACGCAAAGATGCTGTAACCGCCCCAGCGCCGACCTTCGGCGCGTGTCGGGGCGAGGTCGCGGTTGTGCAGGCGTGGGCTCAGTTCAAGTGCTGGCGCAGGGCCGGCAAGTGTGGAGGTGGGGTTGCTGCTGGCGACGGAAAGTTCAGGGGCAAGGTCGAGGCTTGTACGCATTCCGGCAGGCTCCTGATGCACGTGGACTGCGATGAGCGGGCAATGCGCACGGGCTCGCCATCTCGTCGGTGCAGCGTTGGCATCACTGGGTTCTGGGCGCGGCGGCCGACAGGTAGGGCGGCGTCGCGGGTTCTTGTGTATTTATGTTTTGCCTAACTTGTATACAAAACACGAACACACAAAAGCGAGTTCCATGCCAGCCGAAAAGCGACGTTCAAGTTGCCATTGTTTTGAATTCGTCTTGTTTAACGCTAACTAAATGAAATTAAGGAAATAAAATTTGACCAACTAAACAGCTTTTATTTTTTGATCGTTTTGTTAGTTGATCACTTGGTCAAAATTAGTGGCGTGGAGGGTGTAACGTATTGGGGCGTGGTTGAGAAAAGTGCACACAAAAATGGCACCTATGGTGACATTCCTGTGTACAAAAAATAGTCAGCTTTTGCCTGTGCCGACCACCTCAAGGCAGGTTCAGCCCATCGGCGGCAGGCGTCGCTTCACCGGGCTCTTCTTGATGATCGCGGTGTTGGTTTCGGCCAGCACATTGATCCGGTCGAGCAGGGTGTCGAGCTGTTCCATCGAGCGCACATGCAAACGCGCAATGAAGCAGTCCTCGCCGGTCACCTTGTCGCATTCGGTGAACTCAGGGATCGCAATGATCTGCCGCTCCACTTCCTGCAACTGCCCCGGCAGCGGGCGGATACGCACGATCGCCTGCAACTGGTAACCAAAACTGCGTGGGTCGACATCCACGGTGTAACCGCGCAAGACACCGCGTTCTTCCAGGCGGCGCAAGCGCTCGCTGACGCTGGGGGCAGACAAGCCACTGATCTGCGCCAGGGCCTTGAGTGAGCGCCGCGAGTCTTCCATCAACGCGTTGATCAGCAGTTGGTCGATAGCATCGGTCATGCGTAACCTCATCAGGCTATTCGTGTGATTTGCCTTGATAGTAAAGGCAAGATTGCGGATGCGCCTTTGATATCCGCTGGAAGGTCCCCCGTCACCCTTTGCATACTGTTGCCATTATCAACGGAGGTGTGGGATGGACAGTTGATTGCGCCGTGGCTCGCTGGAAATGGTCGCTGCCATGCTGATTTCCGGGACCATCGGCTGGTTCGTGCTGGTGTCGGGCCAGCCAGTACTCGACGTGGTGTTCTGGCGGTGCGTGTTCGGTACCGGCACGTTGCTGGTGATCTGCGCGGCCTTGGGCTTTCTCAAACCGGGTGTGATCGGCCGCACGGCGTTTCTACTGGCGATTGCCAGCGGTGTGGCCATTGTCGGTAATTGGCTGTTGCTGTTCGCCTCTTATTCACGCGCTTCGATCGCCATCGGCACCGCCGTTTACAACGTCCAACCGTTCATGCTGGTGGGCCTGGCGGCTGTGTTTCTGGGCGAGAAGATCACCTTGCCCAAGGTCACCTGGTTGAGCGTTGCCTTCCTGGGCATGCTGGCTATCGTCAGCGCCCACGGCGTGGGGCAGGGCAGTGGCGAGGATTACCTGCTGGGTATTGGCCTGGCGCTGGGCGCGGCGTTTTTGTATGCAATCGCTGCGTTGATCATCAAGCGCCTTAAAGGTACGCCACCGCACCTGATTGCATTGATCCAGGTTGCCACCGGCGTGCTGCTGCTGGCGCCGTGGGTCAAGCTGAGTGGGTTGCCGGGTGAGACGTCGGCGCTGGCCAGCCTGGTGACCCTCGGCATCGTTCATACCGGGGTGATGTATGTGTTGCTGTACAGCGCTATCCAGCGCTTGCCTACCGCACTGACTGGCGCGCTGTCGTTCGTTTACCCGATTGCGGCAATTCTTGTCGACTGGGTGGCCTTTGGGCACCGGCTGGCACCGTTGCAATGGCTGGGCGTGGCACTGATTCTGCTGGCAGCGGCGGGGATGCAGCAGGGGTGGTGGTTTAGGTCCGCGCGGGTTGCAGCCAAACATTGAGGTGACCTTGCGGGCCTCTTCGCGGGTAAACCCGCTCCCACAGGTATCGTGCTGTCCTTCGAAGCGGTGCAGTACGGGTGGGAGCGGGTTTACCCGCGAAGAGGCCCGCAAGGGTAGAATGCCGCTTTTTCCAGCTTGCGACCCGCCATGACCTCGCCGATCCAGACCCTTGAGCAACACCTGCTCGCCGCCCTCGACCCCGCCCCACAGGAAACCCGTCGCCTGTTCCACGGCCGTGGCCGCTGCTGGCCGGGCCTTGAGCAGGTGACGGTGGACTGGCTGCAAGGCGTGCTGTCGGTAGCGCTGTTCCGTGAGCCGCCTGAAGGCCAACTGGCGGAGCTGGAGGCCATGCTGCGTAACCTCGCCCAGCGCCCGCAATGGCATGGCCAGGCCATCCTCATCCAGCACCGCTACCTGCCGGACAGCCCCGGCCAATGGCTGTGGGGCGAGCCGTGCCAGCAGCGGGAGGTCGTCGAGGACGGCCTGACTTACCTGCTGGACCTGGGCGTACGTCAGAACAATGGCCTGTTCCTGGACATGCGCTATGGCCGACGCTGGGTACGCGAACAGGCAGCAGGCAAGCGGGTGCTCAACCTGTTTGCCTATACCTGCGGTTTCTCGGTAGCGGCCATTGCGGGTGGGGCGGAGCAGGTAGTGAACCTGGACATGGCCAAGTCGGCGTTGTCCCGTGGGCGAGACAACCACCGGCTCAATGGCCACGATGCGTCACGGGTGGCCTACCTGGGGCATGAGCTGTTCAAGTCCTGGGGCAAGGTGCGTAAGTACGGGCCCTATGACCTGATCATCATCGACCCGCCCACCTTCCAGAAGGGCAGCTTTGTGCTGACCCAGGATTACGCGAAGATTCTGCGGCGGTTGCCGGAGCTGCTAAGTGAGGGCGGGACCGTGCTGGCCTGTGTGAACGACCCGGCGATCGGGCCAGAGTTTTTGATCGAAGGCATGGCCGAGCAGGCGCCGGCGTTGGCTTTTGTCGAGCGGCTGGAGAACCCGCCGGAGTTTCCTGATGCGGATCCGGCTGGGGGCCTTAAAGCCTTGGTATTCCGGCAGGGTTGAGGCTTGCTTTGCCGGCCCCTTCGCGGGCTTGCCCGCGAAGGGGCCGGTGAAGCCTGCATCACGCTGAAACTCCACGCATAGGCAGCGGATACACCTGGGCAAAGCTCACCTGCTCCGTCTGGTCCACCCGCTTCTTCAGCCGCTCGTTGAACGCGCGGCTCACCGCATACTGCCCACCGGAAATGGTGCGGAACTGCGCCGTCAGTACAAACCCGTTCAAGTCCATGCGGTCCACCCCGAATACCTGCAACGGCCCCTGCAGGTTGATGCGCAGCAGCGGGTCGTCGCTGATCGACTGCCCCACCTCATGGATCAGCGCCAGCGACTGGTCCACATCGCTGTCGTAGGTGAATTGCACCGAGAAAAACGCATAGGCGAACTGCCGCGACTGGTTGGTAACCGCCTTGATCTGGCCAAACGGCACCGAGTGCACGAACCCCTTGCCGTCGCGCAGGCGCAGGGTTCGGATGGTCAGGCTTTCGACAGTACCGGCGTGGCCGGAGTCGAGTACCACCCAGTCGCCGATCGAGATGGTGTCTTCGATCAGGATGAACAGCCCGGTGATCACGTCTTGCACCAGTTGCTGCGAGCCAAAGCCGATGGCCAGGCCGATCACCCCGGCACCGGCCAGCAGCGGCGCGACGTTGATGCCAAGGTTGGCCATGGTGGTGATGGTGCAGATGACGATCAGCACCACTTTGATGGCATTGCGCAGCATGGGCAGGATGGTCCGCACCCGCGTGCTCGGCTGGCGCGCGGTACGGCGCCCGGGCGCTGGTTTGAGTGCTTCCTGGATGGCGGTGTCGAGCACCACCCAGAGCAGCCAGGTGACCAGCAGGATCAGGCCGATGCTCGACAGCGAATTGCTGATGGCCTGGCCCAGGCGGTTGCTCAGGGCGAAGCCGATCACCGAGACGCCCCAGATACGCCCCAGCAGTTCGATGAAGGCCACCGCCATGGCAATGCGCAGCAGCGCGTGGGCCAGGCTGCGCAGCAGTTCCTTGTAAGGCCGTACCCGTTGCCCAGCATCGGCTTCGCGGGGCGCCAACAGGTGTTGCAGCAAAGTACTGAGAAACACCGTGGACACCAGCAGCACCGTGGTCAGCAAGGCTTTTTGCAGCGCCTTCTGGCTTTCTTCGCCAGCGCCGATCAGGTGAATGGCCGAGACCAGGATCATCAGCAGGATCGGCAAATACCACACCACCGAGAAGATGCGCAGGGTTTCCTGCACCGCCCGGTGTTGCAGGCGGTCTTTGAAGGCGCGGTTGCGGATCAGGTGGGCAACCGGGCGGCGCAGGCGAATCACCAGGCTGGCAAAGATAACCGTGGCGGTGAGGCCGGTGAGTACCGCGATGCTGGCGGTGATGTTGCCGCCTAACTGGCGGGCGATCTGCGGGCTGGTCAGCGCATCGCTCCAGGCGGCCAGGAAGCCGATCAGGAACAGCGGGCGCGGTGCCAGGCGTTTGATCACTGCCACGGCCGAGCGTTTGTGGCCGGCATCGAACAAGGTGACCAGGCACAGGATGATCGAGGTAGAGAATAGGCCGCTGCTGGTGGCGTACGCGAGGCTCAGGCCCAGGGCGCGGGCGATCGATGGGTCAAGGAAGCGGCTGACATACAAGGTCAGCGGCAAGCTGGCCAGGGCGGGAAGCGTATAGGGCAGCAGGTAGCCGAGCAGGCTGCTGGCGCGCGGGCGGTCGCGCAGCCATGCCGTGCGGGCGCTGCGCGTGGCGCCCCAGCGGCCAAGGGTGGTGAGCACTGCGAAGGCCGCGGCCCAAGTGAATGTCAGCAGGATGAAGTTACCTGCCAAGGTGAGCGAGTCACTGGCCGAATGGCGATCGACCAGGCGTTCCACTTCCTTGGCTGCACGGTCGGTGCGTAGGCGCCAGGCGTCGACCAAGTGGGCATCCAGGTCAAGCTCCTGGGCGGCACTGTCCAGGCCGTCGGCCAAGGCACCGAGCAGGCCGCCCTGAAGCACCGGCTCCGGTTCGTTAGGTTGTGCGTCGGTGGGGGCGGGGTCGGCCGCCAGCAGGTGGGTGCTCAGCAGGCAGCCGAGCAGCAGGGTGGTCAGGTAGCGCAGCACTGGAGTACTCCTTGGGCCGGGATGAGCGGGGCAGGGTTACTCCAGAAACTGAGCCGTTCAGCGTCGCGAAAGTTCGATGTGCGTGTGCTGGGGTCAGCGATTGCCTTGCAGTGAGCCCGTCAGCCCATGGGTGAGCGTTTCCCAGCGCAGGTGGAACGCGCCCACTTGTGGGCGTTTTTTTGCCAGAAATGTTTGCGTCTCGGGCAGGTTGACCCCTTTGCGCAGTGCGTAATGGTTGTAGGCAATTTCGAAGGTGCCGCTGATGTTCTCGCGGATAGGCGCGTTGCAGAGCGGCTGCGGGATGTTGCCATTCATCTGCGCACTATGCAGTTCCAGGGCTGCGACGATGCGTGGCTCCTGTTCGCTATACAAATCGATGCCTTGCAGCCTAGCGGTTTCTGCGACATTGATGATGGCTGCCAAGCCCATTGACGTGTGGGCGAGGTCACGGCAGGTTTCTTGGCTAAGGCCCTTCACGTAGTGAGTGGGAAAGTGCCAGTGTGCCTCGATCCGATCGTCATTGAGTTTGCACCACGGCGCATTGGGCGGCCTGCTTTCGTTTTGCTCGTCATAAATATAAGCAGGTACGAGTTGATGCCAGCGCTCGATGGCTTCGTCGAATAACGCGCGGTCATCCGTGACAATACCGATATTGGTCATTGCCTCAATCGCGGTGGCATGCCAGTTCTTGTTATGGCACAGCGAGCCAGAGATGAACATCTGCTTGATAATGGGGAGGTGCTGCTCTGTGAGCATTTTCTTTACCTTCGCCCGATCATCCGGCAACCAGCCTGTGTAGCCTTCATCGACGATTTCAAGGCCCCGGGTAAAAAGTGCGGCGGTCCAGGCAGCTTGCAATGGACCATTACTCGCCTGATGTCCGCCCGTCAGCGTCGTTGCCCACGCCAGCAGAATGCTTCTGACGTTCGCGGCATATTGAGGGTTACCGGTATACGACCACAGCAACGCCTGTGTGTACGTCGCGGCTGCGTCATCCATTTCTTCAAAGCAGCCAACGCGCGGATTAGTGGAGCCCGAGCCGCATTCAACCGTGGCGAAGGGGGTGGCCTCGTAGTCCTCAGCGGCCCATTTACTGTCCTTGGCTTGCGCAAAGGCATCCTTCCAAGGCTGCGTGTCCAATCGGGCTTTGACGAAATTCAAAAGTGCGGTGTCAACCAGGATGCCAGGGTGGTTCAGTGGGAGACCGACAGTCGGCGAAAGGCGGTGGGAGTCTGCAGAAATGGCCGTACTGAGGCCTGCAAGGGCGAGCGCGGAGATTAAAAGGAATTTACGCATGTGAGTGCCTCATTGAGTAATGAGGCCCATGCTGTCAAGTTTCTGAAGTACGGCTACTCCTAGAACTATCAGTAGCCGTACGGTGAGGACTGTGTTTGTAAGTTACTGCCCGCTGTAAATCTGGTCGAACACACCACCGTCGTTGAAGTGGGTCTTCTGCACGGTACGCCAGTCACCAAAGGTTTTTTCCACCGACAGGAAGTCCACTTTCGGGAAACGGTCGGTGTACTTGGCCAACACCGCCGGATCACGTGGGCGCAGGTAGTTGTTCGCGGCGATTTCTTGTGCCGCTGGCGACCACAGGTACTTCAGGTATTCCTCGGCCACGGGCTGGGTACCTTTTTTCGCCACCACCTTGTCGACCACGCTTACCGGTGGCTCGGCTTCGGCGGACACACTTGGGTAGACCACTTCGAACTGGTCGCGGCCGAATTCGCGGGCGATCATTTCGGCTTCGTTCTCGAAGGTCACCAGCACGTCGCCGATCTGGTTGGTCATGAAGGTGGTGGTCGCGGCGCGGCCACCGGTATCCAGCACTGGCGCCTGTTTGAACAGCTTGCCGACGAAATCGCGGGCCTTGGTCTCGTCACCGCCTTGCTTGAGCACATAACCCCACGCCGAGAGGTAGGTGTAACGGCCGTTACCCGAGGTTTTCGGGTTGGGCACGATCACTTGCACGCCATCCTTGAGCAGGTCGGGCCAGTCTTTGAGTGCCTTGGGGTTGCCTTTGCGCACGATGAACACGGTGGCCGAGGTGAACGGCGCGCTGTTGTTCGGCAGGCGGGTGACCCAGGTGTCCGGCACCAGCTTGCCATTGTCGACCAGGGCGTTGATGTCGGTGGCCATGTTCATAGTGATGACATCGGCCGGCAGACCGTCGATCACCGCGCGCGCTTGCTTGCTCGAGCCGCCGAAGGACATCTGCACATTGACCTTCTCGTTGTGCTCGGCTTCCCAGTGTTTCTGGAAGGCTGGGTTGTAGTCCTTGTAGAAGTCGCGCATCACGTCGTAGGAGACGTTGAGCAGGGTCGGGGCGGCTTGGGCGAGGTTGCCGAGGGCCAGGCCTGCGGCGAGCAGCGAGGCGGTGAAGAGTTTTTTCACGTTGCTTCCTTGTTCTTGAGGTTATTGGGGCAGATTGCCAGCGACTATAGCGGCTGGCTTTGCAGGGGTTAAAGAACAAAAAACACTTTGGTTATGCTTCTGCCTGTGCCGGCCCTTTCGCGGGTAAACCCGCTCCCACAGGATCGCCACAGGCCTGAGCAGTGCGCGTTCCCTGTGGGAGCGGGTTTACCCGCGAAAGGGCCGGCACAGGCAGCATCACTGTTTGGGAAATAGCCCATTGCCGCAGCGCGAACAGAATGACGCATCGTGTTCGTGGCTGCTCTTGTGGCAGGTTGGGCAGTCATGCTGCAACTGCTCCCCACGCATGGCATTGGCCAATTCTGCGGTAAAGATGCCGGTAGGCACGGCGATGATCGAATAACCGGTGATCATCACCAGTGACGACAGCACCTGCCCCAGCGGCGTCTTCGGCACGATATCGCCAAAGCCCACCGTGGTCAGGGTGACAATGGCCCAATAGATGCCTTTGGGAATGCTGGTAAAGCCGTGCTCCGGCCCTTCGATCACGTACATCAAGGTGCCGAACACCGTCACCAGGGTTGAGACAGTGACCAGGAACACGATGATCTTCTGCTTGCTGCCCCGCAGCGCGGCCATCAGGTAGTTGGCCTGCTTGAGGTACTGGCCAAGCTTGAGCACGCGGAAGATCCGCAGCATGCGGATGACCCGGATGATCAGCAGGTACTGCGCGTCGCTGTAATAGAGGGCGATGACCCCGGGGACGATCGCCAGCAGGTCGACCAGGCCGTAGAAGCTGAAGGCGTAGCGCAGGGGCTTGGGCGAGCAGTACAGGCGCGTGAGGTATTCGGCCAGGAAGATCGCGGTGAAGCCCCATTCGATGGCAGCGAGCAGGCCGGCGTAGCCTTGGTGTATTTCGTCGATGCTGTCGAGGATCACCGTGACCAGGCTGGCGAGAATGATCAGCAGAAGGGTCTTGTCGAAGCGGCGCCCGGCCACGGTGTCGGTCTGGAAGACGATGACGTAGAGCCGTTCGCGCCAGCTTTGCGGGGTGTGCATGGGGAGGTGATTCCTTGGGTCAAGGCTACAGCCTAGAAGCCTCGCGGATAGTTGTACAACTGCCGCACACGGAAAAGGCAACCTGATATTTCTGCTAGTTGAGGCGCGGTAGGCGTTAGCGTGAAACTTGATGCTGTTACCTGACCCTGGAAGCACACCCATGCGCAGTCGTAGATTGATCACGCCTAGCCGTGCGCTGATGCACGGAATGGCCTACACACCTTACGGGTATAGAGCGGGCGATGAGGCGGCGGTGCTACTTGGCTTCAATGGGCAGTGTCGCGACCGAGTGACTGGTGGGTATCTGTTGGGCAACGGGCATAGGTTGTATAGCTCGGCCATCATGCGGTTCCTGAGCTCCGACAGCCTGAGCCCATTTGGTGCGGGCGGTATCAATTGCTACGCGTACTGTTTTGGCGATCCCATTAATTTCCACGATTCTTCAGGCCGTGCTCCGACGGGCCTTAGCAAACTGTTGGTTAAGCTCGATCTGCCGAAGCCGGAGTTGCGGGACTATCTTAAACCGCTGGGTCGACTCAACGCTTTCAAGCAGAAGCTGCAGGTATATCGACTGAAGGACGTTGAATTTGAAACATTCGAGTTCATGGGGGCAGGGAAGAAGATCATGGGGAGGCGAGGCAACGATCGTTCGGCCATGGAGGCCTACGTCAATTCCGAATCTTTTTATCGGTCTGGAGACTTGTATATTCCAAAGTCGACCGTTCCCCAAGAAGCAGAAGTGGGACTCTTGAAAACTGGTTTTGAATTAATCAAGTTCGACACGCACACCTTCGCCGATACCATGCTCCCAGGAGGAGCGAGCGCTCAAACCGGGAGAAGTGGCGATCGCGTCCGGCTTGGCCGCGATAACGACTACGCGAATGATCCGGTCGCTGCAGTGGCACGCACCAGAACTGAGTGATCCTCAGCTGCGTCGTGTTAGGCCTTGCTGCGCTCGATGTCGCCTCAACTGAGCCAGGACTGCGCCAAGGATCCAGCAGGCGATGACGAAAGGGGCTGTCAGCAGCGGCAGGTTCAGACTGGAGGCAATGCTTTGGACAGCGATTGCCATCACGATCGCCAACACTGTCACCCACGGACGCTCTCCTTGCCTGCTGAACGCCAGTGCCGCCAATGCAGCGTTGAAACCGTACAGGCCCATCCATGCAGCCTGCGCTTGATCGGCCAGCAGCGCCACACCTGCGCCGATGGCAGAGCCAATCACTGCCCAGGTTGCTGCGTAGGGGTTGGCCAGGTACATCCCGATTACGATCAGCAGGCCAGCCATTGGCTTGTCGAGCAAGAACACCTGGCCCACACCACGCAGCAGCGCATACAGCGGGTCGGCTTCGACATAGGGTACGGTCGAGGGGGCGGCCAGCAACAGGGTGCCCCAGCCCAGCAATACGAACGGTGCCGTATAGGCGATCAGCAACTTGCCACCGCGCTTGCGCCATTGGTGGGTGATGATGCTCGATAGCCCACCGGCTGCGAGGATCAGCGGCGGCATGATCGCTGACCACGGCAGTACCGCACTGATCAGGATGCCGATCAGCACGCCGTTGTAACAGTACAACCCGGCCTGGCGGTCGGCGCGGTCGTAGCCGCGGCGCTGGGCGGTGAGCAGGCCTGCAAGGGCGCCGAGCAGGGCGCCGCCGACCAGGTTGGGGGCGGTCAGCAGGATGGCCAGCAGGCAGCACAGGCCGCACAGGGGGTTGCGCAGCAGCAGCACCTGGCTGAAACCGTTGAGCAGCGCCGTGGCCCAGTCGGGGCACGGGTTGACGAAATTTTTGGTGTACATGGGCAGTCGGTAAGGTTGATTGAAAAGCGGTGGGCCTCTTTGGGCCTCGGTTTTCCGCAGGGTTTTTGACGCTGAGCAAGGGGAGGGCTTTGCCCTCCATCGCAGGCAAGCCAGCTCCTACAGGGACCGCGTACGGCCTGTGGGAGCCGGCTTGCCGGCGAAAGGGGCGCAGAGCGCCCCCCCGGATTTCAGACCAAGGTCTCGATCCGCAGCGTATTAGTCGAACCCGGCTTGCCGAAAGGCACACCGGCGGTGATCAACAGCGTATCCCCACGGCTGGCCATGCCTTGCGCCTGGGCAATTTCCAACGCGGTCGAGCAGATTTCGTCAACCTGACGCAGGCGGTCGTTGACCACCGAATGCACACCCCAGGCCACGCTCAGGCGGCGCGCCGTGTTCAGGTTCGGCGTCAGGTTGAGGATCGGCGCCCGTGGCCGCTCGCGGGCGGCACGTAGCGTCGAAGCGCCCGACTCGCTGTAGTTGACCAGCACCGCCACCGGCAGAATGCCGCTGATACGGCGGATCGCGCAGCTGATGGCGTCCGACACGGTGGCTTCGGCTTTCGGCCGGCCAACGTCGAGCTGGGCCTGGTAGTCGGGGCCGTTTTCCACTTGGCGGATGATCTTGCTCATCATCTGCACGGCTTCCAGCGGGTAGTCGCCTGACGCGGTCTCGGCCGACAGCATCACCGCATCGGCACCCTCGGCCACGGCGTTGGCCACGTCGGTGACTTCGGCGCGGGTGGGCGCAGGCGAGAAGCGCATGGATTCGAGCATTTGCGTGGCCACCACCACCGGTTTACCCAGCTGGCGGCAGGTGCCGATGATGCGCTTCTGGATCTGCGGCACGCTTTCGGCGGGTACTTCCACGCCCAGGTCACCGCGGGCCACCATGATCGCGTCTGCCAGTTCGGCGATAGCCTGCAGCTGTTCGACCGCCGAGGGCTTCTCGATCTTGGCCATCAGGTAGGCACGGTCGCCAATCAGCTGGCGCGCCTCGACGATGTCTTCAGGGCGCTGCACGAACGACAGGGCCACCCAGTCAACACCCAGCTCCAGGCCGAAGGCCAGGTCGCGGCGGTCTTTTTCGGTGAGCGGGGAGAGGTCGAGCACCGCTTGCGGCACGTTGACGCCCTTGCGGTCGGACAGTTCGCCACCGTTCAGCACTTCGGTGTCGATGGCGTCACTGTGCTTGGCGGTCACGCGCAGGCGCAACTTGCCGTCATCGAGCAGCAGGTCCATGCCGGGTTCCAGCGCAGCGATGATCTCTGGGTGCGGCAGGTTGACCCGGCGGCTATCGCCCGGTGCCTTGTCCAAGTCCAGGCGCAGTGCCTGGCCACGTTGCAGTTGCACCTTGCCTTCAGCAAAACGGCCCACGCGCAGCTTTGGCCCTTGCAGGTCCATGAGGATGCCCAGCGGGTAGTTCAATTGCTGCTCGACTTCGCGGATCCACTGATAGCGCAGGGCATGGTCGGCGTGCTCGCCGTGGCTGAAGTTGAGGCGGAAGATGTTCACCCCGGCTTCGACCAGTTGGCGGATGTCGTCGATGCCGTTGATCGCAGGGCCGAGGGTGGCGAGGATTTTGACTTTTTTATCAGGCGTCATGATTGCGGAGTCTCGAGGATCAGAATGGCGCGGAAGTCGTTGACGTTGGTGCGTGTCGGCTCGGTGACGATCAACGCATCGAGCGCGGCGAAGTAGCCGTAGCCGTTGTTGTTGTCCAGCTCGTCACTGGCCGACAGGCCCAAGGCTTCGGCGCGGGCATAACTGCAAGGGGTCATGAAGGCGCCGGCGTTTTCTTCGGAGCCATCGATGCCGTCGGTGTCACCGGCCAGCGCGTACACGCCCGGCAGGCCCTTGAGGTTTTCGGTGAGGCTGAGCAGGAACTCGGCGTTGCGCCCGCCGCGGCCGTTGCCGCGTACGGTGACGGTGGTTTCGCCACCCGACAGGATCACGCAGGGTGCCTTGAGCGGCTGGCCGTGCAGAACGATCTGCCGGGCAATGCCAGCATGCACCTTCGCCACTTCACGCGACTCGCCTTCGAGGTCGCCCAGAATCAGCGGGCTGAAGCCAGCCTGGCGCGCTTTGACGGCGGCGGCTTCCAACGACTGCTGGGGCTTGGCGATCAGTTGGAAATGGCTGCGGGCCAGCGCCGGGTCATCGGCCTTGACGGTTTCCGAGGCTGGGTTGTTGAGCCAGTCGATGACGGCCTTGGGCGCTTCGATGTTGTACCGCTTGAGGATGGCCAAGGCGTCGGCGCTGGTGCTTGGGTCGGCGACGGTGGGGCCGGAGGCGATGACCGTGGCCAGGTCGCCCGGTACATCGGAAATGGCATAGGTGTAGACCGTGGCCGGCCAGCAGGCCTTGGCCAGGCGGCCGCCCTTGATCGCCGAGAGGTGCTTGCGCACGCAGTTCATCTCGCCGATGGTGGCGCCGGACTTGAGCAGCGCCTTGTTGATGTGTTGCTTGTCGGCCAGGGTCAGGCCCTCGGCGGGCAGTGCCAGCAGTGCCGAACCACCGCCAGAGAGCAGGAAGATGACACGGTCGTCTTCGTTCAGGTTGCTGACCAGCTCCAGCACGCGCTTGGCCACGGCCAGGCCGGCGGCATCGGGGACCGGGTGAGCGGCCTCGACCACCTCGATTTTCTGGCAGTTGGCGCCGTGGCCGTAACGGGTGACGACGAGGCCGGACACTTCGCCCTGCCAGCTTTTCTCGACCACTTCAGCCATGGCGGCTGCGGCCTTGCCGGCGCCGATGACGATGACCCGGCCGCTACGGTCGGCGGGCAGGTAGGGTTCGAGGACTTGGCGCGGGTGGGCGGCGGCGATGGCTGTGTCGAACAGCTCGCGAAGAATTTTTTGCGGATCGACCGACATGGCAGGCTCCCAAATTATTGTTGTTCTGCAGAATCGAAAACGCCCCTGGAACTGCCTCCGTGCAGGCCGAACCAGGGGCGGGTGTTGCTCGGTGTTGGCTTCTTCGCGGGCAAGCCCGCGAAGGGGCCAATGGATGCTTACTTGTCGTCGCGGATCGAGAAGTTGGCCATGTGCTCCAGGCCTTTGATCAGCGCCGAGTGGTCCCAGTTGCCGCCACCCAGGGCCTGGCAGGTGTTGAACACTTGCTGGGCGTTGGAGGTGTTGGGCAGGTTGATGCCCAGCTCCTTGGCGCCTTGCAGGGCCAGGTTCAGGTCCTTCTGGTGCAGGTTGATGCGGAAGCCTGGGTCGAAGGTGCCTTTGATCATGCGCTCGGCGTGCACTTCGAGGATTTTCGACGAAGCGAAGCCGCCCATCAGTGCTTCACGCACCTTGGCTGGGTCGGCGCCGTTCTTGGCGGCGAACAGCAGGGCTTCGGCAACCGCCTGGATGTTCAGCGCAACGATGATCTGGTTGGCCACCTTGGCGGTCTGGCCGTCGCCGTTGCCACCCACGCGGGTGATGTTCTTGCCCATGGCTTCGAACAGCGGCAGGGCGCGCTCGAAGGCTTTCGGGCAGCCACCGACCATGATGCTCAGGGTCGCGGCCTTGGCGCCGACTTCACCGCCGGACACTGGGGCGTCCAGGTAGGCGGCACCGGTGGCCTTGATCTTCTCGGCGAAGGCTTTGGTAGCGGTCGGCGAGATCGAGCTCATGTCGATCACGACCTTGTTCGGGCCGACACCTTCGGCCACGCCGTTCTCACCGAACAGGACGGCTTCCACCTGCGGGGTGTCGGGGACCATGACGATGATGAATTCAGCTTCCTGGGCCACTTCTTTCGGGTTGGCCAGGGCCACCGCGCCAGCGGCGATCAGGTCGGCCGGGGCGGCGTCGTGGTGGGTGGAAACGAACAGGCTGTGACCTGCTTTTTGCAGGTTCTGAGCCATGGGCTTGCCCATGATGCCGGTGCCGATAAAGCCGATTTTAGCCATGAGAGATTACCTCGTTGTATTTGTTGAATCTCGATGGAGCAGGCAACGCAGGCCCTTGTAGGAGCAGCCTTGTGCTGCGATGAGGCCGGTATGACAGGCAGATCTTCTAGCGCAGCGATGGCCTCTTCGCAGCACAAGGCTGCTCCTACACAGTGCGTATGCGCCCTTAAATTGCGTTGTGGGTCTTCAGCCAGCCCAGGCCCGCTTCAGTGGTGGTCAGCGGCTTGTACTCTGCGCCCACCCAACCCTGGTAGCCGATGCGGTCCAGGTGCTCGAACAGGAAGCGGTAGTTGATCTCGCCGGTGCCTGGCTCGTTGCGGCCTGGGTTGTCGGCCAGCTGGATGTGGTTGATCAGGTTCAGGTTGGCTTCCATCGTGCGAGCCAGGTCACCTTCCATGATCTGCATGTGGTAGATGTCGTACTGCAGGAACAGGTTGTCGCTGCCGACTTCGGCCTGGATTTCCAGGGCTTGCTTCGTGGTATTCAGGTAGAAGCCTGGGATGTCGCGGGTGTTGATCATTTCCATGACCAGGCGGATCCCGGCGGCTTTCAGTTTGTCGGCGGCAAACTTCAGGTTGTCGACGAAGGTCTTGCGCACCTCGGCGCATTGCAGGCCTTGCGGGCGGATGCCGGCCAGGGCGTTGACCTGGGTGTTGCCCAGGACCTTGGCGTATTCGATGGCCTTGTCGACACCGGCGCGGAACTCTTCAACGCGGTCGGGGTGGCAGGTGATGCCACGCTCGCCTTTGGCCCAGTCGCCGGCCGGCAGGTTGAACAGCACCTGGGTCAGGCCGTGCGCATCGAGCTGCTGCTTGATTTCGGCGGCGCTGAAATCGTACGGGAAGAGGTATTCGACGCCGCTGAAACCAGCATCGGCGGCGGCCTTGAAGCGGGCCAGGAAGTCCTGTTCGGTGAACAGCATGGACAGGTTGGCAGCGAAGCGAGGCATGAGTTGTCTCCTTGCGATGAAGGCCCCCAGGGCATGCCTGGGGGCGTCAGGCGATCAGTCCAGCATCGAGATGGCGGTTGGCGCGTCGTTACCGACCAAGGCCAGGTCTTCGAACTCGTTGACCGCGTTGATCTCGGTGCCCATGGAAATGTTGGTCACTCGCTCGAGAATCACTTCAACCACCACCGGCACGCGGAACTCTTCGGCCATCTTCTGCGCCTTGAGCAGGGCAGGGGCGATTTCGCCTGGCTCGAATACGCGGATGGCCTTGCAGCCCAGGCCTTCGACCACGGCGACGTGATCGACACCGTAGCTGGCGGCGTCGCTGGAGTTGATGTTCTCGAACGCCAGTTGTACACAGTAATCCATGTCGAAGCCACGCTGCGCCTGGCGGATCAGGCCGAGGTAGGCGTTGTTCACCAGCACGTGGACGTACGGCAGGTTGAACTGCGCGCCGACTGCCAGCTCTTCGATCATGAACTGGAAGTCATAGTCACCCGACAGGGCGACCACTTTGCGCGATGGGTCGGCCTTGACCACACCCAGTGCGGCAGGGATGGTCCAGCCCAGCGGGCCAGCCTGGCCGCAGTTGATCCAGTGACGTGGCTTGTACACGTGCAGGAACTGCGCGCCGGCGATCTGCGACAGGCCGATGGTGCTGACGTAGGTGGTGTCCTTGCCGAACACCTGGTTCATCTCTTCGTACACGCGCTGCGGCTTGACCGGCACGTTGTCGAAGTGGGTCTTGCGCTGCAGGGTGGCCTTGCGCTCCTGGCAGTCTTCCAGCCAGGCCTTGCGGCACTTGAGCTTGCCAGCGGCTTTCCACTCGCGGGCCACGTCGAGGAACACATCCAGCGCCTTGCCAGCGTCCGACACGATACCCAGGTCTGGGGTGAATACGCGGCCGATCTGGGTCGGTTCGATGTCCACGTGCACGAACTTGCGGCCTTCGGTGTAGACGTCGACGGAGCCGGTGTGGCGGTTGGCCCAACGGTTACCGATGCCGAACACCAGGTCGGATTTGAGCAGGGTGGCGTTGCCGTAGCGGTGCGACGTCTGCAGGCCGACCATGCCGACCATCAGGGCGTGGTCGTCCGGGATGGTGCCCCAGCCCATCAGGGTCGGGATGACCGGTACACCGGTCAGCTCAGCGAACTCGACCAGCTTGTCGCTGGCGTCGGCGTTGATGATGCCGCCGCCTGCCACCAGCAGTGGGCGCTCGGCGTCATTGAGCATTGCCAGGGCTTTTTCGGCCTGAACACGGGTGGCGGATGGCTTGTTGACGGCCAGCGGCTCGTAGGCGTCGATGTCGAATTCGATTTCAGCCATCTGCACGTCGAACGGCAGGTCGATCAGCACAGGGCCTGGGCGGCCGGTGCGCATTTCATAGAAGGCCTTCTGGAACGCGTAAGGCACTTGGCCTGGCTCCAGCACGGTGGTCGCCCACTTGGTCACCGGCTTGACGATGCTGGTGATGTCGACGGCCTGGAAGTCTTCTTTGTGCAGGCGTGCACGCGGGGCCTGGCCAGTGATGCAGAGAATTGGGATGGAGTCGGCCGACGCACTGTACAGGCCGGTGACCATGTCGGTGCCGGCAGGGCCGGAAGTGCCGATGCACACGCCGATGTTGCCTGGGTTGGCACGGGTGTAGCCCTCGGCCATGTGCGAGGCACCTTCAACGTGGCGAGCGAGGACGTGATCGATGCCACCGACTTTTTTCAGGGCCGAGTACAGCGGGTTGATGGCAGCCCCTGGGATGCCGAACGCGGTATCTACACCTTCACGGCGCATGACCAGAACGGCTGCATCGATTGCTCTCATTTTGCTCATGGGTTGTGCCTCATCGATTTTGTAATTGTATACAACTTGCTGTGCGGCAGAGTGTATTCACGCCTGCCTGCTTAGGTCAATGGATTTTCATCGGGGAGAATGGCTTTCGTCGGACCGCCCGTGAAAACGGCGTTCTGTCGGATCGAGTACGATCGTTTTAAAATATTGTATACAAAAATATCTTCTGTTGTGTTCTATTTGCGCTATTGGTTTTCAACTGCCCTTAGGGCTTCTCACAACAAGAAGAGGACCTTTTCATGAACGTTCTGAACCTGAAAGTCGCGGTAAGCCTGGTCAATGCTGCGCTGGCGGCAGGCCGCCAGATCAACGCTGCGCCGTTGACTGTGGCGGTGTTGGATGCGGGCGGGCACTTGCTGGCGCTGCAGCGTGAGGATGGCGCTAGCCTGATTCGGCCGGAAGTGGCCACCGGTAAGGCCTGGGGGGCTATTGCCCTGGGCAAGGGCTCACGCTTGTTGGCGCTGGATGCGCAGCAACGGCCGGCGTTTTTTGCCGCGTTGAATGGGCTGGGGGAGCGGCCGGTGGTGCCGGCACCGGGGGGTGTGCTGATTCGTGATCAGGACGGCAAGGTGCTGGGTGCGGTGGGGATCAGCGGGGATACGTCGGATATCGACGAGCAATGCGCAATCAGTGCGATCGAGGCGGTTGGGTTGAAGGCGGATGCGGGGGTGGCTGCCTAAAACTCTATTGGTTGTACTGGCCTCATCGCCGGCAAGCCGGCTCCCACACGTGCGGCGATAGCCTTTGAGGCTACACAGTTCGGGTGGGAGCCGGCTTGCCGGCGATAGGGCTGCAGAGCAGCCCCACTGGCCCTATCAGGCCGCCTCAGGCTCACAGCCTTTGAGCACCAGCCGAATGATGGTCTCGGCCGCCGCGTCATAATCACTCT
The DNA here is from genome assembly GCF_022179005.1 of Pseudomonas sp. PAGU 2196. Taxonomy (NCBI): domain Bacteria; kingdom Pseudomonadati; phylum Pseudomonadota; class Gammaproteobacteria; order Pseudomonadales; family Pseudomonadaceae; genus Pseudomonas; species Pseudomonas sp. PAGU 2196. The sequence goes on along the minus strand of NZ_BNTL01000036.1, from coordinate 50,811 downwards.
CGGCCAGCTTGGCCTTGCCCGTCACCGCCGAAATCTGCCAATCGAAATCGGCATAGGTCTGGGTCGCCGCCCAGATGCTGAACATCAGGTGATGCGCATCCACATTGGCGATCTGCCCGCGCTCGATCCAACCCTGGATGCACTCGATATTGTGCCGTGCCTGCTCGTTGAGCTGCTCGACCTGGTTGGGCGACAAATGCGGCGCACCGTGCATGATCTCACTGGCAAACACCTTGGAGGCATGCGGCAAATCGCGGGAAATGCGGATTTTCGAGCGAATGTAGGCACTCAGCACTTCTTTAGGGTCACCGTCAGCATTGAACGGCGTCGAGGCCTGCATGATCGGCGCGATGATGCTCTCCAAGACCTCGCGGTAGAGGTTGTCCTTGGATTTGAAGTAGTAATACACGTTCGGCTTGGGCAGGCCGGCCTTGGCCGCGATATCGCTGGTCTTGGTGGCGGCGAAGCCCTTGTCGGCGAATTCCTCGCTGGCCGCGCGCAGGATCAGTTCCTTGTTGCGCTCGCGAATGGTGCTCATTGTCAGGGATCTTCCTCGTGTCTGGCCACCTCTAAGAGGGATCGGGCATGTTAGCACCGCGGCTGAAGGGCGCTCAAGGCAGCGACTTTCGGCTAGACTCCGGCACATTCATTTCACGGGAAACAGGCACATGGCAGGAAGCAGTCTACTGGTACTGATCGACGATATCGCCACGGTACTCGACGACGTGTCGTTGATGACCAAGGTCGCGGCGAAAAAGACGGCCGGCGTGCTGGGGGACGATTTGGCGCTCAATGCCCAGCAGGTGACCGGCGTGCGCGCCGAGCGCGAGATCCCGGTGGTCTGGGCGGTGGCCAAGGGCTCGTTCGTCAACAAGGCGATCCTGGTGCCGGCGGCGTTGCTGATCAGCGCCTTCATCCCGTGGGCGGTGACGCCGTTGCTGATGATCGGTGGCGCATACCTGTGCTACGAGGGGTTCGAGAAGCTGGCGCACAAGTTCTTGCACAGCAAGGAAGAGGACAGCGCGCAGCATGAGGCCCGCAAGGAGGCCGTGGCCGACGCCAGTGTCGACCTGGTCGCCTACGAGAAGGCCAAGATCAAGGGTGCGGTGCGCACCGACTTCATCCTGTCGGCCGAGATCATTGCCATCACCTTGGGGATCGTGGCGGATTCGCCGCTGCCCCAGCAGATCATCGTGCTGTCGGGCATCGCCGTCGTCATGACGGTTGGCGTTTACGGGCTGGTGGGCGGCATCGTCAAACTCGATGACCTGGGCCTGTGGATGACCCAGAAAGCATCCAAATTATCCCAGGCGGTCGGTAACGGCATCCTGCGCGCCGCGCCGTACATGATGAAGAGCCTGTCGGTAATCGGGACGGCGGCGATGTTCTTGGTCGGCGGCGGGATTTTGGTGCATGGCATCGCGCCCCTGCATCATGCCATCGAGGCCTTCAGCGTGGGGCGCGGTGGTGGGCTGACCGTGGCCTTGCTCAACGGCGTGGCCGGTGTCGTGGCCGGGGCCGTGGTGCTGGCGGTGGTCAGCGGTGTAACGAAGGTGTGGCGCGCCGTCAGGGGCTGACGACCACACCGCTCTCCTCCGGCTTCCAGGCCAGCAGGCCCTTGCTGAAGCCGTAGGCGGCGCTCTGGTAGTAGGCAATGGCCCGGCGTACCAACGGGTTGTCGTTGCCCACGGTGGTTTCATGGCTGTTGCCCAAGGCGTCTTCATGCACGCGCATGCCACCGCGTGGGCTGAGGATGGCCAGGTTTTTGCCGTCGAACAGGCCCAGGTGCTGGTAGTTGCCGATCAGTACGCGAGGTGGCAGTGCATCTTCCTTGAGCAGGTCGCGGCCGAAAAAGGTCGAGGTGTAGTCAACGTTGAGCAGGCCGAGCACGGTCGGCGCCAGGTCGATCTGGCTGGCCAGCTTGGCGTCCTCTCGGGGCGCGATGAGCTTGGGTGCATAGATCCACAACGGGATCTGGTAATTGCTCACCGGCAGGTCTTCCACGCCAGCGCTGCCAGCGGTGTGGTCGGCGACGAAGATGAACAGCGTGTTGTCGAACCACGGCTTGTGCTTGGCCGCCTGCAGGAACTGCGCGATGGCATGGTCGGTGTACTTCACCGCACCTTCACGGCCATCACCGGATGGAATGTCGATGCGGCCTTCCGGGTAGGTGTAGGGGCGATGGTTGGACGTGGTCATCAGTTGCAGGAAGAACGGCTGCTGCTTGGCATGGTCAGCGTCGGCCAGCTTCAGGGTTTGCCGATACAGGTCTTCATCGGCCATGCCCCAGGCGTTCTTGAAGCTGATTTCGCTTTCATCGATGCTGCTCTGGTCGACGATGCGATAGCCATTGCCACTGAAGAACGCATTCATGTTGTCGAAATAGCCGCGCCCACCGTAGACGAACACGGCATCGTAGCCCCTGGCCGTCAACTGCTGGCCGAGGCTGGCATAGCCGCTTTCGCGGCCGATGCGCTTGACGATCGAGCGCCCCGGGGTTGGCGGAATCGACAGGGTGATGGCTTCCAGGCCGCGGTCGGTGCGGGTGCCGGTGGCGTAGAAATTGTTGAAGTACAGGCTCTCGCGGCGCAAGGCGTCGAGGTTGGGCGTGAGGTTGCGCGCGTCGCCGTTGCTGCCCATGTATTTGGCGCTGAAGCTTTCGATGGTCACCAGGATGATGTTCGGGGTGCGCTGTGGGCCATGGGCGCTGATGTGGCGGCGAATGTCCTGTGGCTCCTGGCCCTGGAAACGGACGTCGGGTTCGGCCAGTTCCTGATGCATGTGCGCGCCGACGTCAGCTGCGTCGAGGCTGGCATAGAACTGTGTGTAGTCCAGTTCATTGTTACGGAAGGCGGCGAAGAACTGATACGGGCCGTTGCTGGCCAGCTCGCGCTGGTAGGCGTTGCCGCCTTGGCCGCGCGGAAACTGCTGATCGATTACCACGCCATTCAGGCCAGCCAGCGCCGCCAGCAGGGCAATGCCCAGTACGCGTTGACGCACGCTCGCGGTGGGGGCGGCCAGGGCCTGGGCCAGCGGTTTGCGCAGCAGCACCGCCAGCACCACTGCGACCAACGCGATAGCGCTGAGCAGCGTGGGCAAGGGGTAGGATTCGCGGATGTTGTCCAGTACTTCCTTGGAGTAGACCAGGTAGTCGACGGCGATGAAGTTGAAGCGCACACCGAATTCGTCCCAGAACAGCCATTCCGACACTGCGACGAACAGCATCACGAACAGGCTGACCACCAGCAGCCCGGTCAGCAGCCCACGATGGGCGCGCGTACGCCACAGCGAGGTCGGGCAAAGCGCCAGGCATACGCCGATCGGCAGGGCAGCATAGACAAGAAAACTCAGGTCGTAGATTGCCCCGTCAAAAAACAATGAGAAGTAATTACCACTGACTTCATCCAGGTGGGTTACCAGCAATACCAACCGCGTCAGTAAGAAAATGCCGAACCAGAGTGAGCAAAGTAGTACCAAGTAGCGCCAAGGGGCGGCGAGGGTAGTGCGCATCAAATAGCCCTGTTGTCTTTTTAGTTGTGCAGAGGGCGGCAGGTTAGATCAGCGTTTGCAAAAAAAATGTCAAAATTTTGCGGTGCGCACAGAGAAAGTCAGAATTATAGTTAGGCACTGTCGCTTACAGACTTGATGGGGAGGTGTGCACATGTTCGGCAATGTATTGACCTACGACGCCTATCACTTGGCGTTGTATCTGATCACGGCGATTGCCTGGGTGAGCCTGGGCTTTGGCTTCCTGCTGAGCGGGATAGACGTGCAGGCGCTCTACAAGGGCTGCGCGATGTTCGGCGTGGCGCTGACCATCAGTGTGGTGATGCTGGTGGTGGATATCCTGCAGATGCTTGAGCACCATCAGGTGGAGATGGCATTGGTGATAGTGGGTATTATTCTGCCGGCTGGGGTTGTTTTGACCTACAAGGCAAGTTATTTGTTAGGTAGGTTTTCTCCTAAAAGCTTGTAAGAACTTTCTTACAACTTAATGCGTGACAGCGTCACCGGTTAGCAACGCTGTCACGTTTCAGCGGCTTAGAAGTGTACTTTTACCAAGAAGCTCGCTGTGTTTTGGTCAGTGGTAAAGGCATCGGAGTCCTTGATGCCGTATTTGTTCTTCCAGTAATCGTATTCAAAACCTACATACAGCTGCTTCTCACCCAGATGTAATGCTTTGCCCAGGTCATATTTGACCTGTGGGTTGAAGTGCAGGTTGGCTTGGTAGGTGCCGCGACGGTTCTCGTCGTTGTCCACGACCCAGTCCATGAAGCCGTCGATGAGGATGTCGGACGAGCCCACAGGAATGGTGTAGGACCAGACCGGGGTAATCTGCCAGACGTTGTCACCCGCGCGGCTGCCGTCGGTGGTGCGCTGGTAGAAGTTCAGCTGGAAGTAGTCGAAGCCTGGGATGTCCAGGTCGAAGCCCGGGCCGATCAGGTAGGACTCGGTATCACCCTCGCCGAACTCGTAGGTCATCGCCAGCAGCACGTCCTTGACCGGGCCAAACGCCAGCTTCTGGTCGAAGATCTTGCCAAACGACAGGCGTGGGCTGATTTCACCGTAGTAGGTGTTGGGGCCGTTACCCGCGTCTTTCTTGCCTTGGTAGAAGATCTTGTCGACGAAAATGAAGTTGTCGCCGTACTTCCAGCCATCGGCGTGCTCGAAGGTCACGGTTTGCTGGATCTCGGGGTTGACCTTGAAGTTCTTGCCCCACAGGTAGGTGAGGCTGTTGTTCTGCCACTGCAGCAGGTCGCCGCCGAAGGTGGTGCCGCAGGCCAGCAGGCCGCCGGCGAGGATCAGGCTGTTGATGGTACGCATTGCGAGTGTCGCTCCCTTGATTGATCTGTTGTCAGCGCTCGGTGTTGGCGCTGTTTTTGTCTTTTGAGTCAGCTTTTTTCGATAGGCCACAGCTGTTTGGCAAGAGCTGAGCCAACTTTTCCGGGCTGGCACAACCTTCCTGCTCGACTTCGTTCTGAACGGATGAAAAGGGTCTTTCAGGCTGGCAACACGTTGGCCAACCGCCCGTATTCATTGACTGAGCGGTCAGTAAACGCAGGCAGAATCCGTTCTGCCCTGATCGAGGGGGCGCGCAGATTACTGGCTTGCGCGCCGGTCCTCAAGTGCTCCGTCCTGGAGCGGTGTGAATCAAACTTGTGCGTTTGGTCAGGTTATTAGAAATGGACTTTGATCAGGGCGCTTGCAACGCTCTGGTTGCTGTCCACATTGCCGCGGCTGTCGATGCCGTATTTGTCCTTCCAGTAGCTGTATTCAAAGCCCACGTACAACTGCTTGGCACCCAGGTTCAGGGCCTTGCCCAGGTCGTATTTGACCTGCGGGTTGAACTGCAGGTTGGCGTGGTAGGTGCCACGGCGGGTCTGGTCGTTGTCCACGACCCAGTCCATGTAGCCGTCGATGAGGATGTCGGACCTGCCCACGGGAATGGTGTACGACCAGGCCGGGGTGATCTGCCAGACGTTGTCGCCGGGGCGGCTGCCCTCGGTGTTGCGCACGTAGAAGTTCAAGGTGAAGTAGTTGAAGCCGGGGACGGCCAGGTCGAAGCCGGGGCCGATCAGGTAAGCCTCGTTGTCGCCTTCGCCACGCTCGTAGGTCATGGCGATGAGCACGTCTTTGATCGGGCCGAATTCGAATTTATGGCCGGTCATCTTGCCAAGCGACAGGCGTGGGCTGAACTCACCGTAGTAGGTGGTCACGCCTTTGCTGCGGTCGGCCTTGCCGTTGTAGAAAATCTTATCGACGAACATGAAGGTGTCGCCGTACTTCCATTTGTTGGCGTGCTCGAACGTGATGGTCTGCTGAATATCAGGGTTGACCTTGAAGTCCTTGCCGTACAGGTAGCTCAGGCTTTCGCCGTGCCATTGCAGCCATTCGCCTGCATGCGAGGGGAGGGTGGCCAGCAGGCTGCTGCCCAATAACAGGGACGTGGTGATGCGCTTCATGTCGTGATTCCCGGACTTATTGTTTTTGTTGGCGGTTTTTTTAGCGCGCAGGGGCGCCCCGAGCGGCCCATTCCGGCGGGCCGACGGTGTAGCGGTTACTGCGGGTGTGAGTCAGGGGCGGCCATTGCACCGCCCCCTCTGGCTCAGTGCTGGTGACAGGCGTCGTTATGCGCCGCGCGGTCGGCACCCCCGAGGATGTTGAACAGCACGTTCAACACCAGGGCGCTGACCGTGGCCATGGCGATGCCACTGTGGGTGATCGGTTCCATCCACTGCGGCATTTGTGCGAAGAACTCCGGGCGTACGACGGGGATCAGCCCGAAACCGACACTCACCGCAACCAGCAGTTGGTTGCGACGGTCGCCGATGTCTGCTTCCTGAAGGATCTTGATCCCGGTGGCGGTGACCATGCCGAACATGGCGATGGACGCGCCGCCCAGTACCGCAGGCGGGATCGAAGCAATCAGGAAGGCCGCCTTGGGCAGCAGGCTGAGCAGGATCAACAGCGCACCGGCCACCACGGTGACGTAGCGGCAGCGTACCCCGGTCATCTGCACCAGGCCGATGTTCTGGGCGAACGAGGAGTGGGTGAAGGTGTTGAAGAAGCCCGCGACAAACGACGCGCCGGCATCGCACAGCAGGCCGCGACGCAGCATGCCAGGCGTGACTTCACGATCGGTCACCTTGCCCAGGGCGAGGAACATGCCCGTGGACTCGACGAAGATGATCACCACCACCAGGCACATCGACAGGATCGGTGCCAGGCTGAAGGTCGGCATGCCGAAGTGCAGTGGGGTGACCACTTGCAGCCACGGTGCGTCTTTCAGGCCGGTCAGGTCGACCATGCCGATGGAGCCTGCCAGGATGTAACCCAGGCCCATGCCCACCAACACCGAAACGTTGACCCAAAAGCCACGCATGAAGCGGTTGATGAGCAGGATCACGGCCAGTACCAGGCCTGCGACCATCAGGTAGATGGGCGAGCCGAAGGCTTCTGCCTCATGGCCGCCACCGGCCCAGTTGACCGCGACCGGGAACAGCGACAGGCCGATCGAGGTGATCACGGTACCGGTAACCAGGGGCGGGAAGAAGCGTACGACCTTGGACATGAACGGCGCGATCAGCATGCCGAAGAACCCGGCTGCGATGGTCGCGCCGAAGATCCCCTGCAGGCCGACGCCGGGCATGCCGGCCATGGCCACCATGCTGCCGACGGCGGCGAAGCTGGCGCCCATCATCACGGGCATGCGGATGCCCACCGGGCCGATACCGAACGACTGGATGATGGTGGCGACGCCCGCGACCAGCAGGTCGGCGTTGATCAGGAAGGCGACTTCTTCACGGGACAATCCGGCGGCTTGGCCAATGATCAAAGGCACGGCAATCGCGCCTCCGTACATCAACAGCACATGTTGCAGGCCTACCAGGATCAGTTGGAACAGGGGCAGAGGCTGACGCGGCGGCGCAACGGGAATGTACGCCTTGCGTGACTCGGACATGCAGCACCTCGAGTTTTGTTTTTATTCTCGGATCCAAGCGCCAGGCTGCAGGCCTGGGCGCTCGATGCTTGCTAGTTGCGTATTGCCTTGAAACAGAGGCCGGACAGGCCGGCCTCTTCGCGGGTAAACCCGCTCCCACCGGGAGCGGTGTGTGCCCGATGGGTCAGTTGACCGGGGCGCCTTTGGCGATCCAGTCACCGACGAGCTTGCGCTCTTCGGTGGTCATCTGGGTGATGTTGCCCAGCGGCATGATCTGGCTGGCGACCGCTTGCGCCTGGATGCGCGCGGCTTGGGCCTGGATCTGCTGCGGGGTGTCGAACATCACGCCGGCAGGGGCGGCGCTGAACAGTGGGCTGGTCGGCTTGGACGAGTGGCACACGGTGCAGCGTTCCTGGATGACATTGTGGATCTTGTCGAAGCTGTCGCCGCTTGCCTGAGCAGTGGCTTGCGCCGGTGCAGCAGGGGCTTCGGCGGGCTTGCTGGCCTCCTCGGCGCGCAGCTCGGCAGCCGTCTTGCCGCCGACGGCGGTGGCGGGCAGCGGTTGGTACTCGATCTTCGCGGCTGCTTGCTCAGGGCTGACGGCCATTGGCTTGGGGCCGGTGACGTAGGCCAGGCAGATCATCGCCAGGGCGCCGACGGGCAGGGTCCAGGCGTACTTGCTGCTGTCGTGACGGGTGTTGAAGTAGTGACGGATCAATACCGCCGCCACTGCAATGCCGGCCAGGATCAGCCAGTTGTACTGGCTACCGTAGGTGCTCGGGAAGTGGTTGCTGATCATGATGAACAGCACCGGCAGGGTGAAGTAGTTGTTGTGACGCGAACGCAGCAGGCCTTTGGCCGGCAGGCGTGGGTCAGGCGTGGTGTTGTTCTCGATTGCAGCCACCAGCTGGCGCTGGGCCGGCATGATGATGCGGAACACGTTGCCGACCATGATGGTGCCGATGATCGCGCCGGTGTGCAGGTATGCGCCACGGCCGCTGAATACCAGGCTGAAGCCCCAGCACGCAGCGATGATCAGCACGAACAGCACGCCACCCAGCAATGCTGGGCGCTTGCCCAGCGGCGAGTCGCAGAGCAGGTCGTAGATGAACCAGCCGGCCACCAGCGAACCGATACCAATGGCCACGCCCTCGGCACCGCTCAGGGTGCTGCCAGGGGCCAGCAGGTACAGGGTCGGGTTCCAGTAGAACACCACGCACAGCAAGGCGATACCGGACATCCAGGTGAAGTAGGCTTCCCATTTGAACCAGTGCAGGTTCTCGGGCATTTTCGGGGGTGCCAGCTTGTACTTTTCAAGGTGGTAGATACCACCGCCGTGGATGGCCCAAAGGTCACCCGACAGCCCGTCACGCGGATTGCTCCGGTTCAGGTTGTTTTCCAGCCAGACGAAGTAGAACGATGCACCGATCCAGGCGACACCGGTGATCATGTGAACCCAGCGAATGCTCAGGTTCAGCCATTCGTGAAGGTGTGCTTCCACAGTATGTACCTCTGCCGATCACCTTACGATGATCGACCTTTTCTTATTGGTGGGGATTGAGGATCAGCATCTGTTCCTCGGTGAAGTAATGCTCATCGCAGTTGTTGCCAGAACCACTGCGATCAACCACCAGGAAATCATCCCGCTTTTCGATCGTAAGCACCGGGTGGTGCCAAACGCCGCGATGGTAATTGATGCCCTGCCTGCCGTTACTGCGGAAGGCGCGGACCAAGCCTGATACAGGTGCATCGCCAACGGGCGCGACCACGATCAGAAAGGGGTTGCCGAGCAGCGGGATGAAAGCCTGGCTGCCCAGCGGATGGCGTTCCAGCATGCGTACGGTCAGCGGCATGTCCAGCGCGTCGGCGCGGAAGATGCTGATGATCGCTTTGTCTTCAGGCTCGGCGGTTTCGACCGTGGCGAGCTTGTGAAAGCGCATGGTCGAGCCGTTGTTGATCATGAAGTGGTCGCTGCCATCGGTTTCGATCACGTCACCGAAGGGGGCGAAGGCTTCTTTGGTCAGGGGCTCGATCATCAGGGTGCGCATGCGGTTATCTCTTCTATTGTTCGTTTTCTGAATGAGGTTCGGCTGTTGCTTACAGCTGCAGCAGACGGAACAGGGCGATCAGGTTGATCTGCGCCAGGGCTTCCTTGAATTCGGCATCCGTGTCGTTGTGGATGCGTTTTTCGAAAGCGGCGAGGATCTGGTGCCGGTTGCTGCCCTTCACGGCCATGATGAAGGGGAACTGGAACTTGCCCTTGTAGGCGTCGTTGAGTTCGGTGAAACGGGCGAACTCTTCGGCGGTGCACTGGTGGATACCGGCGCCGGCCTGCTCGTTGGTGCTCGATTCGGTCAGCTCGCCCTGGATGGCGGCTTTGCCGGCCAGGTCCGGGTGAGCGTTGATCAGCGCCAGCTGGTCGGCGTGGTTGGCGCTGAGCAGGATGTCGCTCATGCGCTGGTGCAGCACTTCGATCTCGTCCAGCTCGCTCAGGTTGCCCAGGCCATAGGCTTTTTCAGCGACCCACGGCGAGTGCTCGTAGATGTCGGCGAAGGCGGCGACGAAGGCGTCGCGGCCCAGGGTCGATGGCGTGAGGGTCTTGAAAGCGGTCATCAGGCGTTCTCTTTCTTGTACGGGTGGGTGGTGTGCCAGTGGCGGGCGATGTCCGCGCGACGGGCGAACCAGACCTGGTCATGGCTCTTGGCGTAGTCGACGAAACGCTTGAGCGCGGCCAGGCGCGCCGGGCGGCCGACCAGCCGGCAGTGCAGGCCGATGGAGAGCATCTTCGGCGCTTCGGCGCCTTCGGCGTACAGCACATCGAAGGCGTCCTTGAGGTACTGGAAGAACTGCTCGCCGCAGTTGAAGCCTTGTACCTGGGTGAAGCGCATGTCGTTGGTGTCCAGGGTGTAGGGGATCACCAGGTGCGGCTTGCCGGTGGGGTTGTTCGGCTCCCAGTAGGGCAGGTCGTCGTCGTAGGTGTCGCTGTCATAGAGGAAGCCACCTTCCTCCATCACCAGGCGGCGGGTATTCGGGCCGGTGCGGCCGGTGTACCAGCCCACAGGGCGCTCGCCGGTCAGTTCGGTGAGGATGCGGATGGCTTCGAGCATGTGCTCGCGCTCTTGGGCCTCGTCCATGTTCTGGTAGTCGATCCAGCGGTAGCCGTGGCTGCAGATCTCGTGGCCGGCTTCGACCATGGCGCGGATCACATCCGGGTGGCGCTGGGCGGCCATGGCCACGGCGAACACGGTCAGCGGTACGCCGCTGTCCTTGAACAGCTTAAGCAGGCGCCACACGCCGGCACGGCTGCCGTACTCGTACAGCGACTCCATGCTCATGTTGCGTTGGCCCTGCAACGGCTGGGCGGCGACCATCTCGGACAGGAAGGCTTCGGACTCTTTGTCACCGTGCAGGATGTTGCGCTCGCCACCTTCTTCGTAATTGAGGACGAAAGACAGGGCAATGCGGGCGTTGCCCGGCCATTGCGGGTGAGGTGGGTTGTTGCCGTAACCGATCAGGTCGCGAGGATAGTCAGCGCTCACTGCAGTCTTCCTTCTTGTGTGTTAGTGCGGGGTGGGCGGGCCGCGTCGGTATGTCGCACCACCGGATGGGCTGATTGTATACAACTTCTGAAATCTTTTGTAAGCCTGTTTTTCCGCATTTCTTCCCTTTTGTCGCCTGAGAATCCCTTGCAATAAACCTGCCTGATTGGTCAGCTAATGACGTTGGCCTCGGCACGGTGCCTGTATTTGCGACTGTTGGCGGGTTTGCCTGGGCCGCGACGGATGGGTTTAAAAAATTGTGTACAATTTTGCGGTGGAATGTCTTAATAACGTCATTCCCGCACATCGCAGGCCGGTTGGCGTGATGATGGCCGTGTATTTTTTGCCCACAGATTGAACAAGAGGCGACAAGCAATGGGACGTTTGACCACACACGTACTGGATGCCGCGCATGGCTGCCCGGGCAGCTCGATCAAGGTCGAGTTGTACCGTGTCGAAGGCCAACAGCTGGAGCTGGTGAACACCGCCCTGACCAACAGCGATGGCCGTGTTGATGCGCCGTTGCTGCAGGGTGACGATTACCGCACGGGCGTTTACCAGTTGCAGTTCAGCGCTGGCGATTACTACCGCGCTCGCGGTGTGCAACTGCCGGCCCAGGCGTTTTTGGATGTTGTCGTGCTGCGCTTTGGCATCGACGAGAAACAGGAGCATTACCACGTGCCGCTGCTGATCTCGCCGTACAGCTATTCGACCTATCGCGGAAGCTAGTTGGTCGCTAGAAGAATCTTCGTAGGTCCTTTGGCCCGCTCTCACACTGGCGGGCTTTTTTTCGTCTGGTGTTTTTGTGTTGCCTCAACTGGCCTCTTCGCGGGCGAGCCCGCTCCCACAGAGATCGCGTCGCTCTGCCGGGCAGTGGAGGACACCTGTGTGCGGGCTTGCCCGCGAAGAGGCCAGTTGAGGCACCAAAAAAGGGCGCCGAGGCGCCCTTTGTGAGTGCAAGTGGGTGTCAGAGGAACACAAACTTGGCAATGAAAATCGCACACAGCACCCACAGGCTGGCCGAGATTTCCTTGTACTTGCCAGTCCCCGCCTTCAGCGCCACATAGGTGATGAACCCCAGGGCAATACCGTCCGCGACCGAGAAGGTCAGCGGCATCATGATCACCGTGACGATCGCCGGAATGCTGTCAGTGGCTTCGTCCCAGTGGATGTGGGCCATGCTGCCCATCATCAGCATCGCTACATAGATCAGCGCACCGGCAGTGGCATAGGCAGGAATCATCCCCGCCAGCGGCGCGAAGAACATCGCGGCGACGAACAGCAGGCCGACCACGACGGCAGTCAGGCCCGTACGGCCACCCGCCGCAACCCCCGCAGCACTTTCTACATAGCTGGTCACTGGCGGTACGCCGACCACGGCACCGAACACGCTAGAAGCACTGTCGGCCTTCAACGCCCGTGACAGGTTTTCGATGCGACCATCCGCGGCCACCAGGTTGGCACGCTGCGCCACGCCCATCAGGGTGCCGGCGGTGTCGAACATGTGCACGAAGAGGAACGCCAGCACCACGCTGATCATGCTGACGTTGAACACGCCGGCCACATCCATGGCCATCCAGGTGGGCGCCAGGCTTGGCGGCATCGACATCACCCCGCCAAATTTCACCAGGCCCAGGCCCCAGCCGGCCAGGGTGACGCCGATGATGCTGATCAGGATCGCGCCGAACACCCGCTTGTAGCTGAGGATGGCAATCGACAGGAAGCACAGCGCCGCCAGCAGTGGGCCGGGTTCATGCAGCGAACCGAGCTTGATCAGCGTCGCCGGGCTGTCGACGATGATGCCTGCAGTCTTGAGGCCGATCAGCCCGAGAAACAATCCGACGCCGGCCCCCATTGCATGGCGCAGGCTCAGCGGGATGCTGTTGAGCAGCCACTCGCGCACTTTTGACAAGGTCAGGAACATGAACAGCACACCCGACACGAACACCGCGCCCAGTGCCGTTTCCCAGTTGTAGCCCATGGTGCCGACCACGGTGTAGGTGAAGAAGGCATTCAGGCCCATGCCGGGCGCCAGGCCCACCGGCCAGTTGGCGTACAGGCCCATCAGCAGGCAGCCCAGCGCGGCGGCAATGCAGGTGGCGACGAACGCCGCGCCGTGGTCGATGCCGGCGTCAGCCATGATGTTGGGGTTGACGAAGATGATGTACGCCATGGTGATGAAGGTGGTCACCCCGGCGATCATTTCGGTTTTGACGGTGCTGCCATGTTGCTTGAGTTTGAAAATCCGCTCCAGCCAGCTCGTTTCGAGCGGTGGGGCGAGATCCAGCGTAGGGGCTTCGGATTTGCGGCTTTCCACAGCGGGTACTCCTCAAGTCTTTCTTGTTGTTTTGGAGCCATTGTCCTGCGCTTGCACTTGGCGGCTCCGCGAGGGAAGGCAGACGCCTGACCGTTTTGTTGACTTATTGGTCAGGAAGTTGCACGGTGGATTATGCTTTTGTGTACAAAGAAAGCAAATAATGTTTTATCTTTTGTGTGCGCAATGCGTCGTACAACGGCTATATAGGTAAAAGGCCACCTGCAGAAACGGCTCAGCCTGTGTACAATGGCGCCATACTTTCCTTCGTGCCTCGAGAGCCCATGAACGAACAGCTGCAACCTCTGAAAAAACCTGTGCGCGCTGGCAAGGCCGGGCGCAGCGGTACCCAGGACGACATCGTCTACGCGCATATTTTCGAGGCGATCCTCGAACAGCGTCTGGCGCCGGGCACCAAGTTGAGCGAGGAAGCGCTGGGCGAGATCTTTGGCGTCAGCCGCACCATCATTCGTCGCGCCCTGTCGCGCCTGGCCCACGAAAGCGTGGTGCTGCTGCGGCCCAACCGCGGTGCGGTGGTGGCCAGCCCGACGGTGGAAGAGGCACGCCAAGTATTCTTCTCGCGGCGCATGGTCGAACGCGCCATCACCGAACTGGCCGTGCAGCACGCTACCCTCGAACAGCTCAACGAGCTGCGTCAGATGGTGCGTGAGGAGCGTGACAGCTTCTCCCGTGGTGACCGCGGCGCGGGCATCCGCCTGTCTGGCGAATTCCACTTGAAGCTGGCCGAGGCGGCGGGTAATGCGCCGTTGGTCAGTTTCCAGCGCAGCCTGGTGTCGCAGACCTCGCTGATCATTGCCCAGTACGAAAGCGGCAACCGCTCGCATTGCTCGTACGACGAGCACATGCAGCTGATCGATGCCATCGAAGCGCGTGACGCCGAGCAGGCGGTGAGCCTGATGATGCATCACATGGACCACATCGACAGCAAGCTGAACCTGGACGAAGAAAGTGCTTCGGACGATCTGCATGCGGTGTTTTCGCATCTGCTGAAAAAGCCCAAGGTTGCTGCCAAGGGTTGATCGTTTGCTTGTATGAACTAGGGGCCGCTTTGCGGCCCCTGGTCATTACTGGCCATAAACCAAACGTCTGCTAAATTCTTGTGAGCAAACCTTCATCAAGCAGTTGGGCTTGCGCATTCGTTGCGTTCAACTTCTTGAGGAAAGGATTCATGAGCATGTCCCTCGGTACACGCATGGGGGCCGAACTGATCGGCACCTTCTGGCTGGTCCTCGGTGGCTGCGGCAGTGCGGTAATCGCAGCCAGTTCCCCGCTTGGCATCGGCGTTCTCGGTGTCGCCTTCGCGTTCGGCCTCACTGTCCTGACCATGGCGTTCGCCATCGGTCACATCTCTGGCTGTCATCTCAACCCCGCCGTGTCGTTCGGGCTGGTGGTGGGCGGGCGCTTCCCCGCCAAGGAACTGCTGCCCTACGTCATCGCCCAGGTGATCGGCGCCGTCCTTGCGGCAGCGGTGATCTATTTCATCGCCAGCGGCAAGGCCGGTTTCGAGTTGTCGTCAGGGTTGGCGTCGAACGGCTACGGCGATCACTCGCCCGGCGGCTATTCGCTGGGGGCGGGGTTTGTCAGTGAGGTGGTGATGACGGCGATGTTCCTGGTGGTGATCATGGGGGCCACCGATGCCCGCGCCCCGGCAGGCTTTGCGCCGATTGCCATCGGCCTGGCCTTGACCCTGATCCACCTGATCTCGATCCCGGTGACCAATACCTCGGTCAACCCCGCGCGTAGCACGGGGCCGGCACTGTTCGTCGGTGGTTGGGCCCTGCAGCAGCTGTGGCTGTTCTGGCTGGCGCCGCTGATCGGGGCAGCGATCGGCGGCGCGTTGTACCGGGGCCTGGCGAAAGAGCCTTAGCGCTGGTGCACGCAACGCCCCGCGGCGTAGGTTTCGCGCACGGTGCGGTCATCGCCCAGGGTGGTGAGCACGAACAAGGTCTCTTCGATGCTGTTGGACTGCTGAATACGGTAGTCCAACAGCGGCGTGGCCTTGTAGTCGAGCACCACGAAGTCGGCATCGTTGCCGGCGCGCAGGCTACCAATGCGGTCGTCCAAGCGCAGTGCGCGGGCGCCGCCGAGGGTGGCCAGGTACAGCGACTTGTACGGGTGCAGGCGTGCGCCCTGCAGTTGCATGACCTTGTACGCCTCGTTCAGCGTGTTGAGCAGCGAGAAGCTGGTGCCGGCGCCCACGTCGGTGCCCAGGCCAACGTTGACCTTGAAGCGCTCGGCCTGCGGCAGGTTGAACAAACCGCTGCCCAGGAACAGGTTGGAGGTCGGGCAGAAGGCCACGGCCGAGCCGGTTTCGGCCAGGCGCTGGCACTCGTCGTCGCACAGGTGCACGCCGTGGGCGAACACCGAGCGCTCACCCAGCAGCTCGAAGTGGTCATAGACGTCCAGGTAGCCTTTCTGCTCGGGGAACAGCGACTTGACCCAGTCGATTTCCTTGAGGTTCTCCGACAGGTGCGTGTGCAGGTACACGCCCGGGTGCTCCTTGAGCAGTTGGCCGGCCAAGGTCAGTTGCGCTGGGGTGCTGGTCGGTGCGAAGCGCGGGGTGACCGCATAGTGCAGGCGGCCCTTGCCGTGCCAGCGCTCGATCAGTGCCTTGCTTTCGGTGTAACCAGACTCGGCCGTGTCGGTCAGGTAATCAGGGGCATTGCGGTCCATCATCACCTTGCCGGCGATCATCCGCAGGTCGAGGCGTTCGGCTTCTTCGAACAGGGCGTTGACTGACTCCGGGTGCACGCTGCCGAATACCAGAGCGGTGGTGGTGCCGTTGCGCAGCAGTTCCTTGAGGAAGATTTTCGCGACCTGGTCGGCGTGGCCCTTGTCGGCGAACTGTTTCTCGCACGGGAAGGTGTAGGTGTTGAGCCAGTCCAGCAGCTGTTCGCCATAGGAGCCGATCATGCCGGTCTGTGGGAAGTGAATATGGGTATCGATGAAGCCCGGGGTGATCAGGGCATCCTGGTAATGCACCACGTCGATACCGGCATCCAGGGTCGGCAGCAGTTCGCTGGCGTGGCCGATGGCGCTGATGCGGCCATCGTCGACCACCAGCAGGCCGTCTTCGTAGTATTCATGGGAGGCCTCCAGGCCGACCTCGGCCGGGTCGGCGATGCTGTGCAGGATGGCGGCACGGTAGGCTTTGCGGGTTGCGGTCATAAAGCGCTCGTCAAATGGCTTGGCTGCGCCGGGAGGGCGGCAGCAACTGGGCAATGGGGCCGGCGTTGGCGGCAGCGTCATGCTGGCCGAAGCAGGCGTTGTAGGTGGCAATGATTTCCGCGGCGATGGACACGGCGATCTCGATCGGCAGCTTGCCCTTGACCTCGGCAATGCCCATCGGGCAGCGCATGCGGGCCATGACGTCAGCGTCGTAGCCGCGCTCGCGCAGGCGGTGCTCGAACTTGGCCCGTTTGGTCTTCGAGCCGATCAGGCCGAACCAGGTGAAATCGTTGCGCTTGAGAATGGCGGCGGTCAGTTCCAGGTCGAGCTGGTGGTTATGGGTCATGACGATGCAATAGCAACCGGCTGGCAGCTCGGCCACTTCATCGACCGGCTCCTCGTTGACCACCTTGGTCACCCCAGGGGGGATGAGCTCGGGGAATTCCTGATCGCGCGAATCGATCCAGCGCACCCGGCAGGGCAGCGCGGCGAGCAAGGGTACCAGAGCACGGCCGACATGGCCCGCACCGAACACCGCGATCTGCGCCTGCACTGCGGCCATCGGTTCGAACAGCAGCACGGTGACGCCGCCGCAGCACTGGCCGAGGCTGGCGCCGAGGCTGAAGCGCTCCAGGTGCGGGGTGGTGCGTTGTGCTTCGAGCATCTGCCGCGCGATGTGCAGGGCCTTGTATTCCAGGTGGCCGCCGCCGATGGTGTCGAACAGCGCGGTGGCACTGACGACCATTTTCGAGCCGGCGTTGCGCGGGGTAGAGCCGCGTTCCTCGATGATGGTGACCAGTACGCAGGGTTCGCCACGGGACTGGTGGTCGGCGAGGGCGTTGATCCATTGGTGCATGATTCAACCTCTCTTGAAGGCTGACATTGTCCTTGTGGGAGCGGGCTTGCCCCGCGAATGCGGCAGTGGCCACACCCTCGTATTCGCGGGGCAAGCCCGCTCCCACAGGGTTACGCGATGTCAGTGAGTCACGGTTTCCAGTTCTTGTTCGGCAGATTGCTGCTGAGCCACTTCCTTACGCATCTGCTCACAGCCCCACAACACCCGCTCCGGGGTCGCCGGTGCGTCGATGTTCGGCTGCACGCGGTAGTCGGCCAGGCTCGCCACGGCGTCCTTGATCGCACACCAGGCGGCGATGCCGAGCATGAATGGCGGCTCGCCCACGGCCTTGGAATGGAACACCGTGTCCTCCGGGTTCTTGCGGTTTTCCACCAGCTTCACGCGCATGTCCAGCGGCATGTCGGCCACCGCCGGGATCTTGTAGCTGGCCGGGCCGTTGGTCATCAGTTTGCCCTTGGCATTCCACACCAATTCCTCGGTGGTCAGCCACCCCATGCCCTGGATGAAGCCGCCTTCGACCTGGCCGATGTCGATGGCCGGGTTTAGCGAGTCGCCCACGTCATGCAGGATGTCGGCGCGCAGCATCTTGTACTCGCCGGTCAGCGTGTCGACGATCACTTCCACGCAGGCCGCGCCAAAGGCGAAGTAGTAGAACGGCCGGCCGCGGGCCTGGCTGCGGTCGTAGAAGATTTTCGGCGTGCGGTAGAAGCCGGTGCTCGACAGCGACACCTGGGCGAAGTACGCCTGCTGCACCAGTTGCTCGAAGCTGACGATCTGGTCGCGCACGCGTACATGGCCATTGCGGAACTCGACGTCCTCCTCGGTCACCTGATAGTGCCGCGCGGCGAATTCGGTCAGGCGCTTCTTGAGGATCTCGGCGGCGTTTTGCGCTGCCTTGCCGTTCAGGTCGGCGCCGCTGGAGGCCGCGGTAGGCGAGGTGTTGGGCACCTTGTCGGTGTTGGTGGCGGTGATCTGGATACGGTCGAAATCGACTTGGAAGATCTGCGCGACCACCTGGGCGACTTTGGTATTCAGGCCCTGGCCCATCTCGGTGCCGCCGTGGTTCAGGTGGATGCTGCCGTCGGTGTAGATGTGGATCAGCGCCCCCGCCTGGTTGAGGAAGGTGGCGGTGAACGAGATGCCGAACTTGACCGGGGTCAGCGCCAGGCCCTTCTTGAGGATCGGGCTGTTGGCATTGAACCGGCGGATCGACTCACGGCGTTCGGCGTAATCGCTGCTGGCTTCCAGGTCGGCGGTCATCTCGTCGAGCATGTTGTGCTCGACGGTCTGGTAGTAGTGGGTGACGTTGCGCTCGGTCTTGCCGTAATAGTTGGCTTTGCGCACGGCCAGCGGGTCACGGCCCAGGTGGCGGGCGATGTGGTCCATCACCTGTTCGATGGCGACCATGCCCTGTGGGCCGCCGAAGCCGCGGTAGGCGGTGTTGGAGGCGGTGTTGGTCTTGCAGCGGTGGCCATGCACGGTGGCATCGCCCAGGTAATAGGCGTTGTCGGAGTGGAACATGGCGCGGTCGACGATCGAGCCGGACAGGTCGGGCGAGTAGCCGCAGTTGCCGGCCAGGTCGAAGTTGATGCCGTGCAGGCGGCCGTTGTCATCGAAGCCGACGTCGTACTCGACATAAAACGGGTGACGCTTGCCGGTCATGGTCATGTCTTCGACGCGCGGCAGGCGCATCTTGGTCGGCTGGCCGGTCAGGCGCGCAATTACCGCGCACAGGCAGGCCGGGCTGGCGGCCTGGGTTTCCTTGCCGCCGAAACCACCACCCATGCGGCGCATGTCGAGGACGACCTTGTTCATCGGCACGTCCAGCACCTCGGCCACCAGCTTCTGCACCTCGGTGGGGTTTTGCGTGGAGCAGTAGACGATCATGCCGCCGTCCTCGGTGGGCATCACCGAAGAAATCTGCGTCTCCAGGTAGAAGTGCTCCTGGCCGCCGATGTGCAAGGTGCCTTGCAGGCGATGCGGAGCACTGGCCAAGGCCGCGGCCGAGTCGCCGCGTTGGTGGGTGTGGCTGTCGAGCACGAAGTGCTTCTTGCGCAACGCTTCGACCACATCCAGTACCGGCTCCAGGTCTTCGTACTCGACGATGGCCGCCATGGCGGCGCGGCGGGCGGTTTCCAGGTCACGGGCGGCCACGGCGAGCACCGGTTGACCAAAGAACTCGACCTTGTCGATGGCCAGCAGCGGGTCACCGGCTACGACTGGGCCGATGTCCTTGAGCCCCGGGATGTCTTCGTGGGTGATGGCGATGCGCACGCCTTCGAAGGCATAGCACGGCGTGGTGTCGATGCGCAGGATGCGCGCATGGGCGCGGTCGGCGGTGCGCGCATAGACGTGCAACTGGTTGGGGAATTCGAGGCGGTCATCGATGTACACCGCTTCGCCGGCCACGTGCTTGTCGGCGCTGTCGTGCTTGACGCTGCGGCCGACCCCGGTGGTCAGGTCCTGGCTGAACAGTTCGGCCATCTCGGCCTGGCTCTTGGCTACGTGATGGTTAGACATAAGCGGTCACCCGGGTTTCGATGTACGGCGTTTGCTGTTCGATGAAGTACTTGCGCAGCAGGTTCTGCGCCGTCAGCAGGCGGTATTCCTTGCTGGCGCGGAAGTCGCTGAGCGGGGTGAAGTCTTCGGCCAGGGCCTGGCAGGCGCGCTCGATGCTGGCCTGGTTCCATGGCTTGCCGCGCAGGGCTGCTTCGCAGGCGCGGGCGCGTTTGGGTATCGCGGCCATGCCACCGAAGGCGATACGCACACCGCTGACCACGCCGTTCTCGATGCTCAGGTTGAACGCTGCGCACACGGCAGAGATGTCGTCATCCAGGCGCTTGGACACTTTATAGGCGCGGAAGGCCCAATCCACACTGGCGCGCGGCACGATGATCTTCTCGATGAACTCGCTGTCCTGGCGCGCGGTGATGCGGTAGTCGATGAAGTAGTCCTCCAGCGCCAGGGTGCGCTGGCGTTCGCCTTGGCGCAGCACCACCTGGGCATCCAGGGCGATCAGCAGGGGCGGCGAGTCACCAATCGGCGACGCGTTGCCGATATTGCCGCCCAGGGTGCCCTGGTTGCGGATCTGCAGCGAGGCGAAGCGGTGCAGCAGGTCGCCGAAATCAGGGTACTCGGCGTTGAGCGCCTCATAGCAGTCAGTGAGCGGGGTGGCTGCGCCGATTTCCAGGTGGCTGGCGGTTTTGTCGATGCGCTTGAGCTCGGCCACATGGCCGACATAGATCATCACCGGCAGGGTCTTGTGGAACTGGGTCACTTCCAGCGCCAGGTCGGTACCACCGGCCAGCAGACGTGCTTCGGGGTGCGAGCTGTACAGGTCGGCCAGGTCGGCCACGGTCAGCGGCACCAGGCAGCGTTTGTCGCCGCTGTTGAGCTCGCCGGTCTGGGTTGGCGCAATGGCCTTGAGGCGGCTGATGGTTTGGGCTTGCTGGGCGTCGAACTGATCGCGGCAAGGCTGGCGGCAGCTTTGCTCGGCGGCATCGAGGATCGGCCGGTAGCCGGTGCAGCGGCACAGGTTGCCGGCCAAGGCTTCCTGGGCCTGATGCACGTCGGCGCTTTGGCTGTTTTTCTGCAGGGCGAACAGCGACATGACAAAGCCTGGGGTGCAGAAGCCGCATTGCGAGCCATGGCAGTCGGCCATGGCTTTTTGCACGCTGTGCAGTTCACCCTGGTGCTTGAGGCCTTCGACGCTGATCAACTGCTTGCCGTGCAGTGACGAAACGAACGTCAGGCAGGAGTTGAGGCTACGGTAGCGCAGGGTATCCTGGCCTTGGTCGTCCTGGGTCAATTCACCGACCACCACGGTACACGCACCGCAGTCACCGCTGGCGCAGCCTTCCTTGGTGCCGGGTTTGCCCAGGTGCACGCGCAGGTATTGCAGCACCGTCATGTTCGGGTCCAGGGCGTGCTCATTACGCAGCTCCTGGTTGACGAGAAACTGGATCACGGGGATGGCCTCGCAATGGTTTTATTGTTGTTGGGCGGACAATAAGCAGACCTGACGAACTGGTCAATATTTTTCTGACTCAAAGGTCAGGAAAATGCGTATGTCTACACCCGGCCGAACACATTGCCCATATCACAAGCATAGATCGCGCCGTACAGGCAGCTGCCTGGCAGGCCAAATAAAGCGCAAGGCCCCTCTGCGCGAGTGCGGGTCAAGTACGCTACAATCCGCCCCTTGTGCCCAGTTCAATGATTTTGAAGGAAAACCATGACGTTCAAGGCCCCGGACAGCCTCTCCGAGCAGATTGCCGATTACCTGGCCGAACGCATTATTCGCGGCGAGCTGGCGCCGGGCGAGCGCATTCAGGAGCAGAAGGTCACCCAGGCGCTGAATGTCAGCCGCGGCTCGGTGCGTGAAGCGCTGTTGATCCTCGAACGTCGGCATTTGGTAGCGATCTTGCCGCGTCGCGGTGCGCATGTGACCAAGCTGGACGAGCGCAGTGTGCGCAGCCTGTGCAACTTGATGGGTGAGTTCTACATCCTGCTGGGCAACGCCGTTGCACAAAAATGGCGCCTGGAGGCCGACTTGCGCCCGTTTCTGGAGATCCAGCAGCGCTTGCAGCATGCCCGCGACCAGCAAGACATCAAGGCCTTCGTCGCCGAAAGCTTCGCCGTCATGCGGGCTGCCTACCCGTTCGCCGACAACCCGTACCTGCAGGAGACCGTCGAAAACCTGCAGCCGGCCATGAGCCGCGCCTACTACCTGGCCCTGGACCAACGCCAGGCCAGCACGGACGACTACCTGGAGCTGTTCGCGCGCCTGCTCGAGGCCGTGGTCGCCCGCGACCTGCCGCGCATTCGCGAGGTGCTCACCGCCTATTGCCAGCGCAGCTGTGAGCTGGTGCTGGCGGCGTTGGCCCGGGCCTGACGATGCGCCTCAAGTGCATTCGCCTGGCCGGGTTCAAGTCGTTCGTCGACCCCACCACGGTCAACTTCCCCAGCAACATGGCGGCCGTGGTAGGCCCCAACGGTTGCGGCAAATCCAACATCATCGACGCGGTGCGCTGGGTGATGGGCGAGAGTTCGGCGAAGAACCTGCGTGGCGAGTCGATGACCGACGTCATCTTCAACGGCTCTACCAGCCGCAAACCGGTCAGCCAGGCCAGTATCGAGCTGGTGTTCGACAACAGCGACAACACCTTGGTCGGGGAGTACGCGGCTTACGCTGAAATCTCCATCCGCCGCAAGGTGACCCGCGACGCGCAGAACAGCTATTACCTCAACGGCGCAAAATGCCGTCGCCGGGATATCACCGATATTTTCCTCGGCACCGGCCTTGGGCCGCGCAGCTACTCGATCATCGAGCAGGGCATGATCTCCAAACTGATCGAAGCCAAGCCCGAAGAGCTGCGCAACTTCATCGAAGAAGCGGCGGGTATCTCCAAGTACAAGGAGCGCCGCCGCGAGACCGAGAACCGCATCCGCCGCACCCAGGAAAACCTGGCGCGCCTGACCGACTTGCGTGACGAGCTCGAACGCCAGCTCGAACGCTTGCACCGTCAGGCCCAGGCAGCCGAAAAGTACCGTGAGTACAAGGCCCAGGAGCGCCAGCTGAAAGCCCGCTTGTCGGCCCTGCGCTGGCGCGACCTGGACGAACGCGTACGCCAGCGCGAGGCAGTGATCGGTGATCAGGACGTGTCCCACGAGGCCTTGGTGGCCGAACAGCGCAACGCCGACGCGAGTATCGAGCGCCTGCGCGATGGCCACCACGAATTGTCCGAGCGCTTCAATCAGGTGCAGGGCCGCTTCTATTCAGTAGCGGGCGATATTGCCCGGGTTGAGCAGAGCATCCAGCACGGCCAGCAGCGCCTTCGCCAGTTGCAGGACGACTTCAAGGAAGCTGAGCGCACGCGCTTGGAGACCGAGTCCCACCTGGGCCATGACCGCACCTTGCTGGCCACCCTCGGCGAAGAGCTGGCCATGCTCGAGCCCGAACAGGAAATGACCCTGGCGGCCGCCGAAGAAGCCGCTGCCACGCTCGAAGAAGCCGAGCTGGGCATGCACGGCTGGCAAGAACAATGGGACACCTTCAACACCCGCTCCGCCGAGCCCCGCCGTCAGGCTGAAGTGCAACAGTCCCGCTTGCAGCAGCTTGAAGCCAGCCTGGAACGCTTGTCGGAGCGCCAGCGCAAGCTGGGTGAAGAACGCGACCTGTTAGGTGCCGAGCCGCAGGATGCGGCCCTGGTTGAGCTGTCCGAGCAGTTGGCCAGCAGCGAGGTGCTGCTCGAAACGTTGCAACTGTCCGAAGAGCAAGTGGTCGAGCAACTCGAAGGCACGCGCGAGCAATTGCAGCAGGCCACCCAGGCGCAACAACAGGCGCAGGGTGACCTGCAGCGCCTGGGTGGGCGGCTGGCATCGCTGGAGGCCTTGCAGCAGGCCGCGTTAGAGCCTGGCGTGGGTGCCGCAGACTGGTTGCGCGAGCAGGGCCTGGCACAGCGCCCGCGCCTGGCCGAAGGGCTGCGGGTCGAGCCGGGCTGGGAGCTGGCCGTGGAGACGGTGCTTGGCGCCGATCTGCAGGCCGTGCTGGTTGATGATTTCAACAACCTGGCTTTTGCCGACCTGGAGCAAGGCGAGTTGCGCTTGCTGCTGGCAAGCGGCGAGGGTGCGCGGCTGGCGGGCAGCTTGCTGGACAAAGTCGAAGGGCGTACCGACCTGACCCCCTGGCTGGGGCAGGTCAAGCCGGTCGATGACCTGGCCCAGGCGCTGGCACTGCGTGCGACCCTGGCTGAAGGGCAAAGCCTGGTTAGCCGCGATGGTTATTGGGTTGGCCGGCATTTTTTGCGGGTCAGCCGAGGCGGCGAGGCCGAAGGTGGGGTGTTGGCCCGTGGTCAGGAGATCGAGCGCCTGGGCCAGCAACAGCTGGAGCAGGAAGCCGCCCTGGAGCACCTTGAGCAACAGCTTCAAAATTTGCGCGAGCAGCAACTGGGCCTGGAAGAACAGCGCGAGCAACTGCGCCGTCGCACCCAGGAAGAAAGCCGCCAGCACGGCGAGCTCAAGGCCAGCCTGTCGGCCAGCCGGGCTCGTGCCGAGCAAGTCGAATTGCGTCGCCGCCGTCTGCACGAAGAGCTGACCGAGCTGCAAGAACAGCGCGCCCTGGAGCACGAGCAACTGGGTGAGGCGCGTCTGGTGCTGCAAGAAGCCCTGGACCTGATGGCCCAGGACACCGAGCAGCGCGAACAGTTGATGGCTCGCCGCGATACCCTGCGCGAAGGCCTTGACCGCATCCGTCAGGAGGCCCGTCAGCACAAGGACCACGCCCACCAGTTGGCCGTGCGCCTAGGCTCGCTGCGTGCCCAGCACGACTCCACCCATCAGGCCCTGGAGCGCCTGGAGCAGCAGGCAGCACGCCTGACCGAGCGCCAGGAGCAACTGAGCCTGAACCTGGAGGAGGGCGCAGCGCCCCTCGAAGAGCTGCGCCTCAAGCTCGAAGAGCTGCTGGAGCGGCGCATGAGCGTCGACGAAGAAATGCGCCAGGCGCGCCTGCACATGGACGAAGCCGACCGCGCCCTGCGCGACGCCGAAAAACGCCGCACCCAAGCCGAGCAGCAAGCCCAACTGCTGCGTGGCCAGCTGGAGCAGCTACGCCTGGAGTGCCAGGGCCTGGATGTGCGGCGCAAGACCCTGCAGGAACAACTGCTGGCCGACGGCTACGACCTGCAAGGCGTGCTTGCCACCCTTGAAGCGGACGCCACCGAACAGAGCACCGAACAGGCGCTGGAGCAGACCGAGGCGCGTATCCAGCGCCTGGGCGCGATCAACCTGGCGGCCATCGAAGAGTACGAGCAGCAGTCCGAGCGCAAGCGCTACCTGGACGCCCAGAATGCTGACCTGGTCGAAGCGCTGGAGACGCTGGAAAACGTCATCCGCAAGATCGACAAGGAAACGCGCAACCGCTTCAAAGATACCTTTGATCAGATAAATGCCGGATTACAGGCACTTTTTCCAAAAGTTTTCGGTGGTGGCAGCGCTTATCTGGAACTGACGGGCGAAGATCTACTCGATACAGGGGTAACGATCATGGCGCGACCCCCGGGCAAGAAGAACAGCACCATCCATCTGCTGTCCGGTGGCGAGAAGGCACTGACCGCCCTGGCGCTGGTGTTCGCCATTTTCAAGTTGAACCCCGCACCGTTCTGCATGCTCGACGAAGTCGATGCGCCGCTGGACGATGCCAACGTCGGGCGTTACGCCCGGCTGGTGAAGGAAATGAGTGAAAGCGTGCAGTTCATCTACATCACCCATAACAAGATTGCCATGGAGATGGCGGATCAATTGATGGGGGTGACGATGCACGAGCCGGGCTGCTCACGCCTCGTTGCAGTGGATGTGGAGGAGGCGATGGCCATGGTCGACGCCTGATGCGCGAAGATAGGGCACATTCTGTAGCGAAATGGCCCCGCCATGTGCGACAGACGGTGTAAAGTTGTCTTTGGTCGTGCTAGCTTAATGTCACTCGTTTTTTGCGTGGGTAAAACGCCTGTCAGAACATAGAGTTGGCGCCACGTGTTAAAGGGCTTTGAACCCTTTGTTTTCAAGCATATTTTTATAGAGGCACGGGATTACATGGAAATCGGTCTGCGCGAGTGGCTGATCCTCATCGGCATCATTGTCATTGCCGGTATTCTTTTCGACGGCTGGCGCCGCATGCGCGGCGGGAAAGGCAAGTTGAAATTCCGTCTGGACCGCAGTTATTCCAATGTCCCCGACGAAGAGGGCGGCGCCGAAGTGCTCGGCCCATCGCGGGTATTGGATAACCACAAGGAGCCAGAGCTGGACGAGAGCGACCTGCCCTCGCTCAGTGCGTCGTCGCGCGATCGCGAACGCGAGCCCAAGCCAGTCAAGGCCAGCAAGCGTGGCAAGCGCGCCGCAGAAGTGCCGCAAGGTGACCTGAACCTGGTCGCAGAGGCGCGCGAGCCTGATCTGTTCGCCGATGCCGATGATGATTTTGCCGCCGACAACAACCGCAACAGCGGTGCGTCGTCCAGCAACAACACGGTCAAGGAACTGCCTCCCGCTGAAGAGGTGCTGGTGATCAGCGTCATCTCCCGTGACGAGGGTGGTTTCAAGGGCCCGGCACTGCTGCAGAACATTCTCGAGAGCGGCCTGCGTTTTGGCGAGATGGACATCTTCCACCGCCACGAGAGCATGGCCGGCCACGGCGAAGTGCTGTTCTCCATGGCCAACGCCGTGAAGCCCGGTATTTTCGACCTGGACGACATCGACCACTTCAGCACCCGTGCGGTGAGCTTCTTCCTGGGGCTACCAGGCCCGCGTCACCCTAAGCAGGCCTTCGACGTGATGGTCGCGGCGGCGCGCAAATTGGCCCATGAGCTCAATGGCGAACTCAAGGACGACCAGCGCAGCGTGCTGACCGCCCAGACCATCGAGCATTACCGCCAGCGCATCGTCGAGTTCGAGCGCCGCGCGCTGACCCAGAAGCGCTGATAGATCCAGACGAAAGAGCAGCCTGCGGGGCGTGCTGGCCGGTTCGGGCTCCTAGGTTGTCTGATCTGGCCCCTTCGCGGGTAAACCCGCTCCCACAGGTACCCCACTGTTTTTGAACCCAGTGGCGTGCCTGTGGGAGCGGGTTTACCCGCGAAGGGGCCAGACCAGGGATAAAGGATCAGGGCCCCAGGCAACGTCCCCCTGGCTGCTCTTTTGCTTTGCAAGAGAAGACAAACGAATGACCGCCGAATCCCGAATCCACGCCCTGCGCGCCGAGCTCGACCAGCATAACTACCGCTACTACGTGCTCGATGAGCCCAGCGTGCCCGATGCTGAATACGACCGCCTGTTCAATGAGCTCAAGGCGCTGGAAGCCGAACACCCGCACCTGGTAACGCCTGACTCGCCAACCCAGCGCGTCGGCGGCCAGGCCCTGGCTGCATTCAGCCAGGTGCGCCACGAAGTGCCCATGCTCAGCCTGGGTAACGCCTTCGAAGAAGCTGACCTGCGTGAATTCGGCCGCCGTGTGGTAGATGGCCTCGATCAGCCGGGTGCGGTCGACTACAGCTGCGAACCCAAACTCGATGGCCTGGCGGTAAGCCTGCTGTACCGCGACGGCCAATTGGTGCAAGGCGCCACCCGTGGCGATGGCACCACCGGCGAAGACATCAGTGCCAACGTGCGCACCGTGCGCAACATCCCGCTCAAGCTGCAGGGCGAAGGTTGGCCCGCGGTGCTGGAGGTGCGTGGCGAGGTGTACATGAGCAAGGCCGGTTTCGATCGGCTCAATGCCGCCCAGGCAGAAGCGGGTGGCAAAACCTTCGCCAACCCGCGCAACGCCGCCGCCGGCAGCCTGCGCCAATTGGATTCGAAAATCACCGCCAGCCGCCCGCTGGAGTTCTGCTGCTATGGCGTAGGGCAGGTGTCCGCAAGCATCGGCGACAGCCACATTGGCATCCTTGAGCAACTCAAGGCCTGGGGTCTGCCGATCAGCCGTGAGCTACGGCATGCCGCCGGCATCGAAGAGTGCCTGGCGTATTACCGCGACATCGGCGAGCGCCGTAACAGCCTGCCGTATGAGATCGACGGCGTGGTGTTCAAGGTCAACAGCCTGGCGTCTCAGCGTGAACTGGGCTTCCGCGCCCGCGAGCCGCGCTGGGCGATTGCCCACAAGTTCCCGGCCATGGAAGAGCTGACCGAGGTGCTGGATGTGGAATTCCAGGTGGGGCGTACCGGGGCGGTGACGCCTGTGGCACGCCTGAAGCCGGTCAAAGTGGCCGGTGTGACCGTGTCCAACGCCACCCTGCACAACATGGACGAAATCGCCCGCCTCGGCCTGCGCATTGGCGACACGGTGATCATCCGCCGTGCCGGCGACGTGATCCCGCAAGTCATGCAAGTGGTGCTCGAGCGCCGCCCTGAAGATGCCCGCCCGGTTGAAGTGCCGAGCGCATGCCCGGTGTGTGGCTCGCAAGTCGAGCGCACGCAACTGGTCAAGCGCAGCAAAGGTAAGGAAACCACCAGTGAAGGCGCGGTGTACCGGTGCGTCGGTCGCCTGGCCTGTGGCGCCCAACTCAAACAGGCGATCATCCACTACGTTTCGCGCCGCGCGATGGATATCGACGGCCTGGGCGAAAAGAGCGTCGAGCAGTTGGTGGACGAAGGGCTGATCGGCTCGCCAGCAGACCTGTACAAGCTTCAGTTCGACCAGATCGTAGGGCTGGAAGGGTTTGCCGAAGTGTCCAGCAAGAAGCTGCTGGATGCCATCGAAGCCAGCAAGCGGCCGAGCCTGGCGCGCTTCATCTACGCCCTGGGCATTCCGGATGTGGGTGAGGAAACCGCGAAGGTCCTGGCTCGCTCGCTGGGCAGCTTGGCGCGGGTGCAGCAGGCGCTGCCACAGGTGCTGACCTACCTGCCAGACATCGGGCTTGAAGTGGCATATGAAATCCACAACTTCTTCGAAGACGAGCACAACCGCAAAGTCATCGAGCAACTGCTCGCCTGCGGCATGCAGTTGCAGGACGAAGGCGACTTGGCCGCCGAGTTCGCCGCCAGCACCACCCTGGCTGGGATGATTGCCAAGCTCGACATCGCCTCGGTCGGCCCGACCGGCGCTGAGAAGCTGGTGGCCAAGCTCGACAGCCTGGACAAGATCATCGCCGCCGACGGTATCGACCTGCGCCAGGCCCTGGCCGCCAAGCAGGCCGAGGCCGTGCGCGAGTTCTTCAAGGACGAAGCGAATCAGAAGCTGGCGCGGGACATCGAAGCCCAGTTGCTGACGTTCGGCATGCACTGGAACAGCGAGAAGAAAGTCGCCGAAGGCCTGCCTTTGGCCGGGCAGACCTGGGTGTTGACCGGCACCCTGGAGCGCATGAGCCGCGACATTGCCAAAGACAAACTGGAAAGCCTAGGCGCCAAGGTGGCAGGTTCCGTTTCCGGCAAGACCCACTGCGTGGTCGCCGGCCCTGGCGCGGGCTCCAAGCTGGCCAAGGCCAGTGAGCTGGGTGTGAAGGTGCTGGACGAAGACGCGTTCATCGCCTTCCTGGCGAAGCAGGGCATCGCAATCTGACCCACCTTTAAACAAGTCATTGAGAAATGATGACTTTTTCTCCCCGCAGAGGTTGTAACTTCGCCTCAGACCGGTACAATGGCGCGGCTCGCTGCTTAGCGAGTTGCGTCAGTGGTGGCCCCATCGGTCCCCCCGCATTGATTACCCGTTAACCTGGTCAGGCCCGGAAGGGAGCAGCCATAGCGGGAACATCGAGTGCCGGGGTGTGGCTGGTGGGGCTGCCTCCATTCTTTAAATCCTTGAGCTCTCAAGGATCTCTCGTTCAAAAATACCTCTTAGTCAATGTGCGAAAGCGCATGACGTCTCGACGTTTCAACCTCTGCTCTGTGAGAATGCCAGAAGGCCATACCGCCTCCAGAACGGACGCTGCGCCATGGACAGCCTTCCAACCCTCGAAACCTCGCGCCTGATACTCACGCCGCTGCAGCTTGGCGACGCACCCGCTATTCAGCAATTGTTCCCGCACTGGGACATTGTTCGCTACCTGGACAGCCGCGTGCCATGGCCCTATCCCGAAGACGGCGCACTCGTCTACGTGCGAGACATCGCATTGCCTGCCATGAACGCTGGCTGCGAATGGCACTGGATGATCCGCCTGAAAACCGCGCCAACGCAGGTCATCGGCAGCATCAGCCTCTATGACCAGCCGGGTAACAACCGTGGCTTCTGGCTCGCACCTGCATGGCAAAAAAACGGCTACATCCGCGAGGCCTGTGTGGTCATCAACGACTATTGGTTCGAGACGCTTGGGCGTTGCGTCATGCAGGTGCCCAAGGCGGCGAGCAATGACAGGTCGCGCAGTGTTTCCCTGCACGAAGGCATGCGCCTGGTCGGGACTGAGCCGGGGCATTTCGTCTGTGGCGCCGTGCTCAAAGAGATCTGGGAGTTGAGCCGCGATCAGTGGCGTCAAAGGGCGGCGGTCGTTTAGGTACTGAAGTGACGATCTCAACGTCAGCAAATGCATGCCTTTGCCAGTGCCGTGCCGTGATAGAAAGCAGTACCTTTCAGCAAGGACTGCTTACATGAAGTCGTCTGTACCCCCGCCACGGTTTAAGCACTTTACCGTGTTCTGCATCGCCTGTTTCCTACTGTCCATCAGCTATGGCACGACGTTTCTGCTCTCTATGCTGGTGCAGGCGTTGGGCGGCACTGCGAGCGATGCAGGGCGGGTATTTGCAGTCGCGATGCTCAGTACGCTGCTGTCTGTGGTGGGCTCGGGGCATCTGTTGCAGCGCGTTGGCGCTGCTCGCGCTATCGCTGTCGGGGCGTTCTGCCTGGTCGTGGCGTCAGTGGGTTTTGCCGTGGTGCCCGGCCTGGGCGGCGCGTTGTTGGCGTGTGGCTTGATGCTTGGGGTTGGTTGGGGGCTCTTCTACACGGTAGGGCCGATCATGGTTGCTCAAATGGTCGAGCCATCACGCCGCACGCACTGTTTTGCATTGCTCTCCGGCAGCATGTTGACTGGCATAGGTACCGGGCCATTACTGGGCAAGTTCGCGGCCTTCGTGGCGCTGCCTACCCAGCTCGCTTTTTGGGTGGCGGCGTGTGCTGCAGGTTTGGCGGGGTTGTACTTTGCTTGGCTTGGTTCGACTTCGCTGGGGCAACGACCGGCTGAGAAGGTGCAGATCGGTTTGGTGTCCGCGCTCAACGTGATGCGTTCGCGTTCGGGCTTGTCGATTTTGATGGTAGGGCTGGGTGGGGCGATTTTCGGCACGATGGGCAGTTTCCAGACCAGCTATGCCGATCGACTCGGGCTTGATTACTCGATCTTCTTCATTGGCTTCATGGGCGCTGCGATCGCCTGCAGGCTCTTGCTGGCCGGCTGGGTTGTGAAGCAACCGCCGCTGGCGACTTCGTGGTTTTTAACCTTGATCATGGCCACTGCCGTAGTGGGCTTTGATCAATGGGTGCACAGCGCCGAACGCTATCTGGCGATGGCCATGTTGTTGGGCGTGGGTTATGGCTTGAACTACTCGGTAATCAACGGGCTGGCTGCCAATGAGGCGCCAGCGGGCCTTACCGCGCAAGCACTGCTGCTGTTCAGCCTGTCGTATTTCATCGGTGTGTTCGGGTTCCCCTTCGTAGCCAGTCAATTGATCACGCAGCTAGGCATCAGTGCGATGATGTTGAGCATTGAGGGCGTTGCGCTTTTGGTTGTAGGGCTAAGTACGGCGAGGTGGCTGGCTTCGCGTTTTTCCAGGCCCGCCCTGGTGTAGGTGCTTTTCCCCCAACGCCCCGGCGGCTGAAAGCTTCATCAAGCGCTGAAATTTCGGACAGGCCAGGTGATCGTCCTCCGGGCACTGCGCTGCATGCCGCAGCCCCTTGCTCATTGCTTGCAAGCGCTTGACCCGTGCATCGATTTCGTCCGCTTTGGCTATCAGCATTTGCCGATCGACCTGCAGGTCCACCAGCATCGCGCCCACTTCATCCAGGGAAAAGCCTGCGGCCTGGCCTAGGGCAATCAGTGCCAGCCGGTCCGCCACGTCGGCAGCAAACTGCCGCCGCTGGCCGCGGCCGGCGAGGGACTTGAGCAAGCCTATCTTTTCGTAATAGCGCAGCGTTGATGCGGGTACGCCTGTGCGCTTGGCGACATCGGCAATGTCCATTCTGGGCCTTGACTTGAAGTTGACTTCAACTTCTATGCTGCGCGGCATGTTGCTGAACGTCAATCTTAGAGGGCTGAATCGATGACGCTTGCCATGCTAAAAGCCGCTTTGCTGATCGGGATTGGGGCCACCGTGATCATGGATCTGTGGGGGGTGTTGCTGCGGCGCTTGGGCATCCCTACCTTGAATTTCGCCATGGTGGGGCGCTGGGCGGGCCATGTGATGAAGGGGCGGGTGCGCCACGATGCTATCGCCAAGGCCGAACCGGTTGCGAACGAACTGGCCTTGGGGTGGGTTATCCACTACGTGATCGGTGTGTTGTTTGCCGTGATGCTGGTGGGGATGGTCGGGGAGGGCTGGCTGAGTGCCCCGACGCTGTGGCCTGCGCTGGTTTGGGGCGTGGCGACGGTGGCGGCGCCGCTGTGCTTCATGCAGCCGGTGATGGGGGCGGGGTTCTTTGCCTCGCGGACGCCGACACCTGGGCGTAACTGCCTGAAGAGTCTGGTGACCCATACGGTGTTTGGGGTTGGGATGTTCTTGAGTGCCGGTTTGATTGCGTCAGGTTGAAGACAGCGCTCGGGATTACAGCAGTCTCAAGATCAAGAGGCCGGCGAGAAGTAACGCCAAAGCAAAGCCCGCACCTAGGCTGAACGGCAAAAGCGCTGACCAAGGAGAAAAGGCTCTTGCCTTGCGCATTTCTTCGGCCAGGGCCTCAACTTCGCGATGGGATTGTTCAACCCTATCTTGAGTGGAACGGGGCATGATCTTTCCTCTTGCCATAAACGAGCGTGCTTAGAGTTTAACCAGCAGGGCCATGATACCCGCAATGGCAGTCAGTATGACCGAGCCGGTTGCGAAGGGGTGCCAGAACGCCTCTTGTCTAAGCTTGCGCTCTTCAGCCATGAATTTGAGTGCTTCTGCAGCTAGCTTGCGATTCTCGATCTGTAGTCTCTCGAGTTCGAGATTGTCTCGATCATCTTGGAGCCTCGGGAGGTGTCTTTTTGAGGGGTGGCGAAAATTATGCGCCACCAGGCGAGAGGTCGGAATCGCTCTATACACCAGATTTCGTAGTCCAATTGCCAACAAGGAAGGATCCTACTCTCATATAGGCGGTTTCCTGCTGCATTTGTAAGGCTTGCAGAAATATCCTACGCATCCCGTCGACTCCCGTCTGATTGTCCTTGGAAACCCCACCCAATAGGCTTTTGCGGTCGCTGTCGGTTCAGCGATCGGGTGTGGAAACCTGAGTTGTGCGGGACATCTGTCAGTTATGGCAGCTGTAGCGGGAGGTATTCGTACCTACCGGGTTTACCGTACGCCCGGATTTCCACCCCGCTTACAGCTGCCACCCTAATGTGTGGAAACGGAAGGAGGCAGCCTAATCAGTACGGATATGTAATGAAAAAAATCGTCCCCGACCCACCCCATACCTTCGACCTTCCCCCCGGCAAATCCCTTTCCCGCGCCATCAGCGAAGGCGTCGTGCCAATAGAGTTCGCGCTGATGAATGTCTCCCACTACCTAATGTTCGCCTACAGCGACAGCCGTCGAGCACTTGAGCGCATCCAAGACGAAGAAACGCGACAGCTACTGGAGCATGGCCTGCGCGCCATGCAAATCGCCTGGGGCCAGGCTGATGCCGTGACATTGGCTGTCGAACGCCAGAAGTAGCGGGGTCTGCCCACAGTCAGCGGGCTGCTTTAAACAGCGATGTTTAATGCAGGCGAAATTTCTCAGAGCAGCCCCACGTGTCGGTAGGACGCCTCCTGCATCCAGGCGCAATCAATGTCATTACAGTAATGCATGCCGCAACAAGGGAGAGCAGGCATGAAAATGAGCAAGCGGGATTTGGTCGCCGGTGTTCTGGTGACAGTCCTATGGGGCTGTAACTTCTCTGTCATCGAACTAGGCTTGAGAAGCCTGGATCCTTACCTTCTGACGCTGTTGCGTTTCGTGTTCTGCGCTATGCCTCTGGTGTTCTTCGTCAAGCGCCCGGCAGGCATTTCATATGGGGTGCTGGCCCTATACGGTGTGATGTTCGGCGCCGGCTTGTGGTGGGTGGTCAACTTCGCAATGTTCCAAGGCTTGTCCCCCGGCATGTCTTCGGTGTTTCTGCAGTTCAGTGCCTTTTTCACTATCCTCCTCAGCAGCCTCCTTCTGGGCGAGCGAGTCAGTGGAATCCATCTGTGCGGCATGGCCTCAGCCGCCTGCGGTCTGATAATGATCTTGGCATTAGGCGGTGAGTCGTCGACGGTTACCGGTGTTCTACTCGTACTTATCGCTGCCCTGGCCTGGTCGCTGTGCAACCTGGTGGTCAAGCTCAAACGCCCGGCCGACATGGTCGCGTTCATTATCTGGTCGAGCCTTTTTTCGGTCCCGGCGATATTCGTTTTGACAGTCGCAGCCAATGGCTGGGCCTCATTCGCAGTGCTTGCCGGTGGTATAGCGTGGGAAGCCTTGTTCTCTGTGCTGTTCCAGAGCTACATCACAACCATCCTAGGCTACCTGGTATGGAACAACTTGATGAAGAAATACCCGGCTGCCCAGGTCGCACCGCTCTCGCTGCTCGTGCCTATATCGGGGCTGGTTGCTTCCTACCTGTTTTTTGGCGAGCAGATGAGCATTGCCAAAGCGATTGCGATTGGCTTCGTCTTGCTGGGCATCTTGATCTTCGTCAACGCCCACAACCTGCAGCGGATCATGAGGGGCAGAGGCTTGACGGAATAGCGCAGTGCACGCCCTCTTCGCAGCACACGCCTGCTCCCACGAGTGTGCGCTATTCAAGGCGTCCGCGCCGCGGCATTCCCAGCATACCCCGCACCCCCATACCGCTGGCTGATCCGCTCAATCTCCCCGGACTGCTTCATGCGCACCAGTGCCCTGAGCACCCCTTGCGTCGGTACCTCCGGGTCAGTGCGCACCATGCATCCCAAGTCCTGCTCTTCCAGCACTGCCAGCGTTTGCAGCTGTTGCCCCGCCGGCAAGCCTTGGTTGAACCACTGCAACGACAACTCGTTGCTCACCGCATGCAGATACCGCCCCGCGTGCAGCTTCTGCAGGGCCAGCAGTTGGCTGCGGCTGTCTTCGCGGTGCAGTCGGCCCTGTTCGAACAAGGGTTGCAAGGTGCCATAGGCATAACCCAGTACAGTGCCGATGGCTTGCGGCGCCAGTTGCTCTGGGCGGGTAGGGTTGCTTGCATCAGCGCCGCCAACCAATACGTCGCGCTGGTGGATCACGGGGATGCTCCAGACAAAATTGCCCGGCCGATCCTGAAACCACTGGGTGCTGACATAGCAGCGCACGTCGATATCGCCGCTTTCCATGGCCTCCTGCAGGCGCAGGCGTGCCAGTACGTGATACTCCGGTCGTACACCCACTTCCCGGGCAATAGCCTGCATCAGGTCGAACAGCAAACCTTCCACCGGTTGATCACCTTCGACGCGCATCAGCGGCATGCTCCAGCTCTCGGCGACGGAAAAACGCAGCACGGGTGGGTCGGCCAGGCTGTGGGTGGTCCACAGCAATAGCAGGGGCAACAGTCTTCGCAAGGCACATCCTCCCTGGATAGCGCGCCAGTTTCATAGCTTAGACCAGTCGCGCAGGGTGCAATTTCGGCCCCGCTCCGCTAGCATTAGCGATCTTCCGCTCGATCAGGCTACGATGGTTTTTCGATGAGTTATCAGGTTCTTGCACGAAAATGGCGTCCGCGCTCGTTCCGCGAAATGGTCGGCCAGGCCCATGTGCTCAAGGCCTTGATCAATGCCTTGGACAACCAGCGCCTGCACCATGCCTACCTGTTTACCGGCACCCGCGGTGTGGGCAAGACTACCATCGCCCGCATTATTGCCAAATGCCTGAACTGCGAAACCGGCATCACCTCGACGCCCTGCGGCACCTGTTCAGTGTGCCGGGAAATCGACGAGGGCCGCTTCGTCGACCTGATCGAGATCGACGCCGCCAGCCGCACCAAGGTCGAAGACACTCGCGAGCTGTTGGATAACGTGCAATATGCCCCGAGCCGTGGGCGCTTCAAGGTCTATTTGATCGACGAAGTGCACATGCTCTCGACCCACTCGTTCAACGCCTTGCTCAAGACGCTGGAAGAGCCGCCGCCCTACGTCAAGTTCATCCTCGCCACCACCGACCCGCAGAAGCTGCCAGCGACCATCCTGTCGCGCTGCCTGCAGTTCTCGCTGAAGAACATGAGCCCGGAGCGAGTAGTCGAGCACCTCAGCCATGTGCTGACCGCGGAAAACGTGCCGTTCGAGCCAGATGCCCTATGGCTGCTGGGCCGCGCCGCCGACGGTTCGATGCGCGATGCCATGAGCTTGACTGACCAGGCCATCGCGTTTGGTGAAGGCAAGGTGCTGGCGGCCGATGTGCGGGCCATGCTCGGCAGCCTCGACCATGGCCAGGTTTATGGCGTGCTGCAGGCGCTGCTAGAAGGCGATGCCCGCGCGCTGCTGGAGGCTGTGCGCAACCTTGCCGAGCAAGGGCCGGACTGGAGTGGCGTGCTGGCCGAAATGCTCAACGTGCTGCACCGTGTCGCCATTGCCCAGGCTCTGCCGGAGGCGGTGGACAACGGCCAGGGCGACCGCGATCGCGTGTTGGCGCTGGCCTCGGCATTGCCGGCCGAGGACGTGCAGTTCTATTACCAGATGGGCCTGATTGGCCGCCGCGACCTGCCCTTGGCGCCGGACCCGCGGGGTGGCTTCGAGATGGTCCTGTTGCGCATGCTGGCGTTCCGCCCGGCCGACACCGATGACGCGCCGAAGCCGGTGCTAAAGCCGGTGGG
Organism: Pseudomonas sp. PAGU 2196; assembly: GCF_022179005.1. Lineage (NCBI taxonomy): Bacteria > Pseudomonadati > Pseudomonadota > Gammaproteobacteria > Pseudomonadales > Pseudomonadaceae > Pseudomonas > Pseudomonas sp. PAGU 2196. The sequence continues at coordinate 14,034 of NZ_BNTL01000036.1, read as the reverse complement.
GATCAGCCAAGCCACAGCTGATCCTGCAACACCGGTGGCAGCTGCGGGAGTGGCCCATCAGCCAGCCGCAGCGCCCGTGGCGCCGGTTGTCGCGCAAGCGGTGGAGGTGCCGCCCCCTGTAGTACCGGCCGTAGAGCCGACGCCTGCCGTTACCCAGCCAGCGCCAGTTGAACCTGCTGCGCCGGCACCCGAACCTGTCGAGGATGTCATCGACCTGCCTTGGGAAGCGCCTGTAGCGCCCCCCGTGCCGGTTGCCGCCTCGCCGGTGCCTGTGGCTGAGCCTGCGCCAACACCTGAGCCAACACCTGCGCCCCAGCCAGCCATGGCCGAGCCGCAACGCGAACAGCCGGCCTACGACGAGCCGCCGTTTGACCCGTCGGCCTATGCGGCAGCGGGCATGGACCGCGACGACGAACCGCCAGCGGACGAAGATTACTACGTAGGTGATAGCGACCCCGTCGGGTTCAGTTACCTCGATGAACTGGCCGAGCACGTCCAGGAAGAGCAGCCCAAACCTGCTGCCGAACCGCTGCCGGCCGCCCAGCCGGCTACCGGCCTGGCCCTGCAATGGCTGGAATTATTCCCACAGTTGCCTGTCTCCGGTATGACAGGCAACATCGCCGCAAACTGTACGCTGATTGCCGCCGACGGCGACGACTGGCTGTTGCACCTGGACCCAGGCCAGGGCGCACTGTTCAACGCCACCCAGCAGCGGCGCTTGAACGACGCGCTCAATCAGCACCTGGGGCGCACCCTGAACCTGCGTATCGAGCTGATACGCCCTGAGCAGGAGACGCCGGCCCAGGCCGCTTCGCGCAAGCGTGCCGAGCGCCAGCAAGACGCCGTGGTGTCGATCGAGCAGGATCCGTTGATCCAGCAGATGATCAAGCAGTTCGGTGCCAAGGTGCGACAGGATACTATTGAGCCTGTAGAGGCCCTGGCCAATCAGGGCCAGTAACGGATAACCATGCGGCTGGCCCGGTGCCGGGCCGCATCACATGACCCAATCGAGGTATACCCCCATGATGAAAGGTGGCATGGCCGGCCTGATGAAGCAGGCCCAGCAGATGCAGGAAAAAATGGCCAAGATGCAAGAAGAACTGGCCAACGCCGAAGTGACCGGTCAATCCGGTGGCGGCCTGGTGAGCGTGGTGATGACCGGTCGTCACGACGTAAAGCGCGTCAGCATCGATCAAAGCCTGATGTCGACCGATGAAGACGACAAGGAAGTGCTCGAAGACCTGATCGCTGCCGCACTGAACGATGCGGTCCGTAAGGTCGAGCAGAGCAGCCAGGAAAAAATGGGCGGCATGACCGCTGGCATGCAGTTGCCGCCAGGCTTCAAAATGCCGTTCTGATTCACCTTTTGCGTCAAATGGGGAGCAACGGCCTTGGGGCCGTTGCTCCCTTGTTCATTCTGTTCCCCCGACTTGCAGGCCTGCCTACATGAGCTTCAGCCCCCTGATCCGCCAACTGATCGATGCCTTGCGCACCCTGCCGGGTGTCGGCCAGAAAACCGCCCAGCGCATGGCCCTGCAGCTGCTTGAGCGTGACCGCAGCGGCGGCCTGCGGTTGGCTCAGGCGTTGACCCAGGCCATGGAAGGGGTTGGCCATTGCCGTCAGTGCCGCACCCTGACCGAGCAGGAACTGTGCCCGCAGTGCGCCGACCCGCGCCGTGACGACACGCAGTTGTGTGTGGTCGAGGGGCCGGTGGATGTGTATGCGGTGGAGCAGACCGGCTACCGCGGCCGCTATTTCGTGCTCAAGGGGCATCTGTCGCCGCTCGATGGCCTGGGGCCTGAGGCGATTGGCGTGCCGCAGCTGATGGCGCGAATCGAGGAGCAGGGCACCTTTACCGAGGTAATCCTGGCGACCAACCCGACGGTGGAAGGGGAGGCGACGGCGCATTACATCGCGCAGTTGCTGAACGAGAAAGGCCTGGTGGCGTCGCGCATTGCCCATGGTGTGCCGCTGGGTGGCGAGCTGGAGCTGGTGGATGGCGGGACATTGGCCCATGCCTTTGCGGGGCGCAGGCCGATTTCGCTGTGATTCGAAATAGTGGGGCCGCTGTGCGGCCCATTCGCGGGACAAGCCCGCTCCCACAGGTATTGTGAAGGCCTTTGAGGTCCCACAGGCATTGTGAAGGCCTGTGAGGTGCCGCAGCACCTGTGGGAGCGGGCTTGTCCCGCGAATGGGGGGCAACGCCGCCCCTGAATACGACTCAGTATTCGCTGAGGGAAAACTCGGTCAGGCAGAAGGTCGGCACACCCGCAGCCTGCAGCCGGCGCGAACCGTCCAGCTCCGGCAGGTCAATGATCGCTGCCGCTTCAAATACCTGAGCCCCGGTACGACGCACCAGGTTGGCTGCCGCCAGCAGGGTGCCGCCAGTGGCAATCAGGTCATCGAAAATCAACACCGAGTCGCCTTCGCACAGGCTGTCGGCATGCACTTCGAGGAAGGCCTCGCCGTACTCGGTCTGATAACCCTCGCTCAGCACGTCAGCCGGCAGCTTGCCCTGTTTGCGGAACAGGATCAGCGGCTTGTTCAGCTGGTGGGCGATGATCGAGCCGATCAGGAAGCCGCGCGCGTCCATGGCGCCGATGTGGCTGAACTCAGCCTCGACATAACGCTCGATGAACTGGTCGGCGACATAGCGCAGCCCGCGTGGGGATTGGAACAACGGGGTGATGTCGCGAAAGATCACACCCGGTTTGGGGAAGTCCACTACCGGGCGGATCAGGGCTTTGAGGTCGAAGGCTTCGCTATGCATTGTTGCGGGTATCCTGGAAAAACGATGGCGCCAGTATACCCGTTAACAAAAGCTCAGGCCTCTATTGCACCGCCGGCCAGCGCGCACAACTGAATCGGGTCGAGGATATGCACTTCCTTGCCTTCGGCGCGAATCAGGCCGTTTTGCTGGAAGCGGGTGAAGACCCGCGACACGGTTTCCACCGCCAGGCCCAGGTAATTGCCGATTTCGTTGCGCGACATGCTCAGGCGGAACTGGTTGGCCGAGTAGCCACGTGCGCGGAAGCGTGCGGACAGGTTGACCAGGAAGGTGGCAATGCGTTCGTCGGCGGTTTTCTTCGATAACAGCAGCATCATTTGCTGGTCGTCGCGGATCTCGCGGCTCATCACACGCATCAGCTGACGACGCAACTGCGGCAATTGCACCGAGAGTTCGTCGAGGCGTTCGAAGGGGATTTCGCACACCGACGTGGTCTCTTGGGCCTGGGCCGACACCGGGTAGGCTTCGGTGTCCATGCCGGACAGGCCGACCAGTTCGCTGGGCAGGTGGAAGCCGGTGATCTGCTCTTCGCCGCTGTCGCTGAGGCTGAAGGTTTTGAGGGCGCCGGAACGTACGGCGTAGACCGAGCCGAAATTGTCACCCTGGCGGAACAGGAACTCGCCTTTTTTCAGCGGCCGTCCACGTTTGACGATTTCATCCAGTGCTTCCATGTCTTCCAAGTTCAGCGAAAGAGGCAGGCACAGGGGGGCCAGGCTGCAATCCTTGCAATGGGCCTGGGTATGTGGGCGCAGTTTAACTGGCTCGGACATTTTCAATCGATCCTTGTGGGAAAGCACACATAAGACGTAAGGGTAACTCACGGCGTAGGTTGTAGGCCAGCGTGCGCTATTGTGGTGCGTGCTGGCGAAGCCTCGGCGGGTGCGCGCCGAGGCCTTTCGTGTACCCATAGTGTGCCGCACAAGCCCACTTGTCCATGCGGTCGAACGACTCGCTTTTCAGATGACCCGTGAGAAGCGCTGGCGGTTTTGCATCGCCAGGTAGGCGTCGAACACCATGCACACCGAGCGCGCCAACAGGCGGCCGGCGGGCAGGATGCGGATGCCCTTGTCGTCCAGGCTGATCAGGCCATCACGCTGCAAGGTCAGCAGTTCTGGCCAAAGGTTGTTGAAGTAGCCGCGAAAATCGATGGTAAAGGCCTGTTCGATCGGCTCGTAGTCCAGCTCGAAATGGCAGATCAACTGCTGGATCACTGCCCGGCGCAGGCGATCGTCGTGGTTGCACAGCAGGCCGCGCTGGGTGGCCAGTTGGGCGTTGGAGAGGCTGTCCTGGTAGGTGTTGAGGTCGCTGCTGTTCTGGCAATAGAGGTCGCCGATCTGGCTGATGGCAGACACCCCCAGGCCGACCAGGTCGCAATGGCCGTGGGTGGTGTAGCCCTGGAAGTTGCGCTGCAGGGTGCCTTCTTCCTGGGCCATGGCCAGCTCATCGTCGGGCAGGGCGAAGTGGTCCATGCCGATGTAGCGGTAACCGGCGGCGGTCAGCTGGTCGATGGTGGCATGCAGCATTTCGAGCTTGGCTGACGGGCTCGGCAGGTCATTGTTGTCGATGCGTCGCTGAGGCATGAAACGCTCGGGCAAGTGGGCGTAGTTGAACACCGACAAGCGGTCGGGTTGCAGGCGGATCACCTCTTCGACCGTGCGGGCAAAGCCTTCCGGGGTCTGCTTGGGCAGGCCGTAGATCAAGTCCAGGTTGATCGAGCGGAATTGCAGGGTACGCGCTGCCTCGATCAGGGTGCGGGTCTGCTCCAGGCTCTGCAGGCGGTTGACCGCCCGCTGCACGGCCGGGTCCAGGTCCTGCACGCCCAGGCTGACACGGTTGAAGCCCAGCTCGCGGAGCAGGCCCATGGTCGACCAGTCGGCTTCGCGTGGGTCGATTTCGATGCCGTAGTCGCCGGAATCATCGTCCAGCAGGTTGAAGTGCTGACGCAGGGTGGCCATCAGCTGGCGCAGTTCCACGGGGCTGAGGAAGGTGGGCGTGCCGCCGCCGAAGTGCAGTTGCTCGACCCGTTGCTTGGGGTCCAGGTGGCAGGCGATCAGCTGGATTTCCTGCTCCAGGCGTTGCAGGTAGGGCGCAGCGCGGCCACGGTCCTTGGTGATGACTTTGTTGCAGGCGCAGTAGTAGCAGATGTTGGCGCAGAACGGCACGTGCACGTACAGCGACAACGGGCGCACCGCCCGGCGGCTCTCGCGCAGGGCGTGGAGCAGGTCGAACGAGCCCACTTCGCTGTGCAGTTGCACGGCGGTCGGGTAGGAGGTGTAGCGTGGTCCGGCCAGGTCGTAGCGGCGGATCAGGTCGGTGTCCCAACGTAGGTCGTCGAGCATGTGGGCGGTCCCCGGATAGAGCGAGCAGTGTCCGGAGTCTATGGCCGTCTGTAGGAATCTGTGTTGATTTGTATCAAGAGCCATTGGGGCTGTACAGCAGCCCGCTTCAGTGTCCCATCAGCCAATGCTGGTGTGGCCCAGGCAGCGTCCACAGGCCAAACAGGATGACCAGCAACCCGCCCGCCATGCGCACGCTGCGCCGTCGCAACAGGCTGCTGACCCGCTCCGCCGCCAAGCCCGTGGCCAGCAATACCGGCCAGGTGCCCAGCCCGAAGGCCAACATTAACGCCGCGCTGTACCCCGCATTCCCCTGGCTCGCAGCCCACAATAACGTGCTGTACACCAGCCCGCACGGCAACCAGCCCCACAAGGCCCCCAGCAACAGGGCGCGCGGCAGGCTCGACACCGGCAGCAAGCGCGAGGCGACTGGCTGGATATGCCGCCACAGCCCTCGGCCCAGGGCCTCGATGCGGGTCAACCCGCTCCACCAGCCGGCCAGGTACAGCCCCATGGCAATCAATAGCAATGCGGCTACCACCCGCAGCGCCAGGGCGGCCGGGCTGCTGGCCACGGCCCAGCCAGCCAGGCCCACCAGCAGGCCGGCGCAGGTATAGCTGAGAATGCGCCCGATGTTGTACGCCAACAGCAGTTGCAAGCGTCGGCCGCGTTGCTCGGGTGGGATGGCCAGGGTCAGCGCGCCCATCAGGCCGCCGCACATGCCCAGGCAGTGGCCGCCACCGAGCAGGCCAAGGATCAGCGCCGAGCCGAGCAGGGGCAGCAGGTCAGGCACGGGGTGGGGGTTCCTTGTCGTCTTCGGCCAGGCTGTCGTCCGGCTTGACCGCAGCCTGGTGGCGCGGGTCCTGGTCGTCGAACAAGATGCTGTGGGCAGGGCCTTCGAGGTCGTCGTACTGGCCGCTGTCCACCGCCCAGAAGAAGATGTACACGGCGACGCCGACAAGCAGCAGGGCGGCCGGGATCATGACATAGAGGGCTGGCATGGGCGGCTCCTGATCAGGCGGTGGCGGGTTGCGGGTGGCTGCTGGTGGCCGCCACGCCTGGCAGCCGGGTCAGGCGCAGGGCGTTGAGGACCACGATCAGCGAGCTCACCGACATGCCGATGGCCGCCCACACGGGGGTGATCCAGCCGAGCGCGGCAAACGGCAACATGAGGCCATTATACAGGGTCGCCCACAGCAGGTTCTCGAGGATGTTGCGGCGCGTGCGGCGGGCCAGGTCGAAGGCCTGTACCAGCGCCTGCAGGCGGTTGGACAGCAGCACCGCATCGGCGCTGGTCTTGGCCAGGTCAGTGGCGCTGCCCATGGCGATGCTGATGTCGGCGGCCGCCAGCACCGGCACGTCGTTCACCCCATCACCCAGCATCAGCACCTTGCGGCCAGCGGCTTGCAGCGCCTTGAGCCGGTCCAGCTTGTCGTCCGGGCGCAGACCGCCGATGGCCTGGTCGATATCCAGTTGCGCCGCCACTTCGGCGACCATCGGCGAGCTGTCACCCGACAGCAGCAGCGTCCGCCAGCCCCGCGCCTTGCAGGCGGCGAGCAGGGCCGGGGCATCATCGCGCAGGCGGTCATCGAGGCCAAACCAGGCCAGCGGCCCTTGGCGATCACCCAGCAGCAGCCATTGGCCGCGTGGCTCGGGCACGCCGGGGATTTCTGCGCCACTCAGGGCGCACACGAACGTGGCCTGGCCGATACGCAGGCGCTGGCCATCAACCAGCCCCTCCAGGCCCAGGCCTGGCACGGTCTGCACTTCGTCCGCGGGCGCGGCGGTGCGGCCGAAAGCGCGTGCGATGGGGTGTTCGGAGCGGTTTTCCAGGGCGGCGGCCAGGGCCAGGCAACGGTCGGCGGCCAGGTCGCCCAGCGGGCGAATGCTGCGCAAGGTCAGGCGGCCTTCGGTGAGCGTGCCGGTCTTGTCGAAGATGACCGTGTCGATCTGGTTGAGGCCTTCGAGCACGTGGCCGCGGGTCACCAGCAGGCCGAGTTTGTGCAGGGTGCCGGTGGCGGCGGTAAGGGCCGTGGGCGTGGCCAGGGACAAGGCGCAAGGGCAGGTCGCCACCAGCATGGCCAGCACGATCCAGAAGGCGCGATCCGGGGCCAGGTGCCACCACCACAGGCCGATGGCCACGGCGGCTATCAAGGTAAACAGCAAGAACCACTGCGAAGCGCGGTCGGCGATCTCGGCCAGGCGCGGTTTTTCGGTCTGCGCGCGTTCCAGCAGGCGGACGATGGCCGACAGCCGCGAGTCGTGGCCGAGGGCTTCGACTTCCACGTTCAGGGTGCTCTCGACGTTCAGGGTGCCACCGGTGACCCGATCGCCGACGCGACGCGGTTGCGGCAGGTATTCGCCGGTCAGCAGTGACTCGTCGACGCTGGAGCGGCCTTCGACGATGCGCCCATCGGCGGGGATTACCGCGCCGGGCAGGACTTGCACCGTGTCGCCGCGCTGCAGTTCGCTGAGCAGGATGCGCTCGGCACGGCCGATAACGTCCAGGCGCAGGCACGAGGCGGGCAGCAGGTTGACCAGTTGCGCGGTGGCCGCCGCGGTGCGTTCGCGGGCGCGTCGCTCAAGGTAGCGACCGGTCAGCAGGAACAGGGCGAACATGCCGACGGTATCGAAATACAGCTCGCCGCTGCCGCTGATCGCGGTCCAGATCCCGGCGCCGAACGCCAGGGCAATGGCCAGCGATACCGAGACGTCCATGGTCAGGTGGCGGGTGCGCAGGTCGCGCGCTGCGCCTTTGAAGAACGGCGCGCAGCTGTAGAACACGATCGGGATGGTCAGAAACAGCGCGACCCAGCGCAGGATGGTGTGCAGCTCGGGCGACAGGTCGATGTTGAATTCGGGCCAGGTGGCCATGGTTGCCATCATCGCCTGGAACCACAGCAGCCCAGCGACACCCAGGCGCCGTAAGGCGCTGCGGTTCTCCCGGGCCAGCTGTTCGGCGGCCTGGTCGGGTTGGTAGGGGTGGGCGGCGTAGCCGATCTGGCGCAGCTCGGCGAGCAGGCGCGAGAGGGGCAGCTGGTGGTCGTCCCAGGCCAGCAGCAGGCGGTGATTGGACAGGTTCAGGCGTGCTTCGGCGACCCCGGGCAGGTTGCGCAGGTGCTTTTCGATCAGCCAGCCGCAGGCGGCGCAACTGATGCCCTCGACCAGCAAGGTGGCTTCGGCCAGTTCGCCGGCGTGGCGGACGAAGGTTTGTTGCACGTCGCTGCGGTCGTAGAGCGCCAGTTCATCCTGCAGTTGCCTGGGCAAGGCTTCGGGGTTGGCGCTGGTGTCACTGCGGTGCTGGTAATAGTGCTCCAGGCCCCCGGCGACGATGGACTCGGCCACTGCCTGGCAGCCTGGGCAGCAGAACTGCCGTGGCTCGCCGAGGACCACGGCGGTGAAGCGGTTGCCGGCGGGGACGGGCAGGGCGCAGTGGTAGCAGGGGGTGGGTTGGGTCATAAGGCGAGCACGCATTGACTGTCAGGGACGGGTCCTGTGGGAGCAGGCTTGGCCCATTCGCGGGGCAAGCCCGCTCCCACAGGTAGAGAAAGTGTCGCGATTATTTGTGTTCTGCGCCTAGCAACGCTTCATCGCCCAGCTGCAGGGTCACACCATGCTCTACCTTCTCCTCCTCGAACAAACGCCACACCTGCCCTTGCTGGTTGCCCAGCAACTCGACGAAGCGCCGCCCTTCGACCTTGTCGTCCAGTTGCCCGACATAGCGTCCAGCCTCGGCACGGGTTAGCGCCACTTTGCGGTCCTTGTCCGGCTGGGTGGGCGAGATCAGGTTCAGTTCCAGCGTTTGCGGGTCGCTGTCGCCCGTCAGGCGCAGGTCGACTTCGCCGGTCAGCTCATCCAAATGCACGCTGGCCTTGAGGTTCAAGGTCTGGGCCAGCAGCTCACGGTCCAGCGAGCGGTTGATGCCTTTGCCAGCCTCGTAGTAGTTGTCGTTGACCAGGTTGTCCGGGTTGCGCACGGCAATGCTGACCATGGTCAGGCTCAGGCACACCGAGGTGGTGAGGATGCCGATGATGATCCAGGGCCAGAGGTGCTTGTACCAGGGGCTGGCGGCGGTGGCGGCAGGCATTGTCGATAATCTCTCTCAGCGGATCTGTGGGCCGATGAAGCGGCTCTTGGCTTCAACCTGGGCGTCGCTGTCATCGGCGCTCTTGAGGATGAAGGTGATTTCGTTGGTGGTCGATGGCAGTTTCTCGGGCGCTATCGACAGCTGCACGGGCAGGCTGACGATGTCACCGGCGGCCACGCGGATCTCGCGCTGGCCTTCGAGCTTGAGGTCCGGCAGGCCGGCGGCATCGAGCACGTAGACGTGGTCGCGTTGGTCTTTGTTCATGACCTTGAGGCTGTAGACGTTTTCGATCCGGCCCTGGGCGTTTTCGCGGTACAGCACGCGGTCCTTGCTGACGTCGAAGCCGACCAGCGAGCGGGTGGCGAAGGCGGTGGCCAGGGCGCCGATCATGACCAGCAGTACCAGCGCATAGCCGATCAGCCGAGGGCGCAGCATGTGGGTTTTCTGCCCGGACAGGTTGTGCTCGGTGGTGTAGCTGATCAGCCCTTTTGGGTAGTTCATCTTGTCCATGATGGTGTCGCAGGCGTCGATGCACGCGGCGCAGCCGATACACTCGATCTGCAGGCCGTCGCGAATGTCGATGCCGGTGGGGCAGACCTGCACGCACATGGTGCAGTCAATGCAGTCGCCCAGGCCTTGGGCCTTGTAGTCGATGTCTTTTTTGCGCGGGCCACGGGTTTCGCCACGGCGCGGGTCGTAGGACACGATCAGCGTGTCCTTGTCGAACATCACGCTCTGGAAGCGCGCATAGGGGCACATGTACACGCACACCTGCTCGCGCAGCCAACCGGCGTTGCCGTAGGTGGCGAGGGTGAAGAAACCAACCCAGAAGTAGGCCCAGCCATCGGCTTGGCCGGTGAAGAATTCGATGGCCAGCTCACGGATCGGCGAGAAGTAACCGACAAAGGTCATGCCGGTGACGAAACCGATCAGCAGCCACAGGCTGTGCTTGGCGAATTTGCGCAGGAACTTGTTGCCGCTCATGGGGGCGCGGTCGAGCTTCATGCGCTGGTTGCGGTCACCCTCGGTGACTTTTTCGCACCACATGAAAATCCACGTCCACACGCTTTGCGGGCAGGTATAGCCGCACCACACCCGGCCGGCATACACGGTGACGAAGAACAGGCCGAACGCGGCGACGATGAGAATGCCTGACAGGAGGATGAAGTCCTGGGGCCAGATGGTGGCGCCGAAGATGTAGAACTTGCGCTCGGGCAGGTTCCACCAAACGGCCTGGTGACCGCCCCAGTTCAGCCACACGGTGCCGAAGTAGAGCAGGAACAGCACTGCACCGCCGACCATGCGCAGGCGGCGGAACACGCCTGTGAAGGCGCGGGTGTAGATTTTCTCGCGGGAGGCGTAGAGGTCGACGGAATCCTTCCCTTTGTTGGCAGGCGGGGTGACGTCATGTACCGGAATTTGCTTGCTCATCATCAAGTCCCACGGCAGTGGAGAAATGCCGCGGCCAGTGCATGCCGGCCGCAGTCTCGCGCAATCTGCTAGCGCTCTGCGACCCATGATACGCCTGTGATGGCACCCAGGGGTTGCACTGCGACCTTTAGTCGCGTTGGGTTCGTGGTATGAATCGTGATATGGCGGGTGTCAATTGATCCAGGTCATCTTGTGTTGCATTCACTGGACTCTTCGCGGGTAAACCCGCTCCCACAGGGACCCCGCTGCCCTCAGGCTCGGCGAGATACCTGTGGGAGCGGGTTTACTCGCGAAGAGGCCGGACCTGCTTACTCAGCCTTTTGAGGCTCCTGCTCCTGATGCGACAGGCTGTACACATAAGCTGCCAGCAGGTGCACCTTGTCATTGCCCTGCAGCTGCTCCTGCGCCGGCATCTGCCCCTGGCGGCCGTAGCGAATGGTCTGCTGAAGCTGGGCAAAGCTCGAGCCGTAGATGAACGCCTGTGGATGGGTCAGGTTTGGTGCACCCATGGCCGGCGTACCCTTGCCCTCTGGCCCGTGGCAGGCCACGCAGTTGGCGGCGAAGATCTTCTGCCCGTTTTCGGCATCGGCCTTGGCGCCTTCCGGCAGGGTGCGGCCATCGAGCTTGCTGACCACAAAGGCTGCCACATCGGCAACGCCTTGCTCGCCGATCACCTCGGACCAGGCCGGCATCACGCCGTGGCGACCGCCCATGATGGTGGTCTTGATGGTTTCCGGCTCACCGCCCCAACGCCAGTCGTTGTCGGTCAGGTTGGGGAAACCGTAGGCGCCCTTGGCGTCGGAGCCGTGGCACACCGAGCAGTTGGAAGCGAACAGCCGTGCGCCCATTTTCAGGGCCTGCGGGTCTTTGGCGACTTCCTCGATGGGCATCGCCGCGAACTTGGCGAAGATCGGCCCGAAGCGGGCATCGGCCTTGGCCATTTCCTTTTCCCACTCGTGCACGCCGGTCCAGCCCGGCTGGCCGTTGGCGAACTCGGTCTGCTTGTCGGTGTCCAGGTACGAATAGCCCGGCAGCATACCTTTCCAGTTACCCAGGCCTGGGTACAGCACCAGGTAGCCGAGGGCGAAGATGATGGTGCCGACGAACAGCCAGAACCACCATTTGGGCAGCGGGTTGTCATATTCCTCGATGCCATCGAAGGCATGCCCGACAGTCTCGTCGGTGACCTCTTCGCGCTGGCCCTTGCGGGTCGACAGCAGCAGCCAGGTCAGTGAGAAGATGGTGCCCAGGGTCAGGACGGTGACGTACAGACTCCAGAAGGTTGTCATTGTTTTTTGCTCCCAGAAGCTTTTGCTTGCGCTTGCTCGACGTGCCGGGTGGCTTCGGGATCATCCGCGAAGGGCAACCGGGTCGCCTCGTCGAACTCCTGCTTGCGCCGTGGGTTGAACACCCACAGCGCCAGGCCTACGAAGGCCACCATCACCACGACGGTGCCCAGGCCGCGAATCATCCCGATATCCATCAGCGTCACCGTTTGCTTTTGATGATGGTGCCAAGACCCTGCAGGTACGCGACGATGGCGTCCATCTCGGTCTTGCCCTTGACCGCGTCCCGCGCGCCGGCAATGTCGGCGTCGGTGTACGGCGTGCCGAGGGTCCGCAGGACTTCCATCTTCTTCGCGGTGTCCTTGCCGTCGAGTTTGTTCTCGACCAGCCATGGGTAGGACGGCATCTTCGATTCGGGCACCACGTTGCGCGGGTTGTACAGGTGCGCACGGTGCCAGTCATCGGAGTAGCGGCCGCCCACGCGGGCCAGGTCCGGGCCGGTGCGCTTGGAGCCCCACAGGAAGGGGTGGTCCCACACGCTTTCACCGGCGACCGAGTAATGGCCGTAGCGCTCGGTCTCGGCGCGGAACGGGCGGATCATCTGCGAGTGGCAGCCCACGCAGCCTTCGCGGATGTAGATGTCGCGGCCTTCAAGCTCCAGTGCGGTGCGCGGCTTCATGCCTTCAACGGGTTTGTTGGTGACATCCTGGAAAAACAGCGGGACGATCTGGGTCAGGCCACCGACGCTGACGGCGATGACCATGAAGAAGGCCAGCAGGCCTATGTTCTTCTCGACGGCTTCATGCTTCATCAGTGCGCTCCCACGACGACGATCTTGGCGGCTTCATCTGCTTCAACCGGGTTGGCCGCGCGTACGGTGCGGAACACGTTGTAAGCCATCAGCAACATGCCCGAGGCAAAGAATGCACCGCCCAGCGCGCGGACGATGTAGCCCGGGTGGCTGGCCTGCAAGGCTTCGACGAAGGAGTAGGTGAGCGTGCCGTCATCGTTGATGGCGCGCCACATCAGGCCCTGGGTGATGCCGTTGACCCACATTGAGGCGATGTACAGCACGGTGCCGATGGTCGCCAGCCAGAAGTGCGCGTTGATCAAGCCGACGCTGTGCATCTGCGCCCGGCCATACAGCTTGGGAATCATGTGATAAACCGCGCCGATCGAGATCATCGCTACCCAACCAAGGGCGCCAGCGTGGACATGGCCGATGGTCCAGTCGGTGTAGTGCGACAGCGAGTTCACGGTCTTGATGGCCATCATCGGGCCTTCGAAGGTGGACATGCCGTAGAACGCCAGCGATACCACGAGGAAGCGCAGGATCGGGTCGGTGCGCAATTTATGCCAGGCACCGGACAGGGTCATCATGCCGTTGATCATGCCACCCCAGCTTGGCGCCAGCAGGATGATCGACATCACCATGCCCAGCGACTGTGCCCAGTCGGGCAGGGCGGTGTAGTGCAGGTGGTGCGGGCCGGCCCAGATGTACAGGGTGATCAGCGCCCAGAAGTGCACGATCGACAGGCGATACGAGTAGATCGGCCGCTCGGCCTGCTTGGGCACGAAGTAGTACATCATCCCCAGGAAGCCGGTGGTGAGGAAGAAACCCACGGCGTTGTGGCCGTACCACCACTGGATCATGGCGTCAGTGGCGCCGGAGTAGGCCGAGTACGACTTGAACAGGCTGACCGGCAGCGAGATGTGGTTGACGATGTGCAGCATCGCGGTGACCACGATGAATGCGCCGTAGAACCAGTTGCCGACGTAGATGTGCTTGGTCTTGCGCTTGACGATGGTGCCGAAGAACACCAGCCCGTAGGTCACCCAGACAATGGCCAGCAGGATCGCCAGCGGCCATTCCAGCTCGGCGTATTCCTTGGTGGTGGTGTAGCCCATCGGCAGGGTGATCAGTGCGCCGACGATCACCGCTTGCCAACCCCAGAAGGTGAAGGCCGCCATGCTATCGGAGATCAGCCGGGTCTGGCAGGTGCGCTGCACCACGTAGTAGCTGGTGCCGAACAACGCACAGCCGCCGAAGGCGAAGATCACCAGGTTGGTGTGCAACGGGCGCAGGCGGCCGAAGCTGGTCCAGGG
>NZ_BNTL01000035.1:0-203202 GCF_022179005.1 Pseudomonas sp. PAGU 2196 | reverse complement strand
TGCCTGTCGTGTGGTGCGCATTCTACGCAATCCAAAAACCCTGTCAACACTTTTTTTCGCGCTAACTCACTGAATCTTAAACTCTTTATAGAAAGGCTTCGGCGACAGCCGGGTAAAGGATTTTTAACGGACGACTAGCGGGTGTTTATTATTATTGATAGCATCGCTACATTCGTTAAAAATATAAAACACGAGGTTCCTCGAGCATGGCCAACACCCCCTACCCCCAGTCCTACTACGCCGCCTCGGCTAACCCGGTGCCGCCACGTCCGGCGCTGCAGGGTGAGGTGGAAACCGATGTGTGCATCATCGGCGCCGGCTACACCGGCCTGTCCAGCGCCCTGTTCCTGCTGGAAAACGGCTTCAAGGTCAGCATCGTCGAAGCGGCCAAGGTCGGCTTCGGCGCATCCGGCCGCAACGGTGGCCAGATCGTCAACAGCTATAGCCGTGACATCGACGTGATCGAACGCACCGTCGGCCCCAAGCAGGCACAACTGCTGGGCCAGATGGCGTTCGAAGGTGGCCGCATCATTCGTGAGCGCGTCGCCAAGTACAACATCCAGTGCGACCTTAAAGACGGTGGCGTATTCGCTGCCCTCACCTCCAAGCAGATGGGCCACCTGGAGTCGCAAAAGCGCCTGTGGGAACGTTTCGGCCACAATCAGCTGGAGCTGATGGACCAGAAGCGCATCCGTGAAGTCGTCGCCTGCGACAGCTACATCGGCGGCATGCTGGACATGAGCGGCGGCCACATCCACCCGCTGAACCTGGCCCTGGGCGAAGCTGCCGCGGTCGAATCGCTGGGCGGCATCATTTATGAGCAGACCCCGGCCGTTCGCATCGAGCGTGGCGCCAACCCGGTCGTTCATACCCCACAGGGTAAAGTGCGCGCCAAGTTCATCATCGTCGCCGGTAACGCCTACCTGGGCAACCTGGTGCCAGAACTGGCCTCCAAGTCCATGCCGTGCGGTACTCAGGTGATCACCACCGAGCCCTTGGACGCGGACCTGGCACGTACCCTGCTGCCGCAGGACTACTGTGTCGAAGACTGCAACTACCTGCTCGACTACTATCGCCTGACCAGCGACAAGCGCCTGATCTTCGGCGGTGGCGTGGTCTACGGCGCACGCGACCCAGCAAACATCGAGGCGATCATCCGTCCGAAGATGCTCAAGGCCTTCCCGCAGCTGCAGAACGTGAAGATCGACTACGCCTGGACCGGCAACTTCCTGCTGACCCTGTCGCGCTTGCCTCAGGTCGGCCGCATTGGCGACAACATCTATTACTCCCAGGGCTGCTCGGGCCACGGTGTGACCTACACGCACCTGGCAGGCAAGGTGCTGGCCGAGGCGCTGCGTGGTCAGGCCGAACGTTTCGACGCGTTCGCCGGCCTGCCGCACTACCCGTTCCCGGGTGGCCAGATGCTGCGTGTACCGTTCAGCGCCATTGGTGCCTGGTACTACAGCCTACGCGACCGCCTGGGCTTCTGATCCCTCTGTAACATCGCACCGGCCGCTTTGCGGGTAAGCCCGCGAAGCGGCCGGTGCGCGGCTTACCGTCCCAGGCTGTTCACCGCCTGCTTCGCGGCGACTTCCTGCCCTGCGCGGGCCAGTTCGTCGGCAGCCTGCAACCAGCGTTGCCGGTCTACCTGGGCGGGCAGTTGCCGCGGCGGTTGCAGCAGCACTGCCCAACTCCCCTGCTTGGCCCAGGCCGAGGCAAAGTCATCAAAGGCCATCAGTTGCCGGCGGTGCATGCCTGAGCGCAACAGTACGCGTTGCTTGTAGCGGTCATAACCGATCAGCACGGCGTAGCGTGGCTCGCTCCACCAGGCCGAACCCTCCTCATAACGCAGCAACACCGGGTTGCCCGCCGCCACTTGCGTGAGCAAGGCGTCCAGTTGTTTGTCCAGCGCATACACCACCATGCCATAGTCCCGTGCGACACGGGGGATACTGGTATCCAGGGTCTCGGCGCCTTGGGGCAGGTTCAAAGGTTTATCCAGCAGCCCGGGGGTGATCGGCGCGCCCTGTTGCGAAAGCAGCGCCGCCAGCGCCATGGCCCCGCTGTGGTTGGCGTTACCCCGGTAGAACGGCACGCTGCTGATTTCGACCCGCTGCGGCAGGCCTTTGAGGCTAGCGGGCGGTGCGCTGGCGCAACCGGCCAGGCTGACTGCCACCAGGCCAGCCAGCAGCAACCGGCGTGGGGCTGAAGCCAGCGATTTAAAGGAAACTTGCTCCATGGGCACTCGCTTGTTCCGATGCCAGGCAGGCAGCGCCCGGCTCTGGGCACCGATCATAGGGCCCACAGGGGCGTGGGTATAGTCCGACACCGGCTTGTAGCGAATCGGCCTCAGCAATAGACCTAAGGTCAATGGAACGTCACAAGGGGCAGGCTAGACTAATGAGGTGTCTGTAAGGCGAGCCCTGGCTGACAGCGCGCTGGCCCGAGAGAAGGAGGCACACATGAGCCTGACCCTGGCAATCCTCATGCTGGTAGGTATGTGGCTGAGCGTCGCAGCCGCCATGCTGTGGGGTGTACTGCGTATCGTACGGCGTCATTCCCATCATCACCTGCCACCGCAGGGTGTGGCCGAACCTCAGGCTGTGCGCAGAGCGCGGCGGCAGGTAGAGGCACATTAAACGCACGTATTTGATGTATACCTGTGGGAGCGGGCTTGACCCGCGAATGGGGCCACGCGGTGGTTGGCACCGGCTTCGCCGGTGTTCGCGGGGCGAGCCCGCTCCCACATGGCCCCACTTTTTCTAGATCAACCTTCAGCCGCTTCGCGCTTCATCCGCGCCCGGCGGGCCATGATGTTGAGGATCTCGATCAAGGTCGAGAACGCCATCGCCGCATATACGTACCCTTTCGGCACGTGAGCGCCCATGCCTTCGGCAATCAGGGTCATGCCGATCATGATCAGGAAGCCTAGGGCCAGCATCACCACGGTCGGGTTGTCATTGATGAACTTGGCCAGCGGGTCGGCCGCCACCAACATCACGATCACAGCAGCGATCACGGCAATGATCATGATCGGCAGGTGCTCGGTCATGCCCACGGCGGTGATGATGCTGTCGATCGAGAAGACGATATCCAGCAACAGGATCTGGCCAATGGCCGCAGCGAAGCCCAAGGTGATGGTGGAGCCGGCCTTGGATTCTTCCTTGGCGCCGTGCGGGTCGACGTTTTCGTGAATTTCCTTGGTCGCCTTCCACAGCAGGAACAGGCCACCGGCGATCAGGATCATATCCTTCCACGAGAAGCTATGGCCGAACACATCGACCACCGGCTCGGTCAGCTGGACGATCCAGGCCACGGTGCTGAGCAGCGCCAGGCGCATGACCAAGGCCATGCTGATACCAATGCGCCGCGCCTTGGAGCGGTACTCCAGGGGCAGTTTGTTGGTGAGGATGGAGATGAAGATCAGGTTGTCGATACCGAGCACGATCTCCATGGCCACCAGCGTGGCGAGGGCGACCCAGGCGGTCGGGCTTGCGGCGAGTTCCAGCAAATATTCCATTTAATCAATCCTGCATCGGGTCTTGGGGTCAGATGTCCTGGGTCTTTTCTTGCTTTTCAACGTCTTTTGGCGGCTGGCCTTCGCTGCCGATGGCATCGCTCAGGGCCTGCTGCGCCGCTTCGTTGGTCTTGTCGATGGCCTGCTTGGCCGACTGGGCGGCCTGGTCGAGCATCTGCTGGGCGGATTTCTCGGCCTGATCGCAGCCGGCCAGGGTGAACAGGGCCAGGGCCAACACCAAAGGCGTGCCAATGGATTTAAGCTGCAACATGGGTTCCTCGCTTGTCGATATTCCGGCGGCGCACGCAGCGCCTGATGGAGTCGCATTCTAAAGAGGCTAATACATCAGGAAAATTCGTATTTTCAGCGGTTATACTTCGGTTTTTACGAATCGAGAAAAACCCGATGCTCAACTACCGCCAGTTGCACTACTTCTGGGCCGTGGCCAAGACCGGCAGCATTGCGCGGGCCAGTGAGCAATTGAACCTGACTCCCCAGACCATCAGCGGGCAGATCAGCCTGTTCGAGCAGACCTATGGCCTGGAGCTGTTTCAACGGGTCGGGCGGCAACTGGAGCTGACCGAAACCGGCCGCCAGACGCTGGTGTATGCCGAGCAGATGTTTCAGATCGGCGGCGAGCTAGAAGCCCTGCTGCGTGCCGGCCCACAGGAACAGATCCTGTTCCGTGTGGGCGTGGCCGACGTGGTCCCCAAATCCATCGTCTATCGCCTACTGGCGCCGACCATGGAGCTGGACGAGGTGCTGCGCATCAACTGCCGCGAAGACAAGCTCGAGCGGCTGCTGGCAGACCTGGCGATCCAGCGCCTGGACCTGGTCATCTCCGACAGCCCGATGCCCAGCCACCTGGACATCAAGGGCTACAGCCAGAAGCTGGGCGAGTGCGGCCTGAGTTTCTTCGCCACCCAGGCCTTGGCACAACGCCATGCCGGCCCCTTCCCAGCCTGCCTGCAAGATGCGCCGCTGTTGATTCCGGGCCAGGAGACGGTGGTACGCAGCCGCTTGCTGCGTTGGCTGGGCGAGCAACAGGTGCAACCGCGCATCGTTGGCGAGTTCGACGACAGCGCCTTGATGCAGGCATTCGGGCAATCGGGCAGCGG
The DNA here is from genome assembly GCF_022179005.1 of Pseudomonas sp. PAGU 2196. Lineage (NCBI taxonomy): Bacteria > Pseudomonadati > Pseudomonadota > Gammaproteobacteria > Pseudomonadales > Pseudomonadaceae > Pseudomonas > Pseudomonas sp. PAGU 2196. Next base: position 198,567 of record NZ_BNTL01000035.1, on the reverse strand, counting down.
CATTTTCGTCGCGCCCAGCGTCATCGCCGAGGAGGTGTGCCGCCAGTATGGCGTGCAGTTGATCGGGCAGACCGAGGCGGTGCACGAGTCGTTCTACGCCATCTCGGTGGAGCGCAAGGTCAAGCACCCGGGCATCGTGGCCATTACCGAGGGCGCGCGGCGGGAGCTGTTCCACTGGTAACTTTTCCCACTTCATTGCCGGCAAGCCCTACAGCGGTCTGTGGTAAAGTCCCGCCCTTTCAAAAACCGAGACTGCGCTGCACATGACCCCTGTCTTCCGCCTCCTCAACCGCACCAGCCTGGTGACGCAGATCGTCATCGGCCTGCTCGCGGGCATCGCCCTGGCACTGCTGGCGCCCGACGTCGCCCGCGACTTGGGCTTCCTCGGCAAAGTGTTCGTCAGCGCCCTCAAGGCCGTAGCGCCGATTCTGGTGTTCATTTTGGTAATGGCCTCGATCGCCAACCACCGCCACGGCCAGGAAACCCACATCCGCCCGATCCTCTGGCTGTACCTACTGGGTACCTTTGCGGCAGCCGTGGTGGCCGTGGTCGCCAGCATGCTGTTCCCGTCCCACCTGGCACTGAGTGCCGGCGACGCTACGCTGAGTGCGCCGGGCGGCATCGGCGAAGTCTTGCAGAATCTGCTGCTGAGCGCCGTCGACAACCCGGTCAACGCCTTGCTCAACGCCAACTTCATTGGCGTGCTGACCTGGGCGATCGGCCTCGGCGTTGCCCTGCGTCATGCGGGTGACACCACCCGCACTGTGGTCGAGGACCTGTCCAACGGCGTGACCCTGATCGTGCGCGTGGTCATCCGTTTCGCCCCGCTGGGCATCTTCGGCCTGGTCAGCGCGACCCTGGCCCAGTCAGGCCTGAACGCCCTGCTCGGCTACTTGCACCTGCTGGCCGTGCTGATTGGCTGCATGCTGTTCGTGGCCCTGGTGATGAACCCGCTGATCGTATTCTGGAAGATTCGCCGCAACCCGTACCCACTGACGTTGTTGTGCCTGCGCGAAAGCGGTATCACGGCGTTCTTCACCCGCAGTTCGGCCGCCAACATTCCGGTCAACCTGGCACTGTCGGAGCGCCTTGGCCTGCATGAAGACACCTATTCGGTGTCGATCCCCCTGGGCGCGACCATTAACATGGCCGGCGCCGCGATCACCATCACCGTGCTGACCCTGGCGGCCGTGCACACCTTGGGTATCCCGGTCGACCTGCCGACTGCGGTGTTGCTGAGTGTGGTGGCAGCGGTCTGCGCGTGCGGCGCTTCGGGCGTGGCTGGTGGTTCGCTGCTGTTGATTCCGCTGGCTTGCAGCCTGTTTGGCATCCCCAGCGAGATCGCCATGCAGGTAGTTGCCGTGGGCTTCATCATTGGCGTACTGCAGGATTCGGCCGAGACTGCGCTGAATTCTTCGACCGACGTGCTGTTCACGGCAGCGGCGTGCCAGGCGGAAGAGCGACGCGAGGCTTAAGCGTGTTGGGGCCGCTTTGCGGCCCTTTCGACCAGCCCGGAGCCCTGGCAAGGCCGTTCAACAAGCGCTGCCAATTGCCTAATGCAGCGGCTTTACCTACGCTAGTGGCCTTTTCCTCGCAATGAGACTGGGCCATGTCAGAACACGAACCCGCAGGTGAAGGCCGTTTCAACAGCACCGAGATCCGCATTCTCGGCTCGCTGATCGAAAAACAGGCCACCAGCCCGGAAAGCTACCCACTGACCCTCAATGCCCTGGTCCTGGCCTGTAACCAGAAGACCAGCCGCGAGCCGGTGATGAACCTCACCCAAGGCCAGGTCGGCCAGGCCTTGCGCGCACTCGAAGGCCAGGGCATGACCCGCTTGCAGATGGGCAGCCGCGCCGACCGCTGGGAGCAGCGCGTGGACAAGGCCCTGGAGCTGGTGCCGGCGCAGCTGGTGCTGATGGGCCTGATGTTCCTGCGCGGGCCGCAAACCCTCAACGAGCTGCTCAGCCGCAGCAACCGCCTGCACGACTTCGACGACACTGAACAAATCCAGCACCAGCTGGAGCGCCTGATTTCACGGGATTTGGCTTTGCACCTGCCGCGCCAGGCAGGCCAACGCGAAGACCGCTATACCCATGCGCTGGGTGACCCGGCAGAAATCGAGGCGATTTTGGCCGCGCGCCAGCAAGAAGGGGGCGCACGCAGCAGTGGCGGCAGTGTTTCGGAGGAGCGCATAGAGGCCTTGGAAGCCCGGATTGCAGCACTGGAGGCGCGCCTGGCCGAGCTCGAAGGCTGAGCCCTTCAGTGCTCAGGGTCGGGGAAGTTGCGGCAGCTTTTGCGCTCGGCCAGTTCTTTATCGCTGGGGCGCTGGTCGACGAACACAGTGCGGCCGTCGGCGTAGATTTCCAGATAGCCCCAGTGCAGGTCCTGCTCCTTTTGCCCGGGCTTGGGTGGCACTAGCCACCAGGGTTCGCGGCTGATCAGGGTCATGAGTGAGATTCCTGAGGGTGTCTGGGGTAATCATAGACACCCTCAGGCTTGCGCTTGGCTTACGCCGGCGCCGAGGTGCGGATCAGGTGATCGAAGGCTGCCAGCGAAGCCTTGGCGCCCTCGCCTACTGCGATGACGATCTGCTTGTACGGCACCGTGGTCACATCGCCCGCGGCAAACACGCCTGGTATGTTGGTCGCGCCCTTGGCATCGACAATGATCTCGCCACGCGGCGACAGCTCGACCGTACCTTTCAGCCAGTCAGTGTTCGGCAGCAGACCGATCTGTACGAAGATGCCCTCCAGCGCCAGGTCATGCAGCTCCTCGGTGGTGCGATCCTGGTAGCGCAAACCGGACACTTTCTCACCATTGCCCAGCACTTCGGTGGTCAGCGCACTGGTGATCACCTTGACGTTCGGCAAGCTGTGCAGCTTGCGTTGCAACACGGCGTCAGCACGCAGCTGGCTGTCGAACTCGATCAGCGTCACCTGGGCGACAATGCCGGCCAAGTCGATGGCCGCTTCCACGCCAGAGTTGCCGCCGCCGATCACCGCCACGCGCTTGCCCTTGAACAGCGGGCCGTCACAGTGCGGGCAGTAGGCCACGCCGCGACCGCGGTATTCCTGTTCACCCGGCACGTTCATTTCGCGCCAGCGGGCACCGGTGGCCAGGATCACGGTCTTGGCCTTGAGCGAGGCACCACCGGCCAGGCGTACTTCGTGCAGGCCGCCATCGGTGGCAGGGATCAACGCCTCGCCGCGCTGCAGGTTCATGATGTCGACGTCGTACTGCTTGACGTGTTCTTCCAGCGCGGTGGCCAGCTTCGGCCCTTCGGTTTCCTGCACTGAAATGAAGTTTTCGATGGCCAGGGTGTCGAGCACCTGCCCACCAAAGCGCTCGGCGGCAACACCGGTGCGGATGCCTTTACGCGCGGCATAGATCGCCGCCGCGGCGCCGGCTGGGCCACCACCGACCACCAATACGTCGAATGCGTCCTTGGCGTTGATCTTCTCGGCCTGGCGGGTGCCGGCGCTGGTGTCGATCTTGCCCATAATCTCTTCCAGGCCCATGCGGCCCTGGCCAAACACTTCGCCGTTCAGGTAAACGCTCGGCACCGCCATGATCTTGCGCGCTTCGACTTCGTCCTGGAACAGCGCGCCATCGATGGCCACATGGCGCACGTTGGGGTTGAGCACCGCCATCAGGTTCAGCGCCTGGACCACGTCCGGGCAGTTCTGGCACGACAGCGAGAAGTAGGTTTCGAAGGTGAATTGGCCTTCCAGCCCTTGGATCTGCTCGATCACGTCGGCGCTGGCCTTGGACGGGTGGCCGCCGACTTGCAGCAGCGCCAGCACCAGGGAGGTGAATTCGTGGCCCATGGGGATGCCGGCGAAACGCAGGCTGATGTCAGCCCCCGGGCGGTTGAGCGAGAACGAAGGACGACGGGCGTCGCTTCCGTCCGCGCGCAGGGTAATCAGGTTCGACAGGCCGGCGATTTCCACCAGCAGGTCGTGCAATTCGCGGGACTTCGCGCCGTCGTCGAGGGAGGCAACGATCTCGATCGGCTGGGTGACCCGCTCCAGGTAGGTTTTCAGTTGCGATTTAAGCGTGGCGTCCAACATACGGGCGATTCCTTTTTCAATCTTCAGATACAAAAACGCCCAGGCAGTAGCGCCCGGGCGTTTGGCGGGGCGGTAGGTATTTCAGCTTTGGCGGCTGCTTACCGCCCGCGACTGGCGCACGACCTTAGATCTTGCCAACCAGGTCCAGCGACGGTGCCAGGGTGGCTTCGCCTTCTTTCCACTTGGCCGGGCAGACTTCGCCTGGGTGGGCGGCAACGTACTGGGCAGCCTTGACCTTGCGCAGCAGCTCGCTGGCGTCACGGCCTACACCACCGTCGTTGAGTTCGACGATCTTGATCTGGCCTTCTGGGTTGATCACGAAGGTACCGCGATCGGCCAGGCCGGCTTCTTCGATCAGTACGTCGAAGTTGCGCGAGATGATGTGAGTCGGGTCACCGATCAGCGGGTATTCGATCTTGCCGATGGTGTCCGAAGTGTCGTGCCAGGCTTTGTGGGTGAAGTGGGTGTCGGTGGACACGCCGTAGATCTCGACGCCCAGCTTCTGGAACTCGGCGTAGTTGTCAGCGAGGTCACCCAATTCGGTTGGGCAGACGAAGGTGAAGTCAGCCGGGTAGAAGAACACGACAGACCACTTGCCTTTCAGGTCGGCTTCGCTGACCTGGACGAACTCGCCTTTATGGTAGGCAGTGGCGTTGAACGGTTTGACTTGGCTGTTGATGATAGGCATGAGAGACGCTCCTTCATGGGGTTGGAATCAGTTGATGGAGAGAATCCTAACCGTTCATCCCAATGAAGGCTCATTGGCAAAGCTGATGCTGCTGATTGGTTTTGGCTATAACCAGGGTTTATTAATAGAAGAGATTGCGCTGAACAACGCAGCTGCTGCTGGTGTAGCAGAACCCTGTGGGAGCGGGCTTACCCGCGAACACCGGCAAAGCCGGTGCCATACACCGCGTTGTATTCTTCGCGAGTAAACCCACTCCCACAGGGTGGTGTCGTCACACGCGATTATTAGCGGGTAACGGTACGCATGGTCACGAACTCTTCGGCCGCCGTCGGGTGCACACCGATTGTCTCGTCGAACTGCTGCTTGGTCGCCCCGGCCTTCAGCGCAATCCCCAGGCCCTGGACGATCTCGCCGGCATCCGGCCCGACCATGTGGCACCCCAGGACCTTGTCGGTCTCGGCATCGACCACCAGCTTCATCAGGGTCTTTTCCTGGATGTCGGTAAGGGTCAGCTTCATGGCCCGGAAACGGCTCTCGAAAATCTGCACCTTATGCCCGGCTTCCAGCGCTTGCTCTTCGGTCAGGCCGACGGTACCGATCGGCGGCTGGCTGAACACTGCGGTGGGGATGCTCTGGTAGTCCACCGGGCGGTACTGCTCGGGCTTGAACAACCGCCGTGCAACGGCCATGCCCTCGGCCAGGGCCACGGGGGTAAGCTGCACCCGGCCGATCACATCGCCGATGGCGAGGATCGATGGCGCGGTGGTCTGGTACTGGTCGTCAACGCGAATGTAGCCGCGGGCATCCAGCTCGACGCCGGTGTTTTCCAGGCCCAGGTTGTCCAGCATCGGCCGGCGACCGGTGGCGTAGAACACGCAGTCGGCAACCAGCTCGCGGCCGTCCTTGAGGGTGGCCTTGAGGCTGCCGTCATCCAGCTTGTCGATACGCTGGATGTCCGCATTGAACTGCAGATCGAGGCCGCGTTTTTCCAGCTCTTCTTTCAGGTGCGTGCGCACCGAGCCGTCGAAGCCACGCAGGAACAGGTCGCCGCGGTACAGCAAGGTGGTGTCAGCACCCAGGCCCTGGAAGATGCCGGCAAACTCGACGGCAATGTAACCACCGCCCACCACCAGCACACGGCGTGGCAATGCCTTGAGGTAGAACGCCTCGTTAGAGGTGATGGCCAGCTCCTTGCCTGGGATGTCTGGCACCTGGGGCCAGCCACCGGTGGCAATGAGGATGTGCTCGGCGGTGTAGCGCTGGCCGTCGACGTCCACTTCGTTGGCGCCGGTCAGCCGTGCATGGCCTTGCAACAAGGTCACCCCGCTGTTGACCAGCAGGTTGCGGTAGATGCCGTTGAGGCGCTCGATTTCCCGGTTCTTGTTGGCAATCAAGGTGCCCCAGTCGAAATGCCCTTCTTCCAGGGTCCAGCCGAAGCCTGCGGCTTGTTCCAACTCATCAGCGACGTGCGCACCATACACCAGCAGTTTTTTCGGCACACAGCCGACGTTGACGCAGGTACCGCCCAGATAGCGGCTCTCGGCCACTGCCACTTTCGCGCCAAAGCCCGCGGCAAAGCGCGCAGCGCGCACACCGCCGGACCCGGCACCAATCACGAACAGATCAAAATCGTAGGCCATTTATTCAGTCTCCTAGGCTGGCGCCCAGCATACCGCCGTTGGCCGCCGCAAACAAAAAAGCCACCCCGAAGGGTGGCTCTCAGACCTGCCAGGCTTATCAGTAAGCCTTGCCCGTCTTGTAGTAGTTCTCGAAGCAGAAGTTGGTCGCGTCGATGTAGCCTTCGGCGCCGCCGCAGTCGAAACGCTTGCCCTTGAACTTGTAGGCGATCACGCAGCCATCTTTGGCCTGCTGCAGCAGGGCATCGGTGATCTGGATTTCACCGCCTTTGCCCGGCTTGGTGTTGGCGATGATATCGAAGATATCCGGGGTCAGGATGTAGCGACCAATGATCGCCAGGTTCGATGGCGCGTCTTCAGGGGCCGGTTTTTCGACCATGTCGGTGACGCGGAAGATGTCGTCGCGGATCATCTCGCCGGCGATCACACCGTACTTGTTGGTTTCCTGCGGGTCGACTTCCTGGATGGCAACGATCGAGCAGCGGTACTGCTTGTACAGTTTGACCATCTGGGTCAGTACACCGTCACCTTCCGGGTTGACGCACAGGTCGTCGGCCAGGACGACGGCGAACGGTTCGTCGCCGATCAGCGGGCGGCCGGTGAGGATCGCGTGGCCCAGGCCCTTCATTTCGGTCTGACGGGTGTAGGAGAAAGAACACTCGTTGAGCAGACGACGGATGCCGACCAGGTATTTTTCCTTGTCGGTGCCCTTGATCTGGTTTTCCAGCTCGTAGCTGATGTCGAAGTGGTCTTCCAAGGCACGCTTGCCACGGCCAGTCACGATGGAGATCTCGTTCAGCCCGGCATCCAGCGCTTCTTCAACGCCATACTGGATCAGCGGCTTGTTGACCACCGGCAGCATTTCCTTGGGCATGGCTTTGGTAGCGGGCAGGAAGCGGGTGCCGTAGCCGGCGGCCGGGAACAAGCATTTTTTGATCATATACGTCCTTAACGAAGGCTAGGCCTGTGGAATTCGGCGCAGTCTAATCAGGCGGCAGTCACCTTACAATGCCCCACCTGAGGCCGACCGATGCCATGATAGAGATAACCCAGTGTAGATAGTTCCTGAGCATCGTAAATATTGCGACCATCGAATACCACTGGCATGCGCATAAGCCCCCGCACCCGTAGGAAATCCGGCTGCCTGAATTGCTTCCATTCGGTCACCAGTACCAGGGCGTCCGCGCCTTCGACGCAGGCGTAAGGGTCTTCGCTCAGGCGCAGTTGGCCAGTGGCCAAAGCGTGCGGGTAGCGCCCTGCCATGCCGCCCAGCGCCACCGGGTCGCAGGCCTGTACCCGCGCCCCGGCCGCCAGCAAGGCGTCGATCAGTACCAGGCTGGGCGCCTCGCGCAGGTCGTCGGTACCGGGTTTGAAGGCCAACCCCCACAGCGCCACGCTACGCCCACGCATGAAGCCGCCAAAATGCTGGTGCAGCGCCTTGAACAGCAAGGTCTTTTGCGCTTCGTTACGGGCTTGCACCGCCTGCAGGATACCCGCCGGGTAGCCAAGCTGCTCGGCGGTGCGGATCAGCGCCCGGACATCCTTGGGGAAGCACGAGCCGCCATAGCCACACCCGGCATAGATGAAATGGCTGCCGATGCGCCGGTCGCTGCCAATGCCTCGTCGCACCTGCTCGATATCCACGTCCAGCTGAGCGCAAAGCCCGGCCAGTTCGTTGATGAAGGAGATCTTGGTGGCCAGAAAGGCATTGGCGGCGTATTTGCTGAATTCGGCGGCGCGCGGCGCCATCAACAGGATACGATCACGGTTACGGACAAACGGCGCATACAGCCGCTGCAGGCACTGGCTGGCGGCTGCGCTGTCGGTGCCGATGATGATGCGGTCCGGGCGCATGAAGTCTTCGAGGGCGCTACCCTCCTTGAGAAACTCGGGGTTGCTCGCCACCTCGACAACAAAGCCTGCGCCACGCTCGCGCAGACCAAGCGCAATGTGCCGGGCTACGCGTTCTGCGGTGCCTACGGGAACAGTCGACTTGTTCACCACCAGGCACGGGTGGGTCAGGTGTCGCCCCAGGCTGTCGGCCACGGCCAGCACATGCTGCAGGTCGGCTGAGCCGTCTTCCTGGCTCGGTGTGCCCACTGCGATGAACACCACCTCGGCGGCGGCCAGGGCTTGCTGCCAGTCATCGCTGAAGGCCAGCCGGCCCGCCTGCATGGCGCTGTGCAACAGCGCCTGCAGGCCTGGCTCGTGGATCGGGCAGTGGCCTTGGCGCAGTTGCATCAGGCGCTGCGGGTCGCGTTCCAGGCAGACCACGCGATTGCCCATTTCGGCAAAACAGGCCGCCGTCACCAAACCTACATACCCCGCCCCGATCACACAGAGTTCCATGGCCGCGCTCCTTGAGGATGATGGCGGCCATTGCAACCCGGCAGTGGTTGCAGGGCGGTGACGGGTAGATGACAAAAACGGTTGTTGCCTGTGCTTGCCCGCGAAGAGGCCAGCACAGCAACCCCGTCAGCTACCGGTTCCCTGCCCGATCAGCACCCCCTCGACCTTCTGCCCATACAGGTTCACCCCGTCATTGGCGTGAAACTTCAGCCGCGTCTTCTCCACAGACCCCTCCACCAACCGCGGGTCCTGCGGCCGCTCATGGCGGTTGATCCATGCCGCCACATCCCAAGCCTGTTCATCGCTCAGGCTGCCAGGCTTGCCCAGCGGCATGTTGTATTTGATGAAGGACGCCGCCGTATTGATACGGTGCATCCCAGCACCCCAGTTGTAGGAATCCTTGCCCCACAGCGGCGGCATCACATACTCGCCGGCCACCTGCTGCCCTTCACCCTTGTCGCCGTGGCAAATCGCACACTGGTCACGGTAGACCTGCTGGCCACGCTTGAAGTCGTAGCCACCCTTGGGCTGAGGGACATCCGGGTAGCCGCGCCCGGCGATCTCCACGCCTGTCGGCGCCTTGGTCGACAACCAGTAGGCATACACCGACAACGCCGTCATCTGCGGGCTGTCTGCCGCCGGTGGCTTGCCATTCATGCTGAACTGGAAACACCCCTGAATGCGCTCGGCATAGGTGTTGACCTTGTCGTTTTTCTTGCGATACGCCGGGTACATCGGATACGCACCCCACATCGGCGCAGAGTGGGCCAGGCGCCCCTGATCAAGGTGGCAGTTGCTGCAGTTCATGCCGTTGCCCACGGCTTCGGGCATCAGCCGCCGGGTATCGACAAACAGCGCATGGCCCTGGCGGACCATCTTGCCAAAGGCATTGTCCGGCAACTCGCTCTCGGCAGGCGGCACGAACTGCGGCGCGGCCTGCACGCCCGGCACTTTCAACTGCGACTGGTCTTCCATGGCGATCGGGGCTGCCTGGGCACTGCCCATGGCCAACAGCAGCACGGCTGGAATCATCGGCTTCATGGCGTGACCTCCGGGTGGACGGGACGGGCGAAGAACGCGGCAATCGCCTTGACCTCGTCATCGGTCATGGCCTTGGCCACGCCGACCATCAGTTGGTTGGGGTCATTGCTGCGGCTGCCGTCGCGCCAGGCATTCAGTTGGGCTACCAGGTAAGCTGCAGGCTGGCCTGCCAGCGGAGGGAAATGCTCACCCACGCCGCTGCCGCCTGGGCCGTGGCATTGCACACACCCCGGAATCTGCCGCCCCCAGTCGCCATAGAGTGCCAGGCGTGTGGTGGGGTCATCGGCTATCTGCTGGCGGCGCAGATCGGCTGCTGGCTCAGCCGGGAGGCTGGCCAGGTAGGCACTGACGGCTTTGATTTCGTCGTCGCTCAGGGCCTTGGCAAGCGGTTCCATGACCGGCTGCTTGCGGGTGCCATTGCGCCAATCCTGCAATTGCTTACTGAGGTAACCGGCCGGCAGGCCGGCCAAGCGAGGGAACCCGGCAGCGGCAATGCCCTTGCCATCTGGGCCATGGCAACCTATACAGGCCATGGCGGCGGGGTTCGCCCCGCCTTGGGTGAAGATCTTCTGGCCATCGGCGGCATGCGCCGTGGGCCAGGCCAGGATCAGCAGGCTGCCGATCACGACTCGACTCAACGGGGTCATCACGAATCTCCATTTCTTTTGTTATAAGCTTAGGCTTAAAAAACATAAGCAAATGGATACTAGACCCGTAGGGCAAGTCGCAACAACGCCAACACCTACCAGGTGACAGCTATTGGCCTTTTAACCGCGCATCCGTTGCGCCAGATCAATGGCCAGAAATGCACTGCGTCGCTGCGGTGCGCACATCACCCAGGCGCAACGGGAAGTTGTTCAACCGTTCATGCAATTTGATGCTGCTGCCGCTGCCGCGCGAGTCGATATCGACCAGTGCCGCCGGCCCAGCCCCGGCCGTGAGCTTTTGCGGGACGATCAGGCGCAAGCCATCACCGCGTTGCTCCTCGACCAACGGATCACGGGTATCGGCCAGCTTCTGCTTGACGCAATCGGCGTATTCACGCGGTGTCTTGCCAGACATCACATCCAGCGTTTCATGTGACTGTTCAAGCTCCGAAACGCTGACACAGCCCCCAAGCCCCAGGAACAACGCCGCCACCATCCACTTCATTTGCAGCACCTCTGCCATCAAGAATCCAGTTCGACCACAGCCAGGCCTGTTTGCTCCCTGCTTTGGCAGAATTATCTGCGCCTGGCCATCGAGCGCGGCAGCTTAGCGTGACATCGTGGTATCTTTCGCCTTTGCAGATCCAAACCTTGCGGAGCATCACATGAAATTCGTACACCAGCGCGAGCACCTCAACGAGGACGATATCGTCGTCATCGAGTGCTCTCAGCGCTGCAACATCCGCCTGATGAACGACGCCAACTTCCGCAGCTTCAAAAATGGCGGTCGACACACCTACCATGGTGGTGCCTTCGACAAGTTCCCGGCCAAGATCACCGTTCCAAGTACCGGTTTCTGGAACATCACCCTGGATACCGTGACCACGCGCCCGATCTCGGTAACGCGCAAGCCGACCTTGACCCACAAGATCAAGATCATCCGTCGCTCGTCGTCGAAACTCAGATAAGACCGCCATGACCCAGACCATCAAGTACGTCATCAAATACAAACTCGACGGCGAGCGCCGTTGGGATTTCGCACTCATGACCGATGCCTCCCAGGAGCAGGCGCTGCAAGCGCTGCGCAAGATCCACGGCGATGACGCCGAAAAGATCAGCGACATCCAGGTCAGCAAGGCCCTGTAAACGCCCCGCAGGTACTGCCGCACCGATCACGCCGCCCGCAAGGAGACCCGCATGAGCCGTTGGCCCGACCGCCGTATTCTCGATCTGCTGGGCATTGAAGTGCCTATTCTGCAGGCGCCGATGGCAGGTGCGACGGGCTCGGCCATGGCCATTGCCGTGGGCGCTGCGGGCGGCCTTGGCGCACTGCCCTGCGCCATGTTGAGCAGTGACCAGGTACGTGATGAGATCGAAGCGTTCCGCGCCGGCTGCCCTGCGCAGCCGCTGAACCTGAACTTCTTCTGCCACCAGCCACCACCGCCCGACGCGAACCGAGACGCGCGCTGGAAGCAGGCACTCACGCCTTACTACAACGAGGTGGGTGCCGATTTCGACGCCCCTACCCCGGTCTCCAACCGCGCGCCGTTCGATGAGCAAAGCTGCCAGTTGGTCGAGCAGTTGCGCCCTGAAGTGGTGAGCTTTCACTTTGGCCTGCCCGAGCCCCACCTGCTGCAACGGGTCAAGGCGAGTGGTGCCAAGGTGCTGTCCAGTGCTACCACGGTGGAAGAAGCGCTGTGGCTGGAGCGCAACGGCTGCGACGCGATCATCGCCATGGGCTATGAAGCGGGTGGCCATCGCGGCATGTTCCTCAGCGAAGACATCACCAGCCAGATTGGCACCTTCGCCCTGGTGCCGCAGATCGTCGACGCGGTCACGCTGCCGGTGATTGCAGCCGGGGGCATCGGCGACCACCGTGGCCTGGTCGCGGCCCTTGCGTTGGGCGCCTCGGCCGTGCAGATCGGCACGGCCTACCTGTTCTGCCCCGAGGCCAAGGTGTCTGCGGCCCACCGCCGCGCGCTGGACACGGCGCCCGCCAGCGACACGGCCCTGACCAACCTGTTCACCGGCCGCCCAGCGCGGGGCATCAACAACCGCATCATGCGTGAGCTGGGGCCGATGAGCGACCTGGCACCGCGCTTCCCGCTGGCAGGTGGCGCGCTGATGCCACTGCGTGCAATCACCGACCCGCAAGGCAACAGCGATTTTAGCAACCTGTGGTCGGGCCAGGCGCTGCGCTTGGGCAGGCATATGCCGGCAGCTGAGCTGACCCAGGAAATTGCTAGCAAGGCACTGCAAACGCTATCGCGCTGAACAGCACTTGCAGGCCATTATCGCCGTCGTCGTCCAGCCCCCTTCCCGGCCAATGGCCTATCGCTATATAGTTCACGCTATAACGATAACCTAAGGAGCTGTCTTCATGCGTATCCGCCCACTCCACCTGGCCGCCACTGCCCTGGCCAGCCTGATTTGCCTTAACACTGCCTGGGCCGACGAAGTCCAGGTCGCGGTCGCAGCGAACTTCACAGCCCCCATCCAGGCCATTGCCAAAGACTTTGAAAAGGACACCGGCCACACGCTGGTCGCCGCCTATGGTGCTACCGGGCAGTTCTACGCCCAGATCAAGAATGGCGCGCCGTTCGAAGTGTTCCTCGCCGCCGACGACAGCACCCCGGCCAAGCTCGAGCAGGAAAAGGAAATCGTCCCAGGTTCGCGCTTCACCTACGCCATCGGCACCCTGGCCCTGTGGTCGGCGAAAGAAGGTTACGTGGATGCCAAGGGGGACGTGCTGAAGCAGAACACGTACAAGCACCTGTCCATCGCCAACCCTAAAGCCGCCCCCTACGGCCTGGCTGCGACCCAGGTGCTCGACAAGCTGAAACTGACCGAGGCCACCAAGGGCAAGATCGTCGAAGGGCAGAACATCACCCAGGCCTTCCAGTTCGTGTCCACCGGCAATGCCGAGCTCGGCTTCGTCGCGCTGTCGCAGATCTATAAGGACGGCAAAGTCACCAGCGGCTCGGCCTGGATCGTACCGTCCAACCTGCACGACCCGATCCGCCAGGACGCTGTGATCCTCAACAAAGGCAAGGACAGTGCCGCTGCCAAGGCGCTGGTCGAATACCTGAAAGGCCCGAAAGCTGCCGCAGTAATCAAATCCTACGGTTATGAGCTCTGATGCCACTGGACGCCAGTGACCTGGGTGCCATCTGGCTGACCATCAAACTGGCCGGCCTGACCACCTTGATCCTGCTGATCGTCGGCACGCCCATCGCCTGGTGGCTAGCGCGCACGCGCTCTTGGCTGCGTGGGCCGGTGGGCGCGGTGGTGGCCCTGCCGCTGGTGCTACCACCGACGGTCATCGGCTTTTACCTGCTGCTCGCGCTCGGGCCCCATGGCTGGCTCGGCCAGGCCACTCAGGCATTGGGCCTGGGCAGCGTGGTATTCAGCTTCAGCGGGTTAGTGATCGGCTCGGTGATTTACTCCATGCCCTTTGTGGTGCAGCCCTTGCAAAACGCCTTTGGCGCCATCGGCCAACGGCCGCTGGAAGTCGCTGCCACCCTGCGCGCCAGCCCATGGGACACCTTCGTCCATGTGGTGCTGCCGCTGGCCCGCCCCGGGTTCATCACCGCCAGCATCCTGGGCTTTGCCCATACCGTGGGCGAGTTCGGCGTGGTGCTGATGATCGGTGGCAATATCCCCGACAAAACCCGCGTGGTTTCGGTGCAGATCTTCGATCACGTCGAGGCCATGGAGTATGCGCAAGCCCACTGGCTGGCCGGTGCCATGCTGGTGTTCTCGTTCCTGGTGCTGCTCCTGCTATACGCTGGGCGCCGCGGCAAAGCTGGCTGGAGCTGAAATGACTGCATCGATTGTGGCGCGCCTGAAACTGGCGCGCGACGACTTTACCCTGGATGTCGACCTGCAACTGCCAGGGCGCGGGATCAGCGCGCTGTTCGGCCATTCCGGGTCTGGTAAAACCTCCTGCCTGCGCTGCCTGGCAGGGCTGGAGCGCGCCGCCAGCGCCTACATCGAAGTAAACGGCGAGGTCTGGGAAGACAGCAGCCGCGGCTATTTTCAAGCGCCTCACCTGCGCCCGGTGGGCTATGTATTCCAGGAAGCCAGCCTGTTCCCGCACTTGTCGGTGCGCGGCAACTTGGAGTTTGGCTGGCGCCGGGTTGCGCCCAGTGAGCGCAAGGTCAGCCTTGAACAGGCGTGCCAGTTGCTGGGCATCGGCCACCTGCTCGCACGTCGGCCCGCCACGTTGTCCGGCGGTGAGGCGCAGCGGGTCGGTATCGCCCGCGCGCTGCTGAGCAGCCCACGGCTGTTGTTGATGGACGAGCCGTTGGCTGCCCTCGATGGGCCGCGCAAGCGCGAAATCCTGCCGTACCTGGAGCGCCTGCATCACGAGCTGGATATTCCGCTGGTGTATGTCAGCCATGCCCAGGACGAAGTAGCGCGCCTTGCCGACCACCTGGTGCTGCTGGAGCAAGGCCAGGCCGTGGCCAGCGGCCCGATTGGCGAAACGCTTGCACGCCTGGACCTGTCGCTGGCCCAGGGCGAAGATGCCGGGGTAGTGTTCGAAGGCCTGGTAGTCGGGCATGACCCCCATTACGACCTGCTCGATCTGCGCCTGCCCGGCAGCGGCGCGCCGATACTGCGCATCGCCCACCCCGCTCACGTCATGGGCAGCACCCTGCGGGTAAAGGTGCAGGCGCGCGACGTGAGCCTGGCCCTGACGGCGGACAGCGCCTCCAGCATTCTCAACCGGTTGCCGGTGCAGGTGCGCGAAAGCTGCCCGGCTGACAATCCGGCCCATGTGCTGGTGAGCCTGGATGCCGGGGGCAATGCCTTGCTGGCGCGCATCACCCGCTTCTCGGCAGACCAGCTCGGCCTGCACCCAGGCCAGGCTCTGATCGCGCAGATCAAGTCGGTGGCTTTATTGGGCTGAGCAACCCTGACGCGGCCGTTGTCCATTGATCAGAGACCTGATCGAGGCCTGCCGCCAATGCTCGACTGCCCCCTGCCCCGCACCCTGCATTACGTTGACGACAGCCAACCTGGCTTGAGCCGACGGCGCTGGCGCGACCGCTTCATCTACCTGGACACCGAGGGGCAGCGGGTTCGCGACGCCGACACCCTCGCACGCATTGCCGCACTGGTGATCCCCCCGGCCTATAGCGATGTGTGGATCTGCGCCGACCCGCAAGGCCATCTGCAAGCCACCGGCCGCGACGCCCGTGGCCGCAAGCAGTACCGCTACCATGAGCAATGGCGCGAACTGCGCGACCAGCACAAATACGGGCGCATGTTGGCATTTGCCCAGGCACTGCCGAAATTGCGCTCGCAACTGGAGACCCACCTGGCCAGACCGGGCCTGGACCGGGAAAAGGTGATGGCACTGGTCGTCAGCCTGCTGGACCACACCCTGATCCGGATCGGCAACCAGCGTTACCTGCGTGACAACCAGTCATACGGGTTGACCACGCTGCGCAACCGTCACGTCAAGGTGCAAGGCGGCACCATCCGCTTCCAGTTCCGTGGCAAGCGCGGCGTCGAGCACGATGTCACCCTGCACGACAGGCGCCTGGCCAACCTGCTCAAGCGCTGCATGGAGCTGCCGGGCCAAGCGCTGTTCCAGTACCTCGACGAAGAGGGCGAACGCCACAGCATCGGTTCCAGCGATATCAACCAGTTCTTGCAGGCGCTCACTGGCGCTGACTTTACCGCCAAAGACTACCGCACCTGGGCTGGCAGCAGCCTTGCGCTAAACCTGCTCAGGCCGCTGGCCTGGGAGCCGGAAACCGAAGCGAAACGCCAGGTCGCTGCCATCGTCAAGCAGGTCGCCACGCGCCTGGGCAACACCCCGGCGGTATGCCGGCGCTGCTACATCCACCCGGCCGTGCTGGAACACTTTGCCCTTGGCCGCCTGGCCAGCTTGCCCCGCAAACGTAATCGCAAAGGCCTAGATCCAGAAGAAGTGGCGCTGTTGTTATTTCTACAGGCGCTGGAGGAACAGGACGATCATTGACACTGTCTATTTAGGCCATGATGCAGAGAAATTTCCCATCCGGGCTGAACCCCCCTATTCTTGCCACCGAGCACCTTCGCCGGGACACTGCTTGCGGCAGTTACCGGCGCCTGCACCTGAAGATACGCAACAGAATTTGTCTGTCGGGGAATTCCTATCCGCCGAAAGCGTCTTTAATGAGAAGGAAGAGGGACTGGCTCCCACCGCCGCGGCAATTAGCCCGACGGATTTCAACATTACCAAGGAGAACTACATGCTGATACTCACCCGTAAGGTTGGCGAAAGCATCGTCATCAACGATGACATCAAAGTCACCATTCTGGGCGTCAAAGGGATGCAGGTGAGGATTGGCATCGATGCACCGAAAGATGTTCAGGTGCACCGCGAAGAGATCTTCAAGCGTATCCAGGCTGGCAACCCAGCCCCGGAAAAACACGACGACTCGCACTGAGCAGCACTGCCTCAAGCCGCACGGACGCGCTTGATCGACCTGCGCCTCAGGTGCCCAGCAGTTCGCGCACCTTGGCGATCATCCTGTCCATATCGAAGGGCTTGTCGAACACCGCGGCGAACAGCTCCGGGCATCCTTGGCTGGCCTGCGCGCCGCTCATGAGGATGACCGGCAAGTCGCTTAGCTGCAGCTCATCGCGCATCCTGCGTGCCAGCTCTTCACCATTGAGCAACGGCATCATGTAGTCGGTGATCACCAGCTCGACGCGTTTTTCCTTCAGTGCTTCCAGCGCCTTCAGGCCATTGCTCGCCTTTTCCACCAGATAACCTTCATCCTCCAGGGCAAAGCCGAGGATGTCGGCGATCAGGTATTCGTCATCGACGATCAGAATGGTGTTCATCAGCCGCCCCGTCACCCGCCGCCTTGCTGCACCGGCGTCCCCGAGAGCACGCCGCTGGCGCCCTCGAAGGCCTTGCGCAAGGTAATGCCCTGCGGGCCGAGCAACAGCTCGTGCAGCGCGGGGTCATGGTGGCTGTCACGCACCTTGAGAACCGACAGCATGCGCCGCAGCTGGGAATCCAGTTCGACGAAACGCATCAGCATCAAGTTGTCGACGATGCTCGACAGGTCCGGTGCCGGGGCCATGATTTCCGACCCAAACATGTCACGCATCTCCCAGGTCAGCAGCACACTGACGTCTCGCGCCCGCAACTCGCCGGTCAAGGCGCGGAAAAACGCGTTGAGCCGAGTCGGGTCAATTGCCAAACGGCTGAAGGCGCCCAGGCTGTCGATCACCACACGCTTGCTGCCTTGGGCCTCTACACGCGCCAGTAAGCGCGCACCAACCTGGTCCAGCAAACCCTCCGTGGTGGGCTGCCAGCACAGCTGCAGCGCACCTTCGCGTTCCAGTGCGGCAAAATCGTAGCCCAGCGATGCCGCCTTGAGGCGCAGGCGTTCGGGCGTTTCGTAGAAGCCAAAATGCACACCAGGGGCTTCTTTCGTGCACGCGCTAAGGAAGGCCAGGCCCAGGGACGTCTTGCCGATACCGGAGGGCCCCATGATGAGGCTGACCGAGCCTGTGGCCAGCCCGCCGTCGAGCATTTCATCCAGGCTCGGAATGCCCGAAGAAACACGGCTCAGGCTGGCGTTGCCCAGGTGGCTGGGGTGGCTGAACAGCGATTCCAGACGTGGAAAAACATGCATGCCCGCTTCATCGATCAAGCATTCATGGCGCCCCGACAGGGCTGCGCTACCACGCGTCTTGCGCAGTTGAATATGGCGCACGGCACGGCTGCCCACCAGTTGCTCGCCCAGTTCGAGCACGCCATCGACCATGGTGTGCTCCGGGCTGCCCTCGTCCAGCCGGGCGCTGGTCAACAACAGCAGGGTGCAGCCGGCAAAGGCCGCGTGGCCTTGCAGTTCCGAGACGAATTTCTTGGTGTCCAAGCTCGTTTCGGCGCGCACGCGGGCATTGAGCACCCCATCGACGATCAGCAGGCTGGCCTGCTGCCGGTTGATTTCCTGGCGCAGCAGCTTGACCACGGCATCGAGCCCTTCCTGCTCCAGGGTATCGAAGGCACTGACAAATTGAATCTGGTCGCCCACCAGGGTCGGATCAAAAAACGCCAGCGTCCCAAGGTATTGGAACAGCCGCTCGTGCGATTCACTGAGCAACGTCGCCACCAACACCCTGCCGCCACCCTGTACGTGGCCACAGGCCAACTGATTGGCGAGGATGGTTTTGCCCGCGCCAGGCGGGCCTTGAATGATGTAGGACGCGCCCGCTACCAGCCCGCCCTTGAGCAGGGCATCGAGCCCTTCGATCCCCGTCACCAGCCGCTTGAGTGCTTGTGCCATGGTGTGTACCTGTAGGTTGGCGATCCGCTTATGGGTCACACGCGGGCAAATAGAGACGCATGCACGTGCCTTGGCCAGGTACGCTATCGACGCTGATGGCGCCATTGCTCTGCTTGGCAAAGCCATAAACCTGGCTCAGGCCAAGGCCGGTGCCCTTGCCGAAGGCCTTGGTGGTGAAAAACGGCTCGAAGATACGTGGCAGTACGTCGGGAGTAATCCCGCTGCCGCTGTCCTGCACCTCGAAGCACACATAACGGCCCCGCAACCCTTCCACGTCCCCGGCCAGTTCAACAACATCGACCGCCAGGCCAATGCTGCCTTTACCCTCGATGGCGTCACGGGCATTGAACAGCAAATTGAGCAGCACCATCTGCAACTGCCCGGCATCCACTTCGATGGCGGGCAGACTCGCGGGCAAATGGTGTTGCAGGTCGATTTCACTTGTCAGCGAATGCTCGAGCAAGCCACGCGTGGCAGCGATCAATTCCAGGGGTGCGATGCGCGCGACATACAGTTTGCGGTGGCGGGCAAAGCTGAGCAGTTGCTGGGTCAGTTCGGTGCCCCGTTCGCCGGCCTCGACGATGTGATGCAACATGCGCTGGATGCGCTCCGGGTCGTGGGAGGCCAGGGCCAGCCGGGCGGAACTCAGGATGATCGTGAGCATGTTGTTGAAATCATGCGCCAGCCCACCGGTCAGCTGGCCGAGCGCTTCGAGCTTCTGCGCCTGGAACAGCTGCGCACGCACAGCGTCGAGCTGCAGTGCCGATTCGCGCCGGTCGGTAATGTCTCGGGTGACCTTGGCCAGGCCAATGATCTGCCCAAGGTCATCGCGAATCACATCCAGCGCAGCCAGCGCCCAGAATTGCGAGCCGTCCTTGCGCACGCGCCACCCCTCATCCTGCGCCACGCCTTGCTCGAGCGCCTGGCGCAGCAAGCGCTCGGGGCGCCCTTGCGCGCAATCTTGGGGGGTGAAGAACAACGAGAAATGCTGGCCGATCACTTCATCGGCCCGGTAGCCCTTGATGCGTTCGGCGCCAGCGTTCCACGACACCACATGCCCCGTCGGGTCGAGCATGTAGATGGCGTAGTCCACCACCGACTGAACCAGCTGTTCGTAGCGGTGCGCGGGCATGACAGGGTGTTCGAGACAGTCAGCTGAAACCATGCAAACTCCACAGGCACAGCGGGGAGGAATTGGGCGTGATCAGGAGTGTCCTCTGCAGCCGCCCTTGTGGCAACTGATTGTCAGCGTTCTCGGTCGACGAGTACAGGCAGTGCGGCCACGGGTGAGGGCTGTCTTCCCTTGATCATAGGTGCTGCGGTTGACGCAACTATAACAATGGGTTATAAAGCGCGCTTGAATGCAACGCGCTTTCTACTTAGATGCATCTGCTTAGAAGCCCGTCGGTCGTCAAGGCCCATTCAAGTGCGAGTGTGGTGGAATTGGTATACACAGCAGACTTAAAATCTGTCGGCGTGAGCCTTGCGGGTTCGAGTCCCGCCACTCGCACCAAATTCCTTCGAAAAGGCGCCCTGGTGGCGCCTTTTTGCTGCCCAGCGGAAATCCCCGGTGCAACTGCTAGAGTGGAGCTTGTCCCCGTCCACTGGTATGCCGCCATGCGCTACTCCCTGTTCGATGGTCAACGCGACTTCATCATCCTGGTTGCCCGCATTCTGCTGATGATTCTGTTTGTTGTGTCCGGGTGGGCCAAGTTGACCGGCTTTGATGGCACGGTCAGCTACATGACCTCCCTCGGCGCCCCCGCCCCTACGATCGCCGCGGCCGTTGCGGTGATCATGGAGTTTTTCGTCGGCATCGTGCTGATTCTGGGGCTCTACACGCGCCCACTGGCCTTCCTGTTTGCACTGTTCGTGCTGGGCACCGCATTGATCGGCCACCCGTTCTGGAACATGGTCGACCCCGAGCGCAGCGCCAACATGACCCAGTTCCTGAAAAACCTGAGCATCATTGGCGGCTTGCTGTTGCTGGCCGTGAGTGGCCCCGGCCGCTTCTCGCTGGAGCGTCGCTGACTCACGCGTCTTCGCAGTCGTCGAACCAGGCTGGATGATCACGTTCCTCATCATCGAGGTCATCCAGCGTTTCCTCATCCTCCTCGACAGGGTCTTCGGCGCCTTGGGCGTCTGCCTCGGGGTCGATGCCGTCGTAAAGGAATTCGTGGTCGAGCAGGTGATCATGCTCGGGCTCGTGCAGATCGTCTTCGTCGCGCATGCGGGGCGGGCTCCTGGAATGGCGGGAGGCCTGTATAGGCTGAACAGGAGGCGAGGTCAATGGGTTGCGGCTTAATGCTGAGTTAACGGAGCGGGCGCAGTCTGCAGGCTCTCCCTTCAAACGTTATTTGCCCGCCTTTTCATGGCGGGCTTTTTTTGGGTGGTGATTTTTGATAGTGGGGCGAAGGGCCTGGCTTGAGAGTTCTAGCGCCTTTGAGATCGAGCGCCGCCCGAGCGGCGCTCGATCTTATAAGCGCAAAAACTCCAACGCCATACACTTCGCAGCCCACATCCCCCCCAGAATTGAAACCTACCCACACCAAACGACAGCCTCATGACCCCCTCTTCACGTATTACCGACAATAGGGGCGGCACACTGACCTTGCTCCGTACGTTCTTTTAGCCCGCCCCTTGTAGGCGGGCTTTTCTTTTCTATTGCATCGCCCGACCGGCTGACCAACGAGCGCAACCTTCAAAACGCACTAAGCTCCACTATCCAATACTTGGGTATTCGGCTTTTCCACACATTGCCTATCGTCGCTCTGGCGATCCACACCGACGCGCCGACTTTCGGCGCAAAGAGGGTGCTCCAATGGCGACAATCGAGACAAAAGCGTTCGCTCGCGGGTTGCTCAAAGTAGAGAACTGTTGGCAGGCCTACATCCTGTCACGCCAATCCACCCAGGGGCTTGCCGGCCACGAACTCACGGCCGCGCAAGAAGCGTGCGACCGCGACTACATTCGGTTTCAGAACCAAAGCCAGCAGTTTTACGCCGAAGTGCGCAAGCGGGTAGGCGACGCTGAAAAGCTGGAAGCGGACTTGGCACACTATCCACCTCAATAACGCTTCTTCAGCCGTCATTGGGGTCGCTGTGCGACCCCATTCGCCTTATCTGACGACTTTGGAGCTGGGCCACCTCGCCGATGGCAGCTTGGGGCCAACACGATCGGATGCACCAATGCCAGACGCCACTTCCTGGATGGCTCCGCCTTTTGAAAGGAATGCTTTGATCTGCTCGTCTAGCCGCAGGTGGGCTTTGTGCGTGGGGGACTGGTGGGAGGCATTCATGACTGAACCTCGATAGAGGAGTCACTGAAATGCAGCAACTCGTTTGTCACTATACGCTGCATCGGCCACAGAATGGGCGAAATCCCCTGCCCTTGCCACCGGTGCCTGCCGTTACAGGGCCTCCACTCGCCGGTCGCCGGCCGGCGGCGCCGCTTTCAAGATGTGGGTAAAGCTCCCGGTCAGGCCGAACCGAAGCTCTTTGGGCATCAAGAATGTGAAGTGGATGAGCCATGACCCATCGCCGAGCAACAACGTCTCGCTTCTGTACCGAATGACTTCCGCTTCGCTAATGCCGATCGCCACAGCGACTTCCTGATTGCTTGG
Organism: Pseudomonas sp. PAGU 2196; assembly: GCF_022179005.1. Classification (NCBI taxonomy): domain Bacteria; kingdom Pseudomonadati; phylum Pseudomonadota; class Gammaproteobacteria; order Pseudomonadales; family Pseudomonadaceae; genus Pseudomonas; species Pseudomonas sp. PAGU 2196. Next base: position 176,210 of record NZ_BNTL01000035.1, on the reverse strand, counting down.
CTTGCGATCCATTGAGGTGACTCCCTCCGACATTGCGCCGGGAAGCCATCAATACTCCTCTAGGGTCGCAAGCGCTACTTATAAATTTGCACCCTGGCATACCGCTTCATGCTGCTGAAGCCCGTTCAGTATGAAACGCCATCAAAAGGCAATGAGGTACGCGGCAACGCCCTTAGCTAAACGCCAGGGTTTCCACAGGGAAAGGTGGTCGAACACTCGGCTGGAATTGCCCGCGACACCTGCAATAGCGAGGTAGACGAACCACTTTCGCAGCGCTCTGGAGAGTTTCTTTTTTGTGAATCGCAACAGTCGGTACACCTTAAAAAACAACCCTGTCGCTAAAAACGGAAAAACCCAACATGTGCTGAGCCTAGGCGTCATGCCTCAAGGGGCTTCTATATTTTCCGCCCCATAAAGAAAAACCCCGCAGACGTTAATCTGCGGGGCTTTCGAATAATGGAGGCCGAGGTCGGAATCGAACCGGCGTAGACGGATTTGCAATCCGGAGCATAACCACTTTGCTACTCGGCCTCAAAGTCGGATCTAGCTGCTTGCGCTTTGCTATCTCCTTGAAACACTGAACCTTTTTCAAAGTTCGCTGCGTTTCGATGGGCGCCATTATGTCTTCAATCATCGAACCTTGCAACCCCCTGAACGTAAAAAAATTTCAAGGGGTTCAAGGTGTTAGCGCAAGCGGCCGAGTTTGCTCCAAAGCCCCACCACGGTGTTCTCCACCGTGCCGCTGGCAGCCATGCCGATACGCTCCTGCAGGCTCTTGCGTTCGGCGTAGTGCAGGTGGAACAGGTTGGCGTTGCGAGCGCGGTCGCTGAGGTACTCGTCGCTGGTCTGCAGCTCGTCAACCAGCTTGCGGTTGAGAGCCGCCACGCCCAGCCAGACTTCGCCGGTGGCCACTTCGTCGATGTGCAACTGCGGGCGATAGCGCGAGACAAAGTCCTTGAACAGCTGGTGAGTGATGTCCAGGTCTTCCTGGAACTTCTCCCTGCCCTTCTCGGTGTTTTCGCCGAATACGGTGAGGGTGCGCTTGTATTCGCCCGCCGTGAGCACTTCGAAGTCGATGTCATGCTTCTTCAACAGGCGATTGACGTTAGGCAGTTGCGCCACCACACCAATCGAACCCAGCACGGCAAATGGCGCGCTGACGATCTTCTCGCCAATGCAGGCCATCATGTAACCGCCGCTGGCCGCCACCTTGTCGATGCACACGGTCAGCGGAATGCCCGCCTGGCGAATACGCGCCAGCTGCGAAGCCGCCAGGCCGTAGCTGTGTACCAGGCCACCGCCACTCTCCAGGCGCAGCACTACTTCGTCCTGCGGGGTGGCGAGGGTCAGCAGCGCGGTGATTTCGTTGCGCAGGCTCTCGGTGGCCGAGGCCTTGATGTCGCCATCGAAATCGAGCACGAAGACCCGGCCCTTTTCTTCGGCCTTGCCTTTTTTCTGCTGTTTTTCCGCCTTGGCCTGCTGCTTGCGCAGGGCCTTCAGCTGGGCCTTGTCGAGCAGGCCCGACTCCAAGCGCTCACGCAGCTCTTTATAGAACTCGTTGAGGCGGGTGACCTGCAATTGCCCGCCCGGTTTGCGCCGCCCTTTACCGCGCAAACCGGCGATGGCCGACAGCACTACCAGGATGGCAATCACCAAGGTGGCGGTTTTGGCGAGAAAGCTTGCGTATTCGGCAAGAAACTCCACGTTGACTCCTTCATAGACCAGCGCCAGTTCGGCGCGTAACTGCTGCAAGCATACCGGTGCGCCTGAGGCGCTGCCAGCCGGTGTAAACGCTGGCAACACAGTTCAAACAACCTTTTCAAACGCTTGTATGTTTTTTCGTTGACAGCCTGTGTGGCACATCCTAACCTCGCAGCAACCTCCAACAGGCCGGATACCTCCGTGGGCAACCTCTACCTGATCCGACATGGCCAAGCCTCCTTCGGTGCCGAGGACTACGACGTCCTCTCGACCATCGGTGTGCGTCAGAGCCAAGCCCTGGGTGAACACCTGGCACTCCTCGATGTGCAGCTGGATCGTTGCGTGGCCGGCGACCTGCGCCGCCAGCAGGACACCGCACGCCTGACCCTGGAGGCCTTGCACGCCACAGGCTGCCCGGTTCCGGCTGTTGAGACCGATGCGGCGTTCAATGAGTTCGATGCCGATGGCGTGATCCGCGCCCTGCTGCCCGGCCTGCTGGCGCAAGAACCCGATGCCCTGCACATCCTGCGCAATGGCGCGCAGCACCGCAGCGAATTCCAGCGCCTGTTCGCGCTGATGGTGCAGCGCTGGCACGCTGGCGATCATTCTGCCGACGATGGCCTGGAGACCTGGCAGGCCTTCACCGCGCGCGTCCAGCGTGGCCTGCAGCGTGTGCTCGAAGGCGCGGGCAGTGGCGACAACATTGCCATCTTCACCTCCGGCGGCACCATTGCGGCCCTGCTCCATCTGGTTACCGGCATTACCCCCAGCCAAGCCTTCGCGCTGAACTGGCAGATCATCAACACGTCGCTCAGCCAACTGAAGTTTCGGGGCCGCGACGTGGCACTGGCCTCCTTCAACAGCCAAGCCCACGTGCAGCTGTTGAGGGCGCCGGAGCTTGTCACCTACCGATGAGCCCGGCTTGTTGTGTCCCTGCGGACGCGAATATAACTTAATAAGGATTACGCCATGAGCGATGTAGCTAAAGCCGTCGAAGCGATGAAAGCAAAGTTCAATCCAGCCGCTGCCGCAGGCCTGGACCTGGTGTTCGGCTTCGACATCACCGACGAAGACAAAAAGTACGCCCTGATCATCAAGGACGGTACGTGTGACATCCAAGAAGGCGAAAACCCAGACGCCAACTGCACCCTGGTACTGGACAGCGAGACCCTCAAGGGTATCGTCAGTGGCGAGACCGACGGCATGCAGGCCTTCATGGGCGGCAAGCTGCGCGTCGAGGGCGACATGATGCTGTCGATGAAGCTCAGCGAGCTGTTCCCGTCCTGAGTGATGGGCACGCCGATTGATCAAAAAACCGAAGCCTGACCGGCTTCGGTTTTTTTTTGCCCGATCACATCAAGGCGATTGATCCATCAGCAACACCCTCACCTATATGACGGCTGGCACGCTTGTTCCAACGCCGGCAGGCCATTAGATTAGCCAATAGTTGTTGCGAACGAAAATAAGGAAAACGCATGACGCTCACCGATCAGTCCACCCAGGTCCGCCCCGGCGAAGAACTCGACGCGGCCGTCATCGACCCTTATCTCAAGGCCCATATTCCCGGCCTCGAAGGCTTGCCGAGCATCAGCCAGTTCCCCGGCGGCGCCTCCAACCTCACCTACCTGGTCACCTACCCGGGCCGAGAGTTCGTGCTGCGCCGCCCGCCATTCGGGCAGAAGGCCAAGTCGGCCCACGACATGGGCCGTGAATTTCGCATCCTTAATCAGCTCAACAGTGGCTTCCCTTACTGCCCCAAGGCGTACGTGCACTGCACCGACGAGACCCTGATCGGCGGCGAGTTCTATGTGATGGAGCGGGTCAACGGCATCATCCTGCGCTCGGACATCCCGGCTGAACTCAAGCTCGACGCAGCCAGCACCGAAGCCTTGTGCAAAAGCTTCATCGACCGCCTGGTCGAGCTGCATCAGGTCGACTACCAAGCCTGCGGCCTGGCCGACCTGGGCAAGCCGGAAGGCTATGTGCAACGCCAGATCGAGGGGTGGACCAGCCGCTACGACAAAGCCATCACCGATGATGCTCCGCGCTGGGAGCACGTGATTGCCTGGTTGCACGACAAGATGCCCGCCGACCACCCACGCCCCGGCATCGTCCACAACGACTACCGCTTCGATAACGTGATACTCGACGCCGACAACCCGATGCGCATCATCGGTGTGCTGGATTGGGAGATGGCCACCCTCGGTGACCCGCTGATGGACCTGGGCAACAGCCTGGCCTACTGGATCGAGGCAGCAGACCCGGCGCCCATGCAACTGATGCGCCGCCAACCCAGTAACGCGCCCGGCATGCTCACCCGCCGGCAGTTCGTCGACTACTACGCCGAGCGCGCCGGCATTCGCCTCGACAACTTCGATTACTACTATTGCTATGGCCTGTTCCGCCTCGCCGGCATCGTCCAGCAGATCTACTACCGCTACTACCACGGCCAAACTCAGGACAAACGCTTCGCCCAGTTCATCCACATGAACCGGCTGCTGGAGCAGATGGCCTTGCAGGTGACCCGCACCTCCACGCTCTGACGACAGATAACAAGGAAAACAGCATGTCCAAGACCCACTTGTTCGACCTTGACGGCAAGATCGCCTTCGTTTCCGGCGCCAGCCGCGGCATCGGCGAGGCCATTGCCCATCTGCTGGCGCAGCAGGGCGCCCATGTCATTGTCTCCAGCCGCAAACTGGACGGCTGCCAGCACGTTGCCGACGCGATCATCGCCGCCGGGGGCAAGGCCACTGCGGTGGCCTGCCATATCGGCGAAATGGAGCAGATCCAGCAGGTGTTCGCGGGGATACGCGAACAGTTCGGGCGCCTGGATATCCTGGTCAACAACGCGGCCACCAACCCGCAGTTCGGCAACGTGCTGGACACCGACCTGCTCGCCTTCCAGAAGACCGTCGACGTGAATATCCGCGGCTACTTTTTCATGTCGGTGGAAGCCGGCAAGCTGATGCGCGAACACGGCGGCGGCAGCATCATCAACGTGGCGTCGATCAACGGTGTTTCGCCTGGGCACTTCCAAGGCATCTATTCGGTGACCAAGGCTGCGGTGATCAACATGACCAAGGTCTTCGCCAAAGAATGCGCGCCGTTCGGCATCCGCTGCAATGCCCTGCTACCCGGCCTGACGGATACCAAGTTCGCCTCGGCACTGGTGAAGAACGAGGCCATCCTCAACGCCGCCCTGCAGCAAATCCCGCTCAAGCGCGTGGCCGACCCCAAGGAAATGGCCGGCGCGGTGCTGTACCTGGCCAGCGACGCCTCCAGCTACACCACCGGCACCGCACTCAACGTCGACGGTGGTTACTTGTCCTGATCAGGCCTTGATCGCCTGCAAGGTGTAGCTCAAGGGCAGGCGTGACGGCTGGTGGCGCAAACGCCACTCGCCGTCGGCGCCCTTGTCCATCTGCCCAGGCAGCGCTTCCCAAGGGATGCTCGGGTGCTCGACCAGGCCTGTCAGTTGCAGCCCGTGCGCCAGCAAGGCACTGATAACCTCGCCCAGGCCGTGGTTCCACTCATGGGTCTCGGTATGGACGAGGCGCTGGTCGGTTTCGACGTACGTCTGGTCGGTGTGCCACACCGTCGGGGTTTCGTGCTCGAAGTACGGATACTCGATCAACAGGCGGTCCTGGTGGTCTTCATTGACGGCCATCAGCATCGGGTGGCCATCGCGCAGGAACAGCCGCCCACCCGGTTTCAACAAGGCCGCCACAGCGCGCGCCCACGGCTCGATGCGGGGCAGCCAGCAGAGCGCGCCGATGCCGGTGTAGACCAGATCGAACGTCCCCGCTGGCAGCACCTGGTCGGCGGCGTAGACATCTGACTCCACATACGCGATTGGCGCTGCGCAGCGTTCGGCCAACGCCCGCGCCTGCGCCAGCGAAGCCGCGGAAAAATCCAGACCACAAACCTGCGCGCCAAGGCGCGCGAGCGACAGGGTATCGGTGCCGATGTGGCACTGCAGGTGAACGGCGTTGAGCCCGTGGATATCGCCCAGCAGCGGCAAGTCGAAACGAACGGTTTCGGAAAGATGCGCGGGGCGTTCGACCAGCAGCTCGACCTCATAGTCTTTCGAGGCAGCGTGCAAGGGGGCGCGTTCGTCCCAGCTGGTGCGGTTGAGTTGCAGCGATCGGTCCATGGTTGACGTCCTTGTCTGCTCGTACTGATTTATTACAGGCACGTCGCCGCAGCAGCACGCCGCTGCAGCGCCACGCCGTCATTTTTTTGCGCGTAGTAATCGACCCGCGCCCCACCCGCCTGCGGATAAACGTCCACGAACGCCTCGGCCTCGCGGGTATACACGGTGAAACCACCCTGTTTGCGCGGCTCCAGGTAGCCACTGGCATCGTCCCCGAACACCGCCTCTTCCTGCCAGCTGAACTGAATGCATTGGGCGACCAATTCTGGCGCCTTGTGCGAATCGAGCTGCGCGGTCGGCTTGCCGCCACGTGCCGTTTCCATGGTCGCGGAAGCGCAACCGACCAGCATCAGTACTGCGGCCATCGGCAGAATCGCTCGCATGTTCAATCCTCAGGGCAAAAAAGAAGGCGACTCTAGCATTGGCGGGCACCGCGAGTGAATTGTCGGGCGCATGCTGCTGTCGCAGTAGGAACATGCCGTCACAAGGAAACCGCGATGAAAAAGCATCACCTGATACCCGCCCTGCTGCTCGCCGCCCTGCCCTGCCTGCCGTTGGCCGCTTCTGCCGCCCCGTCCGCCGAAGAAAGCATTACGGGGCCAGAAACCCACAACCGTGAACTCAAGGTGGGTGACAAGGCCCCCGACCAATACAAGCGCGATGATCAGACGGTAAAAGACTGGAAGGCCAAAGGCCTGCCCACCCCAGAAAAGGAAAGCCATTGGGTACGCATGGGCGAGCACTACGTGCTGGTGCAGATCACCAATGGGGTAGTGTTGGCGATCCACCCGGCCAGCTGAATCAAATGACCTGCACCAAGGCCGCCATGTGCACGGTGTTGCGCCCAGCGGCCTTGGCCTGATAAAGCGCTGCATCCGCCTGCGCCAGCAGGCTGGAGGTGCTGTCCCTGGGCCCCGGCACACCGCACCACAGCCCGACGCTGAAACGCAGCTCGATCTCATCACCGGCAAAACGCGCGGGGCTGTTGGCAATCGCTTCCCGCAAGCCCTGCAGCGCGGCCATCGCCCCGCTTCTGTCGGCACCCGGCAACAACAGCAGGAATTCCTCCCCGCCATAGCGCCCAAGGCTGTCCCCCTGGCGCAAACGCTGCTGCAACTGACGCACGCAATGGCACAACACCTCGTCACCCGCCAAGTGCCCATACAGGTCGTTGATCCGCTTGAAATGATCGATATCGATCATGGCCACGGCCAGGCTGCTCTGCGCCTCGCGGGCGCGGTCCAGCTCGACGCCGAAGCGTTCGAGGATCGCCCGGCGGTTGTAGGTGCCGGTCAACACATCGCGCAAGGCCAAGTGCTGCAAGCGCGATTCGCTACGCTCCTTGGCCATCAACACCAGGCCGATGGAATACATCATCACCGTGACTGTGCCGATCGCCACCGAAATGCTCTGTTTGAGGTTGCTGGTGTCATAGCGCATTTCCACCGCCGTGCCATTGGCCACCGCCACGGCGCGCATGCCCAACCCGACCAGGCTGATCAGCGCACCGATCTGCAGCAGCAGGTGCGCCCTGCCTGGCCGCTCGACGTACCGCCTGGCCCAGTACAGGATCATCGAGCACTGCAACATCAGCACCAGCGTCGCCAGCAGCATGCGTGGTTCGAGGGTGTCGAGCAGCAGCATCAGCCCGACCAGCATGCACGCCGGGATGATGAAGATCAGCCGCCACGGGATCACTTGCTCACGCACCCGGAACAAGCTGGCCGAATAAAACGCCAGGGCCAGTGACAGCAAGCTGTTGCCCAGGCCATAGCTGAGCCACAGCGGCGCTTGCGCGTAAACGGTGTAGCAGACATACGCCAAGGCATGCACCAGCAGCCCGCAGCCGGTAAGCAGCAGGTTGTCGCGGCGGTTGCTGCGGCCGACCAGCAGCAGGCAGAAAGCCAGAATGGTCGCTACCAGGGCGACCGCGGCGAACAGCGTGGGGGTATGGGCGATCATCGTGATTCACCGTGTGGCAGTTTGCCGTCTTGGCTGCGGCTTACCGTGCAGTCTAGGTGCCGACGGCCGGCTCGGCCATGACCCAGCGAGACAGAACAGCAGCCGGCAAGCACGCCACTCATCGCTGGCAGGACAATTTTTTGCCCGCCCAGGAAACCAAATGGATCGATCCCAGTCTCAGGAAGTGTCCCGTAAACCTTTGCGGATCAAGGACCTATATCGTGATGACCCGCCTTGCAAGCTTTTCGCTGATTGCCGCCATCCTGCTGACTGCTGGCTGCCACAGCCATCGCTACCATGACGACGACGATGGCTGGCGTGATCGCGACCGTGGCCATGGCCACCATCATCGGCATGACCGTGACGATGACGACCGTCAGTACCGCGGTGACCGCTACTACCGCTGAAGCGTCTTTGCAACCCTGACCCGCCGCCCGCTGCGCGGCACCTTAACCTGATGATTCCTTTTGAGGTTCGTACCATGCGTCTGACTCTGCCTTCCCTTGCCCTCGGCCTGCTGCTGTGCCAGGGCGCTTTCGCCGGTGACGGTACCGCCGCCATTGGCGGTGGCCTGGGTGGTGTACTGGGTAACGTTGTCGGCCAACAGATCGGCGGCAGCACAGGCGCTGCCATCGGCGCCGGTGTCGGCGGCGCTGCCGGCAGTGCGGTAGGCGCTCGCAAGGGCAACCGCACCGAGGCTGCCATCGGCGGTGGCCTGGGTTCTGCGGGCGGTTCGCTGCTCGGTGGCAAAGTCGGCGGTTCTGCCGGCTCCACCATTGGTGCCGGCCTGGGTGGCGCGGCCGGTGGTGCCATCGGTAACCACATGGGCGACAACAACGGCAAGAAGCACCACCGTCACCGTCACTGATCCAGGCGATAAACAGGGGCCGCATAGCGGCCCCTTTTGCGTCTTAAACCCTGCAACACATCAACACACCCTTCATCCCAAGCTGGCACACTGGCTGCTAATGTCTACCGTGCCCCTGTGTGAAGGAACACCCCCTCCCCATGAACCACGAGCTGCTCTGGGTCCTCGGCCTGCTGGCCATCGTCGTCGTCCTCTTCATCATCAACCGCCCGCGCATGGACGTGGTCGCTCTCATGGTGATCCTCGCCCTGCCGTTATCGGGCATCCTCACGGTGGAGCAGGCGCTGGCCGGTTTCAGCGACCCCAACGTGGTACTGATCGCCGCCCTGTTCGTGATCGGCGAAGGCCTGGTACGCACCGGCATTGCCTACCGCATCGGCGAATGGATGAGCGAACGCGCCGGCAACAGTGAAGCGCGCTTGCTGGTACTGCTGATGGTAGCGGTGGCGGGCCTGGGGTCGGTGATGAGTTCTACGGGAGTGGTAGCGATCTTCATCCCGGTGGTGCTGAGCATCGCCGCACGCCTCAAGCTCTCGCCCAGCCGCCTGATGATGCCGCTGAGCTTTGCCGGCCTGATCAGCGGCATGCTCAGCCTGGTGGCCACGCCGCCCAACGTGGTGGTGCACAGCGAACTGGTGCGCCATGGCGAACAGGGCTTCAACTTCTTCAGCTTTACCCCGTTCGGCCTGGTGGTGCTGGTGCTGGGCATCGGCTACATGCTGCTCACCCGCCACTGGCTCAACGGCGAAGTGCGCAAGGACGGCCGGGTGGAAACCCGCCGCACGTTGCTCGACCTGGTACTGGATTACAAGCTCAGCGGCCGCGAGCGGCGCCTGCGCATCCGCCCGCATTCACCGCTGATCGGCCACACCCTGGGTGAGCTGGAGCTGCGTACAAAGCACGGCGCCAACGTGATCGGCATCGAGCGCCAGCACAAATTCAGCACACGGGTGATCACCGCCGACTCCAATACCGTGCTGCACCAGGGCGACGTGCTGCTGCTCGACCTGTTCGCCAACCGCGACGACCTGCGCAGCCTGTGCCAGACCATGCAACTGGAGCCGCTGCATTTCAAGGCGGCCTACTTCATCGATCAGTCGCAGGAACTGGGCATGGCCGAAGTGTCGCTGCCACCCGGCTCGCAGTTGATCGGCAAGAGCATCCTCGAGCTGGCGTTCCGCACCCGTTTCGACCTCAACGTGGTCGGCTTGCGCCGCGATCAGGTGGCCATCGAAGAGCAACTGGTGGAAGAAAAGCTGCGCCTGGGCGATACCCTGCTGGTGGTCGGGCCCTGGAAAGCCGTGCGTCAACTGCAGAGCAAACCGCACGACTTTCTGGTGCTGAGCTTGCCCGCCGAGATCGACCAGGTCGCCCCGGCCCGCACGCGTGCGCCGCAGGCCTTGTTGAGCCTGGCGGTGATGGTCGGGCTGATGGTCAGCGGCGCGGTGCCCAATGTGATCGCCGCGCTGATCGGCTGCCTGCTGATGGGCGCAGGCCGGTGCATCGACATGAACAGCGCCTACCGGGCAATCCATTGGCAGAGCCTGGTACTGATCGTCGGCATGCTGCCGTTCGCCCAGGCCCTGCAAAAAACCGGCGGCATCGACTTGGCCGTGACCGGGCTGGTCAGTGTGCTGGGCGGGGCCGGCCCCAGTGCCATTCTTGCCTGCCTGTTTGCCGTGACGGCGGTGATCGGCCTGTTCATTTCCAACACCGCCACTGCCGTGCTGATGGCGCCGGTGGCAATCAGCACGGCCACGCAACTGGGCATGTCGCCCTACCCCTTCGCCATGACCGTGGCCCTCGCCGCATCGGCTGCGTTCATGACGCCCGTCTCGTCACCGGTCAACACCCTGGTGCTGGGCCCGGGGCAATACCGGTTCGGTGATTTCGTCAAAGTCGGCGTGCCATTCACCTTGCTGGTAATGCTGGTGACTGTGGTGATGGTCCCGTGGTTCTTCGGCTTGTAAGGAAATCGACTGGGGATACCGGCAATTTGGCATTATCCTGCAGGATCGCGGCAGATTGACATCAAGTACCCTGTCGAAACACACTGACACGTAATTGCCCCAGGTGCTTCAAGCCGTTGTCCTGGATTTCGTTTCCGCTTGCCGGTCGAGTTCATGGTTTTTCCAGCCCAATCGCGCTTGTTGCCCTATGTCGCGTTGCTTTGCCTGACGTTTGCCCTGACCCTCGGCGGCATCCTGGCACGCCCCATCGAGTCCCTCTCCCTGTTCTGGCCAGTGAATGCGGTATTGGTCGGCGTGCTGTTGCGCTACCCCCGCCAGGCCAACGCCCTCGGCTTCATGCTGGTGTGGCTGGCCATGGTGCTCGCCGACCTGCTGTGCGGCAGCGCGTGGAAGCCGGCGTTGTGGTTCAACCTGTGCAACCTCGGCATGGTGTTCACCGTGTGGCAGTTGTTGTCACGCGTGCCGCGCCTGCACCGACGCATGCGCAGCCCGCATGGCGTACTCAGTGTGTTCGCCGCATGCGCCGCTGGCGCGATGGTTGCCGCGAGCCTGGCCTCGGTGATGGCCGCACCGTGGTTCGAGCAATCGCTGCAGGCCACCTGGCTGGCCTGGTTCAGTGAACAGTTCTCAACCGGAGTACTGGTGCTGCCGGTGCTGCTGACGGCGCCCTCGGTGCGGGCGATGGTGCGCAGTGGCGCCCAGGCAGTGCGTTTGCCGCCGCTGCTGGTGCTGCTTGGCTCGCTGGCCTTCAGCATCGCCTTCGGTGGGCCGGGGGCGATTGCCTTCCCGATCGCCGCCCTGCTGTGGTGTGCCTGGACCTACCCGCCGTTTCTGGTCTCGATGCTGACGCTCACCGCCGGCAGCACCCTCATCGTCGCAGTCGCGCAAAACCTCATGCACTTCAGCGTGCCGCAGAGCGAACCCGGGGTCACCACCCTGATGTCGGCGCGCCTGGGCATCGCCATGCTGGTACTCGGGCCGCTGGTGGTGGCCTGCGTCAGCCAGGCCAATCGCAGCCTGATGGCACGCCTGGCGCACCAGGCCACCATCGACCACCTGACCGGGGTACTGACCCGCAGCGCGTTCACCCGCCGCGCCAATGCACTGCTCGACAGCCGCCAGCAACATGCCCAAGCGCTGCCGCTGACGTTGATGATGCTGGATATCGATCACTTCAAGGCGATCAACGACGCGCATGGCCACGCAATCGGTGACCAGGTACTGCGCCAGTTCGCCCGCACCCTGCAAGACCAGTTGCACGAAGGCGAGCTGTTCGCGCGCATGGGTGGCGAGGAGTTCGTCGTGATCCTCCCAGGCCTTGCGCCAGATCGCGCCAAATTCACTGCCGAACGCCTGCGCCGGGCCGTTCAGGACCTGCATGTGGTGCACGCCGACCATCGCCTGCAAATCACCGTGAGCATCGGCCTCGACGGCTGCGCTGCCGACACCCCGGCGCCAAGCCTCGACGAGCTGCTGGCGCGCGCCGATCAAGCGCTGTACCGGGCCAAGGCGCATGGCCGCAACCGCGTCGAACAGGCCGAGGCACAGCGCCAGGTGGTCTGACTCAACCGGCCAGCAAATCCCAGGACAACTTGGCAATCAGTACGCACAGCAAAATCAGGAACAGCCCGCGCACGAAACCTGCGCCCTTGCGCACCGCCAGCCAGGTGCCGGTCAACGCACCGAGGATGTTGCAGGCCGCCATGGGCAAGGCGATGGCATACAGCACGTTGCCCGACGGCACGAAGAACACCAGCGCCGCCAGGTTGGTGGCGATGTTCACTACCTTGGCCGAAGCCGAGGCGTGCAAGAAGTCCAGGGCAAAAAAACGAATAAACAGAAAGATCAGGAAGCTGCCGGTCCCTGGCCCGAACAGGCCATCGTAAAAACCAATGGCCCCACCGATCAACACCGCCAGGCATTGCTCCTTGCGGCCGATCTGCGTGGGCGTGTGCAGCGTGCCGAAGTCCTTTTTGCAGAACGTGTAGATCGCCATCAGCACGATCATCACCAGCACGGCCGGGCGCATCACGCTGGGCGGCACCAGCGATACCGTGGCGGCGCCGGCAAACGACATGACAAAGGCACTGAGCGCCGCTGGCACGATCAGCCCCCAGTCCAATGTGACCTTGCGGATGAACGAGCGGGCCGCAAAGGCAGTGCCGCACACCGAGGCCAGTTTGTTGGTGCCCAGCAAGGCCGCCGGTTGCGCGGTGGGCAGCACGTTGAACAGCGCCGGTATCTGAATAAGCCCGCCACCGCCTACGGCGGCATCGATCAAACCGGCGGCAAAGGCGAACACAGAAAGTACAGCGATATCCATCATGACGCGGCTCCAGGCAGTAAGACAGGCTGCAAGGCTAATCAAAGTGCCGCGCTTGTGTTGAAATGCCATATTGCGAAAACTGCAATTAGGAGCAGGCAATGGCCTTGGACATGCTGCGGGAGATTCAGGCGTTCGTCAGTGTCGCCCACAAGCGCAGCTTCGTCGCTGCGGCACGCGCCCTGGGGCGTTCACCCAGCGCGGTAACCCGAGCGGTGCAAACGCTGGAGGACAACGCCGGCAGTAAACTGCTCAACCGCAACGCCAACGCGGTGACCCTGACCGAAGCCGGCGAGCGCCTGCTCCCCCATGCCGAACGCTTGCTGGATGTGCAACGTGATGCAGTCGACGAGTTGGCCGCGCTAAGCGGTAGCGCCCAAGGCTGGATCCGTTTCGCCGTGCCGCAATTGCTGGGTGAGCATGTGTTGCCCCGGGTACTCGCTGAGTTTTCCCAGCGTCATCCACAGGTGACCTTGGACGTGCAGTACAGCGATGCCGCCCTGGACCCGCTGCTGGACAAGTTCGACTTCGTGGTGCGCGGCGCTTTTCCGCAATCCAGCGAACTGATCGGCTATCCGCTGTGGGGTTACCAACGCCATCTGTATGCAAGCCCGGCTTACTTGGCCAGGGCCGGCAACCCACAACACCCAGAAGACCTGGAACACCACGCACTGATTCTGCATACCGCCCCACGCATACTCAAAGCCTGGCATTTCTGCCGAGATGGCCAAATCACCAGCCTGCGCCCCACGCCACGGCTTCGGCTGGGTTCTGGCGATGCGGTGTACCACAGCACACTGGCCGGGGCCGGTATCGCCCGACTGGCGGCCTGGGTGGGCGAAGCCCAGGTCAAGGCCGGGCGCCTGGTGCGGGTGTGCCCGCAATACCGTCTGACTTCAAGCACCGGCCAAGATCCACAAATGCACGCGCTGTACCCGGCCGGCGAGTTGCCCGCGCGGGTTCGTGAGCTGCTGCAGGCCCTGCGCCGCGCCGGCCTGTCGGCCTAACGGCGACGGCTCAAAAGGACTGTTCAAATTCTGCTCAATTTAACAGAGCCCGCTTCCGGCTTGGCTTACAGCATTTTATCCACAGACCTACCCACGTTTTTTGTGGACAGATTTCCCAGCGCAAAGAACGACTTATCGCACATGCAGCAACGCTGTATTGGCCAGCCTGACCAACTCGATCCACTCAAGCGTGCTTATCTCACCCGCCTGTTCCAATACGCCCGCGCTGCGCAGTGCCTCGTCATACGCGTCCTCATCGAGCGTGCCTTCAGCGAGAAAACGGCTACGCCACTCCAGCATGGCTGAAGTGCCTTTCTTGCATTCCATGTGTGTTTCGACTCCAAGGCAAAAGACCGGCCCATCAACGTGGGCCGCAGGACGGCGGCGGGAGATTACACGAGCCATTCGCACTTGAGAATTACTTGCAGGTACCACTGATCAGTCATGGTGAATGAACGGGGTAGCCGGGGGCGCAGGCGGGTGGGCCCATCTGGCGAATCAGACGGGCCGCGAAGGGAGGAGTCGGGTGAAAGTCAGCTTGGCGGAATGGTGCCCAAAATACCTATCAGAATGGTCAGGAGCAGAAAACCACCCAGGAACAGCGTCAGCTTGCCCATCGGAACCTCTACAGTGTGATGCGGGGATGTGCCTATTGTCGGTCCATGGCTGATACGGTTACAGATGCAGGTTTGTAGAAAAAAAGCGGATCAGATGCCAGTGATCAGCACAGCGGCGCGACCCACCTCAACTCAATTGCTCCAGTTTTGCCAGCGGCAACCAACCAAACTCATCATCGTCATGGCGCCGGCACCACATCCAGCCATTGAGCGAGCGCACCTGCTGCACCAGTTGCCCGGGGTCGGCATCCAGCTCATGGGCCGAGTAGTGATCAAGCGCCCTGCCTTTCTCCACACTGAACCGCTCGATCAATTGCGCCGGTACCCACCCCGGCTCCTGCCCAGGGCATGAACACAGGTACCAGTCCTGCCAGCCCGGCTCGCCTTCATAGCGCGGGCCGATATCCAGCAGCGTCCCTTTGGCAAAACGAATCGGCCTTGGGTATTCGCTGCGGTGGCGCTCGATCACGACATAATGCATAGGGCCTCTCCTTGGCCTGGGGGAAATTATCGATCGTAGCAGAAGCGGTCTGACACGCTGCGACGGCACGGTTGTATCTTTATGTGTACAAACTGAGACCTGATACACAAGAACGTTTCCTACAGCTAAATCGGACATACCCTTGATACAGAGGTCCTCTTTACTGGCTTGCATCAACCCATACCTGTGGCCTTGCCAAGGAGATGCACGATGCTTGCCCACCCCTCGACACCTTCAAGCCACCCAACACGCCGCATCCGCCACCTCCTCGCCTGTGCCCTTCTTCCCCTTGGCCTGATGGCGACTGCCGCCTGTTCGGCTGCGTCAGCACCGGCTCAGGCAACGGCCACCCCAGCGGAGCGCTTCGGCCCACTCAAGCACGTTGAAGCTGGCGTTCTCGATGTGGCCTATGTCGAGCAAGGCCCAGCCGATGGCCCTGTGGTCATCTTGCTGCATGGGTGGCCCTACGACATTCACAGTTTCGAGGCGGTGGCACCGAAGCTCGCCGCAAAAGGCTACCGCGTGCTCGTGCCGTACGTACGGGGCTATGGGCAGACCCGCTTCCTCTCAGCGCAGACCCTACGCAATGCCCAGCCCTCGGCCCTGGCCAGCGACGTCATCGCCTTCATGGACGCCCTTCACATCCAGCACGCCGTGCTCGCCGGTTTCGACTGGGGCGCCCGTACTGCCGACATCGTCTCGGCCCTGTGGCCCGAGCGGGTCAAAGCACTGGTGTCAGTCAGTGGCTACCTGATCAGCAGCCAGGAAGCCGCCAAGGCGCCGCTCCCGCCCAGTGCCGAACTGCAATGGTGGTACCAGTACTACTTCGCAACCGAGCGCGGCCAAGCCGGTTATGACAAGAACCGCCATGCGTTCGCCAAGCTGATCTGGCAAACCGCCTCACCCAAGTGGGCCTTCGATGACACCACCTTCGAGCGCAGTGCCAAGGCGCTGGACAACCCCGATCAGGTTGCCATCACCGTGCACAACTACCGCTGGCGCTTGGGGCTGGCACAGGGCGAGGCCCGCTACGCCCCACTGGAAGCGAAACTGGCCACCTTCCCCAGCATCAGTGTGCCGACCATTACCTTGGAAGGTGATGCCAACGGTGCACCGCACCCACCGGCAGAAAGCTATGCACAGCGCTTCACCGGCAAGTACGCGTACCGCCTGATCAGTGGCGGCATTGGCCACAACCTGCCCCAAGAAGCCCCCGATGCGTTCGCTCAAGCAGTGATCGACGCGGACCACCTGTAGTCACAGGCGTGTTTCCCGCGTCAGCAGCCCCTACTTCAGGGGCTGTAATTGCTACATAAGGTTTCACAATGTTCGGTAACCTTGCTTTACACCGCTGCGGGCGACGGCGCGTCCGAAATTGCTCAAAACCCTTGAGCCTGGGGCGTTGAGGACCTTCTGCAGCACACGATTTGAAACGGTCAGATGCGAAGTTTGTAGGATCTTTACCCGTGCATCGTAGGAGAAATCCAAGCAGTGGCATTTCCCTGTATGAAACATCAGTTTCATCGGCAAAATCGAGCTGCTACGGTCCCATTTTCCTACAACGGCACGGATGCCCACCGCATGAGAAAAGCATGGACCCGTTCGACGCCTCGGCCCTGAAACTGCAAAAAAACCTGCTCAACCTGCGACAGTCGCGTGATCGATTTAGAAAGGAGGGCTATGACAAGGAAGCCGATGACCTTGAGAAGTCGATCGCGCGAATAGAGGCGGTGTTGAGCAAGATGGCGGGCACGGTCAAACCACCGACCTTGCAGTAGCCCCTGTTCAGCCAGCGGCCAGCGCATGAGTGATTTCTAGCGTCTGCGCGGGTAAGCTCTTTGCTCATGCCTTCGAACGGGAATAGGGAAATGAGCGTTGACTGGCACGCAGGGCCGATCACCAGAAGCACCCCGCTGGACAAACACTACCGGAGCACGCAAAAAGTTCGACGCTTCCTGACGGATGAGTGCGGAAGCGCATTCAAGTTTGATCGCGCCTTCATGGCCTGGATCAAGAGCGGCGAACCGTTGACGATGGGCGACGTGGCTGACGGGTGGATACGTACCCATCTTTGAATTTGGCGCGCTGAGGGTGAGGGGTTAACTCAAGCTGGATGTACTCGGTAACGTGCAGTAATACACCGAACCCAGGCGGGGTGAGTTACCGAGATAATATCCATCGATGATGCAGGGCCACTCCCTCAATGGCCTGATGAACAATGGACTGGTCAGGACGCTTTATCGATGACGAGCTGGAACGCTTTCTATGAGCGCACGGACAAACGTGCCCCCTCCCCACTGCTCAGTTACGCGATTGACCACGTCAAAGATCAATACCCCCGCCACGCAGTCGACCTGGGGTGCGGCGCCGGCAATGAGGCTTGGCAACTCATCCAGGCAGGCTGGCAGGTTCTGGCAATCGACAAAGAACCTGAAGCCATCGCCAGGACGATCCGCAAGTGCTCATCGAGCGACGCCCGCATGCTCGACGCGAAAGTCGCAGACTTTGAGCACCTCACCGAGTTGCCTGCCTCGAACTTGATCCACGCCGGCCTTTCCCTGCCTTTTTGCCACCCTGGCCGATTCGATTACCTCTGGAGCCAGGTGCGCGATGCACTACTGCCAGGTGGCGTCTTCGTGGGCCATTTCTTCGGCCTGAGGCACAGCTGGGCGAGCCAAGTGCAGATGTCATTTCAAAGCGTGGAAGACGTTCGGCGGCTTTCAGAAGGGCTTGAGGTTATCCTGTTGCGTGAAACGGAATCCCCTATGATCATCGACTCTGAATCCGTGAATTGGCATCGGATCGATGTGATCGTGCGCAAGGTGCATTCCGCCAAGGCTGACCAAGCCTAATGACCCGAACCGTATGCCCTTTACGCCTTTTGTCGTTCTCTGCTGGAAGCCCTAATGAATAAATTGATCCTGCCTGTCGCCATCTTCTTTAGCGTACTCATCGCTGGGAAGGCCTCCGAGCATTTTGGGCTGGAGGGCAGCTGGAAAATCGGCCTGCTTTGCGTCGTAGCGGCTGCCGTGCAGATCGCCGTGACCCGTTTCCAGCGCCGGCAACAGCAAAAAGTATAACGCTCGCCCTCTGACGGAACCGCCCTAGCCCGCCTTGGCGGGCTTTGCTTTGCCCGTTGAAATCAGAATCGATATCATTTATGTTGTTACTTTATATCATTGCAAATGGAGATTCTGATGAAGCCTGGCATTCACCCCAATTACCGCCCCGTCCTTTTTCATGACGTATCGGCGAACGCGTTCTGGTTGGTCGGATCCACCATTGATACCGACAAGACCTACGTTCACAGCGATGGCGAACGCTACCCCTACGTCACGCTCGACGTCTCAAGCGCGTCGCATCCGGTGTATACCGGGCAAGAACGTAAGGCCAAAACTGAAGGACGGGTAGCCGGGTTCAACAAGCGGTTTGCCGGGTTCGCTTCTAGGTAGGAAGGAGCCTAGCGCTGGGGATGAGGGGATACAGGGCAGCTTGGCGCTTGGATTTCGCAGTTGTTGCGCAGAAGGCCACGTGCGTAGGTTTTTAGGCTGA
Source organism: Pseudomonas sp. PAGU 2196 (assembly GCF_022179005.1). NCBI lineage: Bacteria > Pseudomonadati > Pseudomonadota > Gammaproteobacteria > Pseudomonadales > Pseudomonadaceae > Pseudomonas > Pseudomonas sp. PAGU 2196. The sequence continues at coordinate 157,573 of NZ_BNTL01000035.1, read as the reverse complement.
AGGAACGGAGAGATTCGAGCGAAAGCGTCGAGGGCATGTACCCCAAAAACGCAAAAAGCCCTGAATAATCAGGGCTTTGAATATGGCGGAAGCGTAGAGATTCGAATCCTTATCCTAGGTACCCCTACAATCCGGTCAACGCTTACCTAGCCAGAATCCTACATTAACCCACCCAGCCCAGCAATACCGGGGCCTCGCAACCCTGACGATCCAGCGCCTAAGAATGCATCCTACTGCATGCTAAAAATTTCGAGCAAAAACACATACTTGCTGTTGTCTGACACTGCCCGCTCTCTAGGTTGTGCTAATTGCCCCAGCTAACTCAACCGGAGTATTCCGAACACAGCCTCCCCACCTAACAATGTGAGATGGGGACATACCTATGAAGACTAAGCTTCAGCTTAGGTTTTGCAGACAGTAAGGTGACGAGCCCGAAAACCGAACGTATAGCTTAGTTTTTTGCCAGCGGTTCGTGTCTGGGCGTCCACAGCCAATGACAGAAACCGCACGCGCCCTCTCGGTCTTTCTCGGTTTAAACGTCAACGCCCCACGCTCGAACCTGAGCTTTCAAACCCTCGCGGTGCACCTCGTTTTCAGCATGGCCCAAATAATTCGTACCCACCAGTTGGTTGAATTCTGGACGTATGCCTGGCGTGATCGATCGCCGCCCCTGCTTGAGGCCGAGGTGAATTTCAATGGTGCGGTACGCCAACTCAGCACTGTCTTGCCAGTCTTTGTCCTTAAGGTAAAGATCGGGCACATCTGCAAATGGCTCAAGAATGACCTTCTTAATCGCGTCCACCGTCATCCGCTCGTGCACTTTCCCCAGGTGGCGGTGGAAAAACGAGGTTACGCCAACACCGCAGATCTGCACACGCTCATTGGGCGATGGGTAAGTCGGAGTCAACCCCGCAGGAACGAAGACGCGCTCGTAAACCTGGCGCAACGCTTCGCCATAGGCCGGCAGCAGAGCATCCGCTCCTTCAGCATCGAAGGCTGGGGTGCGCAGCCGATTGATAATGGGGCGCAGGTTCGGGCATCTTGCTACTGCAGTAAACACAAGCCTGGTGCCAAACAAGTCGGCCCACATCTCGATGGCTTTGCTGTCTAGGTCATCCGTGTCCACATGCTTTGTATGGGCGTTTGCCCAATGTGCCAATTCATGGCCGGCGATGATCAAGCAGTAGAACAAGTCCGTGTGGCTGCTCACGACGCTACCTGCAAAGCGGTAAGAAAATTTCAGGGTCGGATGACCCGCAACCGGCAGGATCATGGCGAGCTCTGATGGATCGCCATTGAAGTCACATCGCACATCAGGCTGGTGGCTGGCGTGGTGCATCCACTTGAAGTCTGCGATGAATGCTTCGACAACATCCTGATAAGTGATCGACACCAAGCACCTCCACATTTTGGGGTGCCAATCATCGCCTGAACCCACGTCCAGCGCCAGCTAAGCGCTGACCATCTTCGCCTCGAATGCGCTCGCGAGCACCGATTGGACAAGACGCGTCAGGGGATCTAGGTTTTGGTGGCACCTAGCCACCCCGATGGCTGTGCGATCCGAACGTGCTCAGCATCGCTAAAGGAAAGATGAACCATGCACACCATACGCACAGCCGCCCTTTTGTCCCTGACCATCCTCGCAGGATGCTCCGCCCAACCCAAAGCCTTCTACCAAACCCCGCCTCCCCATGATGCGCCCTTGGCGAACGGTACAAGATACGAAGGTGACTGGGATGGGCTGCCGAAATTCACGCTCGCCAAGAGCCAGTTGGTCGTCGATTTCAAAGACAAAGACAAACAGACCTTGCCGCAGGTGACCTCAGTGCCCGCTGAGGCGAAATCGGAACCAGATGCTCAGACGCGCTTCATCCTGCGCCAAGACGACGCCTTCGGGGTCGACACCCACCTCAAAGTCACCAAACTGGACAACACTGACTTGCTTTCCAGTATTGGCACTGAGGTTGAGGACAAAAGGGTCAAATACATCCAAGCAGTGGGAACGCTAGCGGTTGGCATCCTTGGTGCCGCCGCACTGACCTCAAGCGCAGAGCTGCCAATCTCCATTGATAGCTATGATCTGCTGCGAAATAGCCAGATCAAGCGGAACGGTGGTAAAGCCTTCGCTAAACTAACCTCGCCCGATGCGTCCAAGGCCATTCATCTGGAAGCAGAATTTGGCCCGGTTAAAGACGAAGCGCTGGACAACCTTGTCTATGCCGAGAGGGCCAGTGAGAAATCTCAGGAGACGATTTTTTACTCGGCGTGCCGGAGCGTAACCGTGCTGTTTAACGACGGCCCTTTAGCAGGGCAGAAATTCAGCGCCACCGTCGCCGACCCTCGCTATATCGAGACCGTAAAATTCCCCAAGAAAGGCTCCATAGAATTCCACTCAGCCTGCGGAGCAAATACCACCAGCTCGGCTTCCGGTGCCAGCAGCACACTCGATGTAGTGAATGCGGTCATTGCGCAGTCGAAGTCAATACGAGAAGCCTGGAGGACTTTGAAATCGACAGAGCAGGAGTCGAAGAACGCAGCGGCTGCACTCCTTAAAGCGAAGAATGCGAAAGCTGCTGGAGGGAGCTAGGCCCAACCATTGCTCGCTCGGTACCCTCAGAGCACTCGTCAGCGATCATACGTTCAGCAGCACCCGGCCAGAATCAGCTGTCGCAACGAGGTGGGTCAGGTGAGAGTTAATCTGCTTCACGGCCTGGGTAATGACTGCCTGAGCCAGCTAACCCTCCCTTAGATTAGCTATCTCGGGCTCGACACTATTCAATACAATCCGAGTCGCTTTTGGGCTCAGCCACTTAGGGCCCGTAACATTTGGGCCTACCGACATCACCCGCCTTAGCCAATCCTTTTGACTCGCCGTTGCGTGAGCTCCGTAAACCTTAGCAATGAGTAGCTGAAGGATCTCCTCATGCGATCCGCTGTGCCCGCCCAGAGAATAGATATGGTCTTGGGACAGCGTTTCGACCTTGAGGACGACCTCAGATTGGGTATTCTTGTACCTTCCCATTCCCTGCGGAAAGTTATCTACCGAGCGCTTATGCTTTTTCACTGCCGCTTTGAAATCCGGGTCGCGAAACAGCTTCCACAGATTGACAATAATCTCTTCTGAATGGGGCACTCTCTCGAAAATAACGCCTTGCTGGCCCGCCCCCTTGGGTGGAACCCCGTTCTTGAAGCGCTTCGCAAGATCGAGGTCAAATGTCCAGGAGGAAATCTTCTCGGGCAGCGCCTGCTCCCCAAGGAGATCCCAGATGCTTCGTTTTTTGAGCGCTACTCTCCGAAAACAGGCTAATGAGACGACCTTGAACTCACTTGGAAGCGCCGCACACTCACGCTCCAAGGCCAGTCCTCGGGCCCTGGCAGTCTTTACATCACCACCGTTCTGCCAGTCACTGATGGCTTGTATAAGCGGGAGGGTGAACAGTTCAGTCATTGCGCCGTGACCTCATGTGAGGAGAGTGGAGCCTTAGCGTAGTAGGCATCAAAAATCTGCTTCCGATGCCTTCTCATAGTCGCCCAGGTGGGATCCGCAGGCTGCATGGTCACAGAGAAGCTGGTGAAGGCACAACCCGATGATAAAGACTCATCGACGAAGGCGGCGCCGATCGCAAGCCCCCTCTTTCAGACTGGTTCGGATCTGCAATGGAGCGAACATTGCCTCATGGTACGATTCTGCCACCACAGCACAAGGCAGGGACGCTACATGCTCAACAACATTCGATTCGACCTTTCCGATTACCTCATTCATTTTTTCCGGGACGTCGATCAGTGCAGCTCTGAAGGCATTCTCTTTCCGGAGCATGTGCGCTTTAACAACGTTGTAGAGTCCAGCGTGCTGGATTCGCTTTTCCTGATGCGATGTGCGCTCCGGCATAACAAGATTTTCGCGACTTGGTCATATCGAAACGAACGGCCAACCATTTATGGCAGGTCGCCAGCAGTCTGCTTCACAGACATGCCCCTGTCGGCATTCGTCCAGGCCAGCAACGAACGTCAGGCAAGAGGTGAGAACGTTGGCCGTTACGCCTTCATGATCCCAAAGACGGCGATGTTCAGCATCGGCGCCCGCCCGGTAATCTACGGTCTTAGCCAAGACGCCCGAGAGCGCAGAGACACCCATTGCTTCAGGGTACTTGAGGCAGATGTACTCCCCATCGGCGAGCAGTACCGTTACGTTGCCTACAGCATCGGCGATGTCAGAACGATTGACTGGACACATGAGCGCGAGTGGCGATGGTGCTACCAAGGTGACGAGTCCCACTTCGCACCAGATGGTGAATTGGTTGAGACTCTAGCGGAGATGCCGGGATTGAGCTTGGGAAACTCGGGCATTACTGGAATGGGGGTACTGGTTCAGGAAACTGAGGATGTGCCGAAAATTGTTTACGACATCCTGACCTTGGTGGACGCCGGGATCATCAGCCAGTCGATGATCAGTTTTGTGATACCGCTCTGTGATGTGGAACAGCATGGGGCTATACAGGATCCCAGCCGCGTTTCCGATTTGATTAATGCCCACTCGATCGACTTGTCAGACTATTTCTCGATTTCAGAGGCGCGGGTAGATGAGATCAACAATGAGGTTGATTGCATCATCAGGTCGATCACCATGTCGGTAGGTGATGAATCAATCGAGCGAGGCGAAGGGGGCGGAAAATCGTGGGTATGGCTTCCAGACAACACGTCGGATCTGGTGAGAGCACTCATTGCTTCAGGTCGCCTAATTATCAGCACCGAGGGCCGCTACCTGCTTGATATCTCCAGCTTTGACTCAGTCCCCTATGGGTTAGAGGAGCACTACTGCAAATGTGTCGCTCTAGGCCTAGCCACTGAATTTGAAGTCAATGCCACCTATTTTACCGTTCAGGGCAGCGAAAGCTGCGACGGAATACCCTACTACATGGGCCTTGATGACCTTGATCACCCCTTCTACAACTGCACATCACTTATGACTAGCTGAGATAGGCACATAGGGCTCGACCCGAGCTAGCGCCCGCGCAGCGGAACATGCGCGACGCCACCCTCGGGGCGCTCCACAGGCCTGGAGATGCGGGCTCCCCTCAAAGTCATGTCGAATCGAGATAGTGGGTCTTCTCAAAGTCCCCTTCCCGATGCGGCCCCACATACAGTAGGAAAACGTGGTACCCCACCGTCAGCTCCGCCGTCTGGTAATAAATCCGAGGGCAGTTCTGGGGGGTAGTGGCGTCTCCTTTCTTCAGGTGAATGCAGGACGTTTGCTTGTGAATCGACTTGCCCGCCAGAAACACCTCAAGCTCAATATTGTCGCCGCCAGACTGCGCAAGGTTCAGCTTCCTCGAACGGAAGAACTCCTCCATCGTGCCTTCGGTGCGACCTTTGAGGCCAATGATCTCCACCAGTGCATCAATACCATCCCTAACGAACCGATATCGCTGCTTGCTGACGTCATCGCATGTATCGATGGCATTGGAAACCACGACAAGCCCTGGGCAACTCGCCACGGCATCAGCAATATAGGCCGACGGGTTTTCAGGCTTCTCTTCACCACCGATCGCCTCAAGCAGCAGTCGAGTAATGGTCGAGGCCTTGGGTTGATCCAGCTGCTCATGTCGCTTCAGGAATGGCCAGCCATCTTTCTCCTGCTCGAAACAGACAACATTCGCCCCCATCCCCGACATTTCTACAATGTCATCAGCAACATTTTCAGGGAGCAGCGCGTACGGAAGGACGAAAATACGCGCGTCTTTAAACCCGTCACCGATCGTTTCGCAGTACTGCCAGAGAGCATGAATTGCGCAACTGGGGTGCGGTAAAAGGACGTATTCCCCTTGATTCCCCCAGCCACAGGGAATGATGTGAGCCTTCATCTGCCGCTTGAGCAACTTGCTCTCCACGCGACTTCGCTCACTTTGGGGCAGGCCAACAATAAAGACATCGGTCATCCCCGCAACCCCCTTTTACAGACGGGTGTTGGCGAGTACGTAACCTAGCAGTGCAGGAATTGCGATAGACACAACTTCCTGGTCAGTCATCATGCCAAGCAGCTTCTGTGCCTGCTCACGAGGACTCAGCTGCCCTGATGGAGTAGACGGTGCCGCTTCGGCTGGTTCAGCAGATTGGCCGACCTTGAAGGTGAATAATGGGCTCAGTGCAACGCCATGCTCCCCCGCCCAGCTCTGCACGATCTCTGTTACTCGCTCAGCGCGATAGCGTTTCCACTCGGCCTGTCGCTCACCAAGCGCACGACCAAACAGCACACTCAACTGACTTGAATACGGCTGGTCAAGCAGTTGGGAAAGCGTGGCAGCCTCAGCATCTGGAAAGTTGCTGATTGCAAGGAAGTGCTGCATCCAGGACAGCTGAGTCTCAGCGTCGATCCTTGGGATTTCCACAAAACGCCCTGAAGCTTCAGCAACCAAAGCCACGTTAGCGGAATCGGTATCCAAGAAGTGCAGTACCTTGCCACTCTCTCTGTCCAGATAGCGCTTACGGTGCTCATTGAGGTGCGTAAAGGCTTGCCACACATCGCCACGAATCAGTCGGACGGGAAGTGGCTTAGCTGATGCGACATGAGGCACGTCATTCGTGCCTAAAGGAGAGCTAGGGGATGCTGCCAATCGATGCTTTAGCGTGATCTGGATGTCACCGCCTTCGCGCGGTTTTTCAACCAGCAAGTAATCGCCGAGCTCAGAAATCAAAAATTCTGAAAATTTCCTGAAACCAAACTGTTTTTCATCGAAAGCTGGAAGCCCTGCGTTCAACAGGGTGCGGTTTAGACGCTGCTTGAGTCGAGCGCCAACCTCTAAGGGCCGATCCGAGAGAAGCTCCAGGATGGCGGTCTGAAGGTATTGCGAGTCCATAAATTCTCCGAGGCAATGAGCCGATACTCGCCACAAAGCATATGGCGAGTATCGTCAATTCGTTTTATTGCCCGGTTTCATTACTGTTGGCATCGTCATCTGGAAAGCGAAACCGTGGAGAACACGATCCAGCACACTGGCAATGCTACAGCCCTTAAGAACGAGTAGGTAGGTTTTGTTACCCAATGATCTCGCAGTAGCCCCCCAAAGCACGCACGTGTCAGCTTTGGAGCCGTGAATCAATGGTACGCAATGCTCGGTCAGCGCGTCAAATCAATTTGGTACAGTGATATTGTACGATGCAAATGGTAGCTCGCGATCCCCCAGAAAAATCTCAACGCTGGCTCCGATCCGATTGCTCAAAGCACCTCGTCTATTGGACTCATCTCTGCAGATTACGAGCCCGAGCCCGAGAGCCGATCTCGTCAGAAACCTGCAGGCCGTCCCCAAACCGCCATCACGAATGCACCATCACTCGGACGGAATTCGCATCTAGCGGGCTCAAGCAGCACCATCTGTCACTGAGGCGCTGACAGATGGTCTCGCTAGGTTAGGAGGGCACGACAGAGATCCTAAACCATCTAGATCTAGCATCTCTGTCCTGCTGACTTCATGAATGGCCGATACACCTAATCCACGATAAAATCGAGGCCTCAAAGCCGCCTCACCCTTCCCAAAATGCCCCTAAGGAAAGCCTACGAGATACTGAGCTTTTAGCCAGCTGCCGCAAGGATCAACTGGCGAGCCGAGTCGAGCTTCTTGAGGTAGTCCCTCAATGGCTTCGAGTCCAGATAGGTTCCCGTCAAGATTGAACGCACATGGTCAACCGCTGAGACCATAGCCTCCACACCCGAATACCTCTGAAGCCCGTCAGCACCGTAGTAGACATCGACATCGACATCGTCACGATCCTCCAACCTGTACTCGGCGAACATCCAGTTCTCAAGCTCAGACTGAATCTCCTCAAGCCTCGCGTGAGCCTCCAGTGGCATGGTTGAGGTATAGAGACGCTTGAGCGTGAGCCCCATCTCCTTGTGGTTCTCCATGCTCATCTGCTGTGCTGGGCGCCAGCGCGATGCATACCCTTCCTTCCAGCTGTATTCGACTGCATTTTTGCTGAAGCCGTAGGTAGTACCTGGACGTGGCTTGCGCTTTTTACCATCACGTTCGCGAGCGGGACTCACGAATTGGCCATTGTAGGGCTGGGAGCTGAAGGCCCAAGAAGCGATGCCGGCACGATTTTGCTCTGCCAGCCGCTCAACGGTCGCAACTGTTCTGCGAAGCAGCTCCGAGTCTTTAGCTACAAAGTACGGTACCGCATGGCCCGGGTAATACAACCCTTCCCATTCCGGCTTGGCCCAATGCAGGTCGCAGGATTGCACCCATGCATCACGCACCTGAGTTTCGCTCTGCCTAGCCACATGATCGTAGGGCTCATCCAGCATGATCCAATCCCCACTCCCCTCGTAGATCCACCGCGACACGTGATCGCAGTGAGGAAGTTGCTCGGCCCTTTCCATGGCTTTGCGATGAGTTTTTGTCGTGGCTGGCCGAAGCCGAGCCGCTTCCAAGAACTGCAACGCCAATGCCGCGCGAGTCAGCAACTCCTCCGCCCGCGCCTGGCTGTCAGCATTGCTGCGCATTTCAACGTGGTCGGAATATTCGAAGAAGAAACCCTGCAGGCCCTGGGCAAACCCACACTGATACCTGCTCAGGAATTCTGCCAACGGCCTGGGCAATTTCAGTTCGAGAATTTCAAGGCCCGATGACGGCCTGACAGTTGAGTCGCGCCAGTATGCAGACAGGAAGATGCTGTGCATCCGATGCACACGTTGAAGCACTTTCTGAGCGTGTTGGAAGCTTTCGAAGCCAGACAGCCTGGCAGAAGCATCAAGGGCCGCACGGTGAGGAAGGTTGTGATCGCGGCCAAGGGATTTGGCCTTACGCTTGATCCCAGGAAGGGTAGACGCGCGTACGTCGAGGGTAGTGCTCATGTTTTTTCTCCGCCCTACCGCAACGCCACCCGCCTACGCTGCATTGGGGCCTCGAAAAAAGGGGCCTTCAGCAAAGAGTTCCAACAGGTAGTACCGTTTCCAGCTTTCATGACGGGTGAGATGCGCCTACCCAGCGCAACACAAATCTATCAAGCGATCTTCGGTAGCGCAAGCCACCCAGCCCCGCCTTCGGCAGACATCTTCAAACCGAGCTCCGTGGGGATTTACCTGGCCATTAGCACCCGTCATGATGATCCCAAAGGGCTTCCGACAAGTCCTCAGAGGTTACTGATAACGGGATATTTCATGGCTGAGCAGTTCCACTACCCCCACGATATCTTTGAGCTACTGGTGGAGACCATTCCCCGTTTGGTCAAGTCCAAAAAGGACGTCTTCCTTTTCTTTGAAGGCGCGGGGGTAGCTGAAGCTGACTGGAGTGAGGCTCGTGCCACCCTCACCAAGGCCCCTCAGTCCATCAACAAATTCGAGATTGCCCGTGACGTGCTGACCCGCCTAAATCGGCGTGGTGACAGCGGACTTGCGGCTCGGCGCGAAATCATCAAACGGGTGACCCAGTTCGAAAGTTTTGAGTCCTGCTGGGAGAACGAAAGGCTCAAAGCCAAAGGTCTGGTGGCAAGCCTCAGGGAAGCTGTGAATGCAAAGGACGCATTCACCCGAATGAGGCAAGAGCGGGACTTCGAGCGTGAACAGAATCAAGCACGTCATCGCGAGGAGCATCAGCAGGCGGTCAGAAAACGGAACGAAATCGATGACATAAAGTCCCGGCTGTACGGCCTGTTTTCGATGGAAGACAGACCGCAGGAGCGCGGAAAGCTCCTTGAGAGCGTCCTCAATGATCTGTTTCGAGCCTATGGCGTCCACGTTAAAGAGAACTTCGTTCGCAAGCCGCTGGATGGTGCCACCGTACTGGAGCAGATCGACGGTGTGATTGAATTGGGTGGCAAGATCCACTTGGTGGAGATGAAGTGGCTGAAGGATCCTGTGGGAGTGTCGGACTTCGGGCCCCATCTTGTGAGAGTGATGGGCCGAGCAGATGCCTCTGGCATCTTCATTTCCAATAGTGAATTCACCCAACCCGCCATAACGCAATGCGCGGAGTTTTTGAACCACAGAACGACGTTCCTGTGCTCACTGGAGGAGATCGTCATGCTCCTGCAGCGCCAAGGTGATCTTGTGGATTTTTTGAAGACAAAGTCTCAGGCAGCGATCATCAGCAAGCAGCCTTTCCTGAAAATCCTCAATTGACCCCGGCTCCACGCGGCCAGTCCCCCCGGTGACCTTGATGAACGCCAAAACCCTTTACATCATCGGCAATGGTTTTGACCTTCACCATGGAATGCCGACCCGCTACCTGGACTTTAAAAACCACCTGCTTGAGGTTGATCGGGAGACGTATGACTGGGTGGATACCTATGTCCCAGCCGAAGGAAACTGGGCAAATCTCGAACAAGCCCTTGCTGATCTGGACACCGATAACATTGTCTCCGACATGGATTGCTTCCTGGGCTCGTACTCATCTGACGGCTGGAGTGATTCCGGCCACCATGACTTCCAGTACGAAGTGGATCGAGTCGCCACAGGGCTCTCGCACACCTTGCAGCAACAATTTGCAGACTGGGTGAGGTCTATCGCAATTCCTGAGCGCTCCGAGGTCTTGGCTGGTCTCGCGAACCTGGAAACCAACGCCACATTTTTAACCTTCAATTACACCAGTACCTTGTCCCACCTCTACGATGTTCCAGCAGAGAACATTCTGCATATCCATGGTGAGGCCTTAGACGCAAGCTCGACCATTGTCTTGGGGCACGGACGAGATGAGAAAAACCGGACATTGCTCTACGACAGCGTCGACCATGAATCAGCAGACCACCGTCTAGTGGAGGCCTATTTGACTCTGGACGACTATTTCAGTAGTACCTTCAAGCCCAGCGAAAAGATCATTCAAGACAATTCGAGCTTTTTCGAGCGTCTAGGTGATATCGAAAAGGTCACCGTGTTCGGGCACTCGATGTCCGATGTGGACAGCGCCTACTTTTCGAAGCTGCTTGAAACCTTTGGTGATACTCCCACGACCTGGACGTTTATTCTTCCCCCCGATGAAGATGGCCAGAGAGATCTTAAGTCCAATGTTGAGAAGCTGGGCTTGATGCCTGACCGGATCACCTTCAAGAAATGGAATCAGTTGTAGGGTAGCTGCGCCAGGTCATGTACCCCTGATCAACCACCCGACTACTGTTGGCTCCCTTTCACTGGCTCCAGCCATACCGTATATTACGCACCGCCTAGGCTACGAGCCTGACCCTACTTCCCCTGAATGCCTATGACTTCCTTCCCTATCCCTCGAACGCCCCTAGCTGCAACCATTATCGAGGCGACAGCCAAGCTGGTTGCTGAAGAAGGCATAGCGTCTGCGACCATTCGGAACATCGCCACCCAGGCCAACGTCCTTCCTCCGCAAATCTACAAGCATGTCGGAGGCATCGATCAGTTGCTAGACGCAGCGGCGCTGCACCTCTGGCAAAGTAAGCCAAAGCGGCCAACAGATGCCGGTGACACTATCAATGGTCTGTACCAGGCAATTGAAGATCTGATCTCGTTTGGGCTGAAATACCCTGACCTCTACCTTCACATCTGCAAGCCCCGTCAATCGAGCGTCTCTCATGTATGGCAAATTCAGCTTGATGACCTCAAGAATCGCGTAAGACTGGTCGCAGTAGCAGGACTACTGCAAGTCAGTCAAAAGCAGGCCATTGAGTTTATCCATCCTTTTTGTGCAGGTATGGTATTTAGTTGTCTGCATCAAGTGAGCCGCCCGCCCGACGCAAGCTGGCTTGTGAGACAAGCCGTTAAACCTTTATTAAAGGCAGGCGCGAGGCGCACCTTGCAAGACGGTGACCCGCCGAAAGCCGATCCCAACCGTCGAACTCAAAACCTGGCCTCTGAGTTGAGAGGGAATCTGAGCAACGTGAAAGTCTTCACCCGCTGCGAGTATTTGCTTCTGGGGGAATGGCTGGAGCGCATCGCCGCATCCTGAATTGAGTTTGCGAAGGGCCTCATCCGCGCGAACCTTCTGCAGCCATGCCAACTGCATACTTGGCGCCTCTGGAATAATTCTGAAGCGATACCCTTGAAGCGCGTCGAGAACCCCGTTTCGCGCCTGTAAAGCCCCCCTACTCCCGTCCTGACCGCCAAATTCCCCACCCCAATCAGCCTCGAAACAGCAGCCAGCAGGCCAACCTCAAAAATAATTTTTATTTTTTTGTGACCTTGACAATCAAGGCGATCTACAGTTTTTACAAAAACCTGATGGCCATACTTCACCTTCTCCTGATGCCCTGAAAGGCCTGGCGCATGCACTTTATGACGATGCGGTCAGCAAAACAAGGTACAACACATCAACTTTCCGCCCCAGAATCGATAACGTAGTTATATACCATTATATATCAACGTTAATTTGAATTTAGAAATCAACCTGCGCAGTTAAAAAGCACGCACTAGCGTGCAGTTGCATGCTTTGAAGTTCCCATGTAACCATTTGGTCACCCCAACAGAACTGGACACCTGATATGAACTCCGTGGCGCTACCTGGCTGTCTTACCTCTTTTGCGCCACCACTTCTTATCCCAATCACCAAAGATGGAAAAAAGATCTTCGCGCTAGCTTCAAACGACAAAGTAATGGATGACTTTTTCGAAAACTGGTGCTTCATGCTCAGTAAAAAGCATTCATTCAGAACCGTGAAGGCTTACGCAGGATACAACAGAGTTTTCTTAGAACTCCTCCAACTTATTACACATCTACATGGAGAACTGAGTGCAGCTCTACTCAGCGAGATTATCGAAAACTACGAGAGCTTCTTAGTTTTTGGAACCTCCAGTGAAATCCCTATGATCGCACGAGCGGCTGAAATCATGGGAAATCGTAACTTATCTGGCAGTTCTGTTGGTGTAGCGCTGGCGGCTCTTAATAGCTTTGTCGAAGCCAGTGAACGCTTTCGCCTTGGCTTGTTGGAATTGGAGGCACACGGTTATATAAAATCGAGGAATTTGTCGGGCTTTTCCCTGGCCCAGGCCGTCAAGATTGAATCAACTTCTAGCGTGAGAAGTGCTATTAAAAGGAGTAGTTGGCTGGCAGGATGCCTGGCGGGGGGCGCGCGGAAAATCAAGCGAGCGGGTCTTTCAGCGATTTCAAAGCCGTCAACACTTGCACACACCGACCAATATGGCGGAGACGAGTACGCATTCCCGATTGATCGCTGCAAGGAGCTTATTGAATCGGCGCCTAGTGCCCGTGACAAAATGCTGTGGAGCTTGCTGGCAGCGACAGGAGCGCGTATTTCAGAAGTACTAACAATGCTCAACGAAGATATTAAGCCTCAAATTGACCTAATGAACAGCCGTGTGATGATCATTGATCCCAACACGCGGCGAAATGTACTGATCAAATACATTTCATCTTCCGACATTGATGCGCTTCCGCATAAGGGTCGCGCCCACCCTGAAACATTTATGATTGAGCCATTCGCGTCCATATTCTGGATTGCGCTGGAACAATATAAAACTGAAATTCGCGCACAAAAATTGATGGTGCCGGTTAGGCATAATTTTTTAGTCAGAAATCTGGTAAACGGCGAGCCTATGCACAGCAGTTATCAGTCACTGTATGAGCGCTTCAGGAAAGCCGCATTTGAGCTGACTCAAAAATCTTATGGCTTTCACTCTTTAAGACATATGTACGGCTATTACCTCGTCAACCATTGCCCCAACCCGAACCCTCACAGCAACAGACGGTACGGACTCGAACTGAGCATGGTTCAGCAGCTAATGGGGCACGCACTCATCAAGACTACCCGACGATACGCTCGACAGGACGCGCATCTGCTGCAGGCCGCACTTTCAGCTGCGAACCTTGCCCGCCTGTCTGGGGGGCCTAAGACCATTCTTGAGGCAAGGATTGCGTACCATCAGCAGGAAATTAAACAACTTCAGCAGCTCGTCCTGGAGGACGTATGATTAATACATCGCATATCGAACCCATTTGGCTAATCAAGAATAAAGAAATTGGCCCCGCCTTTGACATGGCCATGATCGATGTGAGGCACCGGTACTGGAAAAAATATAACACGGTGGACGGCGGTCGTCCGCGCGACGTATTACTGGCTCTGAACCAACTGGGCGCTCGCCCTTTCTTCGCATTGAAACGCGCGCAGGTTGAACAACTGCTGACATGCTGCTTTTCTGGAAATGACAAGAGGGAGGAAATCGTTAACGCCATCATCCCTGAATTCCCAGTGTATCGTACCGCTCCCCTCATTTCGTTGCTGAAGCTGGCATTTCTGCGCCTATGGATGGAGAAAAAAATAATTCTACCGCTAGGCTGGAACTGCCCTATTCACAGCGACGCTATTTTGGACGACCTCATCCAAGAGCACGCGGACAGCTGCCCCATGCTCATCAAAATCAGGGAGCTGAACCCCGTGTCATCGCTTCCCTACAATGGCGCGATGACCAAGAAAGAACGCGATCTCAGGGCCAGCGGCTGGATGCGTCTATTGGTCGCCTCTAACCTCCATGACGCCAAAAGTTTCACGGCAGAAGATGCTCGCGATTTGAAACTCCGGAGTTTTGGACACAAATCAGAGCTTGCTAGATTCTACACGGACGATTTCTCTGTATTTCTGGCCAACGCCTCCAACAATCCTTGGATGCGAGATGCAGTCAATCAAATTCTTGCTGAAAGCCGCGAACAAGCTAAGCAGGCTCACAAATTAAAGTATGCTTCCGCTCGAAAAAACCAGGTTAGCAAACAACATTTGAAAATGGTTGAGAAAACTCGCTCTTATTTGGAGGGAACCAACCATGGTATCGAGCGGCTTGCAACCATCTTTTCCGACACAAGGGATCTAAGCCGTGCGTTTAGAATGGAGAACAGCCCAACACTCCCCGGCGGACTTGAACTACTGCCTGAAAAGGTCGTAAATTTCTGCAAGATGCTTAACACAACCTATCTTGCGTACATCAAGTCAAGAAGACTTGAGAGCGAAAAAAATACCAGAACCCCGCTCTACTACCTGCTTGCTTACTGCGGCCCCTACCTCTACAAATTCTTCATGAATCGTGATGGAAACCTAGAACTCTACCCAAGTACCTTCAACGATTTTACCTGCGCCATTTATATCACCGCCGACGCCGACCTCTTGAAAGAAGTCGGAAACTTTGAGCGAGAACTTCCAGAAACTCTGATCTCGATGATCAGCATTATTGTCGAAATTAACCAGAATACTCCAGACACTCAATATCAAAGAACCTACCCTATCGATGAATTCTTCGACTACATCATTTCCCAGTCCGCTGTCATTCCCAATGCAGAAAAAGTAAGGAATAGCTTTTCACCAGCTTGCTATCCGAAAACAGTAAAACGATGGGGGACGAGTAAGAAACCAATCCCAAGGACGTACTTCTCAACCTTTATCAGCATGCTGTACTCATTGGAATATCTGACCATGCACCTCAATGGCATGGCAGACGGCAGTGAGCCTGGTCTCGTCTCCGGCGAGCTGGCCTGGCCCACACTGAGCGAGCTTGTGCATGGTTCAAATTGGTCGGGACTATGGGGTCAGGGTGCCATGAGCTGCGAAAGCGTCGACTTCAATGCACTTAATTTCAGCCCCATTTTCTATCACAACGGGAAGCCCACTCCATTCAAGTACATTCCAAGATTCTACCGAATTTCAGATATGCACATTGATGGAAGCTTGCAGCCGCGCATCATCATGAACGATGTTCGCTCTACTTTGCTTATGTGTGAGACCGGAATTCGTCAGCAGCACTTGTTGTGGCTAGATAAAGATCGGTATGCAAACTATGTAGAGCGCAATATGACCAGGCCACTGGCCCCGCTGTTAGTAAGCACAGACAAAGCTCATGGCGAATGGACTGCGATCGTCTCCAGCAGAGTTATAGATATTTTAGATAGGCAGAGCAAATGGTATGAACGCTGCACAGAAGCGAGCTTTCAAAATACAGTTTGGTATAACCAGAACACAAACTCCAAGTTCGGACGTCTGCGCCCTCTATTTAGGCTCGCGCTCACCCCTAACAGGTGGAGCAACTATGACCCTTTCAGACTTCTCCTGCTGTGCCTACAACAGTTCTTCAAGTTTGAACTAGGAGATATGCGCTGCCCAGACATCGTATGGTGCAAACCACCTGCAGGCTCTACTGAAGAAATCATTACCATCAATGACCATTCAATTACCAGCGTATCTTCCATTACTGCTAGCACGCTAACTAGCGACTACACACCTCATGGCCTGAGAGCAGGCTTTGTGTCGGAGGCAATCAAGTTCCTACCTCCAAGCATTGTTGGACAGTGGCTCACTGGACAGTCAGAGCCCCTAGTAAATTATTATTCAGTTTTTGATGAGAGTGACCTCGGGATGACCCATCAGCAAATGCTCTGCATGTCTCTCATGAGTAATCAGAGCAAATTGTCGTCCGGTGACCTTCCAGAGTTGGCCGGAGCAATTTCAAAGCTAAACTTAACACTTAAGAGAGATATCGCAATCGACCCTGTGACTGCCATTAGTCAACACAGACTCATGAGCCTGTCGAGCGTGAAGCGAGAGTCAACTACCGGCCTGGACAAAATCCTCGCCAAGGAAGTTAGTGAACTTGCGTTTAACACTACGCATATTTGCCCTTTTAACAACATCTGCCCTAAGGAAGTCCTCGACTTATTTGGTGAGCCCAACTGCTGTTCTGCCTGCCCATTTGCTATCCGAGGAGTAGCGCATCTGCCCGCGATTTCCGCGAAGAAAGACAAATATCGGGAATTGATGGCAGGCACGCTTACTCTCATTCAACAATACGTAGAGCGCAAACCATCGGCACGTATTAGTACTGAACTTGAACAGCTTGAATCTGAAAATGACCGCTTCGCGCGGGAAGCCTGTCTGCTAGAGGCGATCGAGATTCAGCTGTTCCAGATGTATGAGAAAGGACTGGAACGAGAGCTTATGGTGAAAGACCGTGAAGAGATCGTCAAACATTACGAGCGCTTTTCACTACCTGAAGAGGCCGGGCTGCTGAAAAGGCTAATTGATGTCCAGAATTTCCCGGATGTTTCATCTGAGGATCTGAGCATGAAACTGGCACACCTACGCTATATCTTGTTAATGAAAGAAGGGGACATTTCAAAGCTACTGGGGATTGACCCGGACAAAACCACCCCGATTGCTACTAAAGTTTCAGCCCAGATCAGCTCAATGGTATTGTCTGGGGCAATCACTCCATACGAACTTTTTGCTGTAAGCTCGGGAGACGCCAGTGCAATCAAGGAACTGATTTCAGCGCCCGATCAAAAATTAAAACTTACTCACATGGTAGCTTAAAAACTTATCCGCATGAAAAATAAAATTAAGCCCACAAAGCCCCCGAAAAAACCATCTACATTCGATGAGTATGTAGCAGCCAGATCCGTGCAAACCGAAAAAATGTTGCGACAGGCTATCCGCGTGGTATCTGCCAGCAAATATGCTACAGTCACCGATTACTGCAAAGATTTAGCAGGGGTGATTTCGGAGGTGAGGGAAGCAAAGTCAGGCGACCCCGCAACACCATTTTTCAACAAAAAAATTCGGCCCTTTAGTTACATTACCTTACTCAGGAACAGCGATTACAGGCACCTGGTGGATGACGCATTCAATCATGGACGTGAATCGCTAGAGGAGCCAGAAGCCGTTTCGGAAGAAGTCTGATTGAAAATTTCCAGTTTGCAAGCACAAGTCAATCTTTTGAAAGACAGGCTCAGCGGAATTAAAACTACTGGTGATTCGAACGCACTTTTGGATGCAAATTCCCAGGACACTATAAAAAAGCTATCATCCTATCTCACTGCTACCCTGATTGCGTACACCGCGATGCGTGAACAGCTGAGTGGCTTTACCAAAGTTATTACCACGCCGACTGATAAACATAAAACCCCTGGCTTGTACAGCGGCATGGGTCTGCTTATTGAGATGGAAGTATTATATGAAATTGAAGATGGCCGAAAATTTCTGAAGCACTTTGCTCAGTGCTAGCCTCGCTTCTCGATAAAACCAAAACAACCTGACAAGGCGCGACAGCCCCTTGTCAAATCCTGATGAGGATCGGCCCTAACACGAGGGGCGTTTTTCTTGGAATTTTGGAGGCCACAAGAACATCAGCGCGGGGGCGCTTACAGGATGATTATGGTGAACCATAGAATGCAAATGTGCAGTAATTAGGCTTGCTACTGCGGATGTTCCGAGCCAATCATGGAACTGAAAGCGATAATGCCAACAGGAGTTCGAATTTGCTTGCCGATTGGGCGAAGCACGTTGCAGCCCCCCACTCTGAGCCTGGAACGCGGCAAGCCGCCAAGTGGACTCGTCGACCAATTCCGTAGCGAGATAGAAACATTGGCTCGTGATGGGGTTGCACCTCGACTAACTCTGCGACCTGTAGATTACGACCAGTCCGCCTCAGTGAAGACGCCAGTGTCAAGCTGCACTGAGTGGCCAGACCGATGAGTTTTTTTAACGCTCAGGGCAACCCCATAACTTAGGCGCCTTGAAATATCTGGCAACAAAACAACGTTAGGTCACCCCGCATTGGATCCCATTATGCTGGACGTTCAATATCAGCATCCACGGAGACTCCCATGTCGCAAGGTGTGTTTGAGGTTCAATTCCGCTCCAACATCCAGGATTTCGGATCTGGTCTCGTATTCGTCAAGGACGGCAGCGTGAATGGCAGCGATGCCAATTTCCTGTATCAAGGAAAACTTCCCACACAATCTGGCGAATTCAAAACCCAGATCAACGTGCAGCAATGGCAAGCCGGTAACACCCATGTTTTCGGCGGTACAGGCGGGTTCGTGCTTGAAGCAAATGGCACTGTCGATTACGAGAAAGGCGTTTTCTTCCTGCAGGGCTCCCCGCAAGGGAATACGCAGCTGACACTCCAGGCAAGTGGCAAGCGGATCGGTGACGTAGCTTAAAGGCATAGCGCAGCTGATCTCACATCGGCTGCGCATGCTTCTCCTCCGAGCCCCGGCATCTGCTTTCCAATAGAGAGCACAGAAACGCGAAGCTGCATGAACATGCCGAATAGCTTCCCAGCCAAGGCCTGCCTCAGCCAAAACCCGAGCTCAAAGCCCAAGATCTTTTTCAAGCCTCAGCTCCAGAAGGTGCAGTGGGAGCAGGTTTCCTGGACATAGCCTGAGCGCTTCGAAAGTGAGGCAATGCCAGATCCCGGCCATTATGCGGATCGACTCCAGGTTTTCCGGGCCCGAGGAAGTGACAGATAGATCCCAATCTGAAAGCAAGTGTTGGAGAAGGCAGATCACTACCGCCTGTAACCGAAAAAAACATACTATCAACAGCCAAAGCGCCGAACAAACTGAAGTCAAATATAGTACACATACTACCGATTCGCATACTATCCCGCCAAGCCTCCCTTCCCGACGCCTCGCCCAGCAGCAAAAAGCGATACTCACAGCGATTTGCTATTTCTATGAGTAGCTACTTCCAATGCGCACCTGTTCCTGACACAGCCGGCGCGATTCCGAACCCTCAGCGGGCTTGTCACGCCCTGTGCGGAATGATAAAAGCATGTTGTAACAGGTCGATGATACCAGGTAGCCATCATGATTCTGATTGCGTTTGTCGCATGCGCGAGAGCTGCAACCGATCGTTTGCCGCCGTTCAGAATCATTCTGAGGCTCTGCGTAGAAACACTGCGGCTATGATTCAAGCTGCCATCCAGCCAAATGCAATGAAGCGAAACATAGGCCTGAATCAAGGCTTAGGTCGACCAAGTCGACAGCAACGTGCGACCACATGGTCGACGACTATAAAAGAACCAGAGAAAATAAAGGACTCCTCTTAAGCATGGACAGAAAGAAATCAAGAAAATACAGAAAATTCATTAAAAATCTTTCAAAAGACCAGCTGGCCGCTTTCAATGTCGCTGGGGACTATGTAGCGGAGCAACGTAAACTTAAAATACTCCAAAGCCTTCCACAAGAAGATCAAGAAAGTTTACTCTGCACAATCTCGTGCATAACCTTTGCATCGGAATACGATGTGAGGAAACTTGAATCGGACGAAATCTTCAAAAAGGTCTACACACTCTTAAAAGAGAGCCAATCAACCAACGAAATAAAGCCCGAGCTCAAAGAAATTTATGATAAGCAGCGAGGCCAGGCAAAAAACTACCTGCATATCAAGAAAGGTAGACTGCTGAAAACAATTCTCTCTGATGCTTGCTCCAACTATAGAAAACTCAGAAAGGCAGATGCGGAAAAAGCTGAACACATGCTAAACCGCGCCATTAGCAGAGCCACTAAAAGTCAAAAAGAGGAATTAGAAGCCCTAGATAACATGTTGCTAAACCTTGAGTATAGCCCAATCATTTTACGCTTGACACCTGCACTATTAGTGGCAAGTCTCAGCGAAATCGACAGCTTTAGTTTGGCTGCTGCGATAATAACCAAGCCCAAACTTCAGCTACTCCAGCTAATGACTCTCGACGAATCCTGGAATAGATTCCCCCTTAAATGGTATATAGATCACTTACCAACCACAACGGGCAGAGCATTATTTGAAGCATATAAAAACGAACAAGATCTCTCCGGAATATTTACAGCCAATTATATAGACGGGAAATTCAAACGATTTGAAGAGCTTTTGTCAAGTCAATACATAAGCCCTCCTCTATCCCATGTACTTTGCTCACGAGCACACATAATTAACGACATAATAAACTGCTTTAGAAATAAAATATACTCCGCCTCAATCTGCACAGCCCTGACGGTAATTGAGGGTGTATTGTGGGACTTCTCACAAGAATTCAATCGCAGCAACGATAAGAAAATTTATAGTGACGATGCATGCGAAGAGCTAATACTGCTATCAGGAAAAACAGTTACTAATTTTACAGTTGGCACACTGCTCACGCAGACCGCGCTAGGAGATTTTTTTGACAAAAACTTCATCACATATTTCTGCGACGAACTATACAATGAGCGCAATCCGATTTTGCACGGTAGAGACACGAATGCTTTCACAATGGAAAATTCTGCAAAAAAGATCTCTACCATCGAACATATCTTGCGTAGAATCGACGATCACAACAAGCAGACATACATGCAACGCTTAGATAATAATCTTCCGCCTGAGTTAAAAGATAGGCTCACCCAATTTGCATCCAGGCCATTCCCTCATCAATTGGCGTGAATGTAAAGCGCTAGCTTGGAGAGCCAGGCTAGATCGCTAACAGGTTATCAACCAGAAGTTAACCAAAAAATGCCTTCCTGACTAACGGGAGTAGGCTTGGCATACTGGCTCGATTGCGGAAGCGCTCCTTCTCCCGTCAAAGCTCGATCACACGCTCCGCCTTTCCCAATTTGACAATTTCTCAGCCTGCTCCACCTAAAATACCCAGCTGCCCGGAGCGAAATCGTCGCCTCCCTATCTGGGTAATTGTGAGATCCAACATGGAAGGCCTCTTCGTTGACGGCTGTGCAAACGGCTTGGGCAACCATTTCGATGTTCCACATCCGGAAAGCACGCTGTCCCAGTACTTGCGTAATCGCCCCCTTGCGGGTCAACTACCTCGTCAGTGCTTCAGCGACGGCCATACTCGCTTTCATGGATGTACCGCTTATAGAGTGTCTCGGCGCGCTCAACGAGGGATTCATTTGAATAGGCAAACGGCCTGCGATTATTTGGACGAGTACACCCATGCTTCTGAAATCAGTATTCAGGAAGCTCAACCTGTAGCGTTTGGTGCAAAGCTTGCCCTGTGAAGTGGTGTACCACACTCGCAATGGGATACCGGAAACAGCGCAGACAGGGATGTCTCAGTCAGACGCTATCAAGATGCCCACTTCAAAATGGCGGAACGCAACTACCTCACTTCCCCGTGCACTCAACATCACTCGTCTGTCCTGCTGATGCATCGATTTCTGACAGCATCAGCTATCGCCTCACAATATTTGATCTAGCCCTTTTTCAGGAGCCAGAGCAGAGTTCCACCCAGGGAATTGAGGCTTTGGGAAGCTTCAGATTCTCAATCCTCGATATGAGCCGTAGCTGCGCGTTGCTGAGGTGATAGCGCTCCCAGGCCGCGCGCAAATCAGCGTCCTCCAGTGTGGCGACCACCCCATCCCTGGAGCCGACTACGACGTTTAGCGGATTAATCTGGTTAGCTCGACAGAAATCGAAAAGCAGCTGGTCAAAGGTACTCGGCGCGATGTGATCAACCGCAGCATTGAATCGGCTCAGAGCTTCTCCTGATAGCGGACAGACTGTGGTCGAAGCGAACGCTTGATCACGGAAAGACCGAATCTGGTTTCTGATTGCGGTACGCGCGCCATTACGAAAGTCTGTCAGGCCTTGAGGCTGACGGTTTCTCCCCCTGCTACTGGGAATGAGATCAGCCGAATGCTTAAACGAAATATCGATCTCGGTACCGCAGCGCCGGCGCAGAACGAAGCACCTTGTGCCCTGAACGGTCATTTGCGCCGTGATGCCTTCAACCCCACTTCCGGATTTCTCAGTCCATTCATCGTGGTACTGAAACAGCTCGTACAAGAACTCAGCATCCGCTTCAGTCACCAACGCACCGTCTGCAGTTCCCGCAAGGATTGCTCGGCATCGCCCCTTCACATCATCCTTGGTTCGAAACCACTCATCATTGATTAGATACGCCACAAGATCCCCTGATTTGGATGGCTCACCCACTGAAATGGAATGTGCCAGAGATGACCTTTGACTCTATTTCGGCACTATACGACGGCTGCACGCTTCGCGCCCTCTCGGAAAACATGCTATGGCTTCGACAATGCGATGGCCATCCGCTATCGTGGCGCGATAGGCGTTGATCAGCTCTAGCGATCAACTCGACCTCAACAAGTATGTCGGGCTTTCGAATGAGAATTTGCTACATCTGGGTCTCAGCTTTCAAAAATCTCAAGCACTTTGGAATAAACCTTTGCAATGATTTGCGGTTTTCTTTCAGTCCTGAATCTGGCGTACTTAGGCTAGTCGAGCAGACGCCGCTCCCTTCAGAAATATTTGGCGAAAATATTCATGACATCTCTGCAATTCTTGGCATTAATGGCGCAGGCAAGTCCAACGCGCTAGAGCTTATATGCCTTGCCTTGAAGTCCAACGAAAAAATTGATACACCTCTGCTCATCGTATACGAAAAAAATGAACAGTTGTTCTTCATAAAAAAATCAATAAACTACCTAATTCCAGTTTTTGACGCTAAAGAAAGAGACGACCACAAAGACTTCAAAGACCTTAACGTCGTATATTTTTCCAACGTATTCGACGAAAACAAGATGGACTTAGGGAAGCACGTCCAAGACATTTCAACAAACTTCAGATATAGCCGAAAACTCTATCCATTTGGAAAGGGCGGATCTGACACCGAAATTATCGACCAATTGGACTTTATTTCTTCAGATGTTTTTCACCATGCCCGGATTGACACACCTAAAACACTAGAAATAAAAATTGACAGAACGATTCGCCAGCGCCCCATGAACGAGCGCAATTACCCGTACAAAGAAATACTTCTCAACCTGGCGCAGTTACAACAGGAGACCCGAAAAAAAATAAAATACCATGCCGCTCCTGAAATTGCCGCCGAAGCCATACAAGCAATGTTCCTGCATCAAATACTGATAGAGAACCTTGATCACGAAGAACTCCGCACCCGGATACGAGAAGCACTGAATTACAATGCTGCCACGCCACCAAGCTTCAAGGGACTGCTTCGAATCACCGCAGAATTTTTCTACAAAAATGAAAGCTTAGACATAAAAAAACACCCGATTCCGCTGACTCAGCTCATTGAAGCCGCAATCAATCTTGAGTCTCTGCTTTTCTTTACGCATGCGAGGCTCGACAGCTCAGTAAAAACAAGCCGCTACTTTATCACCTTGGATTTCTTTAAGGGCGAAGAGCGCCCATACATAGAGCTAGCTTGGATTATCGAACGAATCAGGACTGGCTCTATGACCTGGACAGGGATCAGCTCCGGCCAGAAGGCCTACTTGAACATGTTTAGCTCTATATGGAGCACACTTACCCACTCCGATCTAACTAGAAAATCCAGCAGCACATTATTGTGTATTGATGAAGCAGACCTCTACCTGCACCCACAATGGCAAGTGGAATTTGTTGAGCGATTGATCTATTGCCTTCCAACCCTCTCGAATGGCAAAAAGCAAATTGTCATTACAACCCACTCACCTATTCTGGTCAGTGATCTGCCCAGCCAGTGCTTGATTGCTCTCCCTCCACCGCCCTCAGAGCATGATAAAGAACCCCCTGCTACCGACGATCTAAAAACGTTCGGTGCCAACCTGTTCGATATCTATTCCTCAACTTTCGGCCTGCACGGACAACGAACAGGTAATCTGTCATCGAAGTACATATCCAAAATTTTGCAAATCCTCGACTGCGATGACATCACGTATCGCCAGCGCGAAGCCCTTAAGCAAGCTGCCTCGATCATTGACGACGAACTGATAAAGTCTCACATCCTGAGAAGGATCAAGTACCAATGATCAGTATTCTCAAGCACTTGGAATCCATAACGCTTGACGTCAGCGCATTACTGACAGAGACCGTGGAAGAACTGTGGAATGATTTGAACCCAAAAAACCTAGACGGCTCATATTCAGACAGATCACTCATTAAGAGCGTAGAAAAATATCGGCTCAAACTGAACAAACCAGAATACATAAAACTAGCGGGCGCCGACGTCGTGGCACGACAGATTGCCTACATGGACTACATCGCGGACATCGACAACCTTAAACACATCATTACTGCACTGCCCGCTCAGCTAGATGACATTATCGCCAAAGCAAACGAGATGTTAGAGCCGGGCGATTTCCTCATCAGTATTGATGAGAAGACTCATGAAGATTCATTTGGGCCGAACCTGCTGACCCAGGTATTCAAATACGATAACTACCGAGGCAGCGAGCACTGTGCAGCCCGCTACAAAAAACTCGGCTTCGATAACGCCACATGCCCATACTGCAATGAAGCGACTATGAAAATTGTCCCCAAAGAGGATGAGGGCCGCTTTAATCAGCTCATGCTATTTGACATCGATCACTTCTATTCCAAAAGCGCCCACCCTTACCTAGCGCTCTCGTTCTATAACCACATTCCGTCATGCAAGGCTTGCAACCAGACCTATAAGGGCAATAATGAATTCTCATTTGCCACTCACATCCATCCGTACCACAGATGCTTCGATACGCTTTACAGCTTTCAGCTAAACCATACTGTACTTCGGAGCGACCCTCCCACCACCGTGAAGGTCAAAAAGAAATCTACGTTTGAGGAAAAACTGCTAGCAGATCTTCAAATTGAGAGTCGGTACCTCACGAATTTGGGGTACGCACGCCTGAATCAGTTAGTTAAAATCCTCTCTAATTACTCTCACATTCTGAGAGAGGGTGTCGAGAATGACGATGACCGAGCGCGGCTCAAAGGGCGCCTAGAAGATTTTGGATTAATTACCACTCAAAAGCACATTCTCAGCCAGTGTTATAGCAAGCTTCAGCGCGACACCATCGCCATGTTTGATCCGGACAACACCTTGGAGTTGCAGTAGTGAACGCGTAGGAATTACATATTATCGCGAATCCAAGCAAGCCCTCACCCGATGCCGTGCATTAAAAAGGTGTGCCTTGTGCACACCTGGAAGTCTATCTGCAACACACCAGCACCTACTTAAAGGTGCTGGGAGGCTGATCAGCAGCTTCTGGCGGACGTTCTGATATCCCCGCACTTTGTGCACCTGATTTGGTGGATGATACCGATCAGAGCAATGGCCACACCTGCCCCACCTGTCGAGACAACCAGAGCTTGGTACTGAGGGATCATCGACATGGCAGTCAAGCATCCAACGATGAAGATGATCACGGCCCACGTAAGCCAAGGGT
The DNA here is from genome assembly GCF_022179005.1 of Pseudomonas sp. PAGU 2196. NCBI lineage: Bacteria > Pseudomonadati > Pseudomonadota > Gammaproteobacteria > Pseudomonadales > Pseudomonadaceae > Pseudomonas > Pseudomonas sp. PAGU 2196. The sequence goes on along the minus strand of NZ_BNTL01000035.1, from coordinate 131,700 downwards.
AGAGCCACATCTTAAGCGGAATCGTCTGCTCTCGGGAGGGAGTGCAAAGCTTGACTCCGTCGAGACCGCGTTGATTGGCACTATGAGCATCAGCGAAGCAGTCCTTGAGAGGAAGCGTCAACAAGCTCAATCCACACTCTTTGAAAAGCTCAGAGATGTCATGAACTCACTGGGGTGCTTATAGGGACACCAATGTGGGTATTGTATTGATGGTTCAGAACCTAGGTGAAACCATCGAGTTCGGTATCTGATACCAGCCAACCGGCAGCCGAACCGTAGAGCCACATAAGGGCTGTGTGATGGGCCAATCACACCAATCCGGTTGGTCTTCTGCGCAATCAACGCTCTGCGGAGCGCCGGAACTGAAATGAAATTAGCAGCCACGCTCAGCGGCAAATCGTTTCAAAATAATTCAAAAGCAAACCTCAAAAATGGTTACGCAAAACACAAAATCAATAAAAATCAGATAGTTACAAAAACCATCTTCACCCCGCTATCGTAAAGCGCTTGGTAACTCAACGCTGATTAATCGTTTAACCCTACCACTTACTGACGCCAAAGAACCCACCCGACTATTGGGTTATCAAAAGCGATCAAGAGCCGTGATATCGTTCTGCCATCCAGCATGTCCCGCTAGCCAGGAGTCATTGTGAGCACCGAAGAAAAAGATGAGAATCTCCCAGCCACGGCCATTACTACATGGAGTGGCTATGTTTATCAGGGGAAAATTGCACTCTACCATTCCCTCAAGCTAATCAATGAGGGCGATGATGATTTTGAGCTCCAGCTAGATAGCTCAGACGACTTCGCCATTTATAAAAATAATGCTCTCGTAAGCGCTCACCAAGTAAAAGCCAAGATCAGCAAATACCGAAGCGAATATGAAGAGGCCCTAGAAAAATCATCTGTCATTGAGTTTGATCGCATCAAGGGTGTCTCACGATATTTTCACGTGTCCGTCCCACTGACGGATACCGCAAACCACACAGGAAAGGTAAGCGGAGAGCTCGTTGAATTCTACACCTACGGCGATAATAAATATTGCGGCCTGGGTGAGATCGAGGCACTCACAAAAGATATCATCAGGCAGATCTGCACCAACAAATCCGTGCTACTGAGCGAAAAACTGCTTCACTACAACTACTGCGTATTATCAGAAAAGATAAGCACCGAGGCTATAGCGATTCATCGCCTCGTACAAGTAGATCGCGAAAAAGCTGTGCAAGCGGCCTATGAGGCCAGAATAACGGCCATTAGCTTGCTAGACGACATCCTCCAATTAAACCCCCATAACGACACTGAATATTTCGCTGTTGAGCTAAGGGCAGACCTTTACAACCACCTTGAACAAAGACTCGACCAAGCTTTGCCTGGCATGAGCGATGAAGCGTACGGCAGAGCGCGCAGCCTATTCGAGCATATTCAAGACGCTCCCGTCGAAGATCTGATAACGCTCTGCCAGCTAATGAAACCGTCGGTGAAATTCTCAAAAATACAAAAGAATGATATCAGACAGTACTCCCGCCTGATAGAGGCAATGGCAGTCAAGCCAATCCTGAATCAATCCCCTCACTACTTGGACAAGCAAAAGACCTTCTATCTTCCAACGGCTCTCGACCTTCCCTCCATAGATGATCACGAAGATTGCATCACAGATCTCCTGGCTGAAATGGGAAATAACGATGATCTGCTCAAGCTCTTGTTTGAGTACAACCACCTCATCCCCAGCAGATCAACTGAGTCCTTTGTAATTGACACCAAGTTCTCTCACCCCGACGATCTGAACGATCCGGCAGTGAAAAGCCGCATCGACAGCAACATCATTAAATCCTTTTGCTTAAGCATTGTAACCAAAACAGAGGCAGAGGCCAGACTAAATGATAAATGACATTATTAAAGAGGCGCTCACTACTCATGACTTCAAAAAAGAGCACGAGACCGAAAGCACCAGCTTCTATATTCGACAGCAAGGCTCGGCTATACGCTTTGCGATCCTGCACGAGCTTGATGAACTTCCTACGCCTGCAGAACTGAATGCACTCATCAACAACTCAGCGCCCGATAAATTCCTCAGCCACCCTTCATTCAAAAAAAATTGCGACCTCATTTGCATTTATCATTTGAGTAAGCTATCCGAATTCAAGGATCACGAAGAGCAGATCTTCGCAATCGAAGAGGATCCGCATTTTTTCAAGAAATATGTACTGTATTACAGCGACACCGAAGCGCATGCAATTCAGGACTACACATTTAGCAAGCTGATCACTACCGTCTCGGACAAAAGCCAGTTCAGGGGCTACAAAAGCGAACCAACGGCTGCAACTCAATACAGCGTGGCAGCAAAAATCTTCATCAAACTTCCGTTTCTTATACTTCCGTATACGCGAGGAGAGCTCATCTCCTTGCGCCGTCAGGCAGCCGACAAGGTTGCTGAAGCTGATCTTGATGAAACATACAAAATCATCCAAAAACTCACCACTAGCAATGCAGACGAATTGATTACGGAGCTGATTAAGCATGAAATGGAAAATAGTTCAAATTGAAATCTCCCGCTTCAAGGCTTTTAAGCACGTCAACCTGGATCTCGGAAATTCTTCCCTATTAACGCTCGATGGGCCGAACGGGTTCGGGAAAACCAGTATTTTCGATGCTATCGAATTGCTACTCACCGGCCAAATCAAGAGAATCAATAATCTATTTACCACGCTATTTACCAAAGCCAAGATCAACTACGACGACAACCTGTTCTGGAACAAACGAACAGACGAGAAAGACCTCACCATCAAGATTGAGTTTCGCCAAGGTGAGGAACGCCTGATTCTAGCCAGGCATGCGCCTGTTGATGCTTTTGATACAAAATCAAATAACCGAGCAGATCAGTTTGAGCTTTTCCAGCTGTATGAATTGCCTAATTTCGAATCCAAGGCGTTCACCACTGCCAATTTACGCAATAATGAATATCTCGATGAGCTCTTTGGTAAAAACTTCAGAGAAAACTTCATTTTCCTGAACTACCTTGAGCAAGGGCAGAACAAGCTACTTCATTCGCGTGTCGACGAGCGTAAAGATAAGCTTGGAAACCTGTTCAACATCAGCGATGTTGCAGCAGAGATCGAAAGCTGCCGTTCGCTTTCATCGAAACTGACCAAGTTCCTGGGGGACAAAAAGCGTATTGCTGAAGTGGATACCCTTACCACAGAGAGCGCGGCCCTACGCGAGATGGTACAGGCCGATCTGGGTAGCGTGGAATTCAAGAAGCTGTCGAACACTGAACCGGAACCCAGTTGGGATAAAGAAGAGCCCTTCCCCACCTATGACAAAGAGGTTCACACCCAATTCCTGGACGCCCTTCGCAAGCTGAGTGAACTGCTGCCCCAGAAAGCGGCCATCCGCGTCAGAGCAGCGAATGATGCCATCGAAGCTGATATCAAATCGCATGCGGAGTCGCTGAGCAGTCTGGCGCTGTTAGGTACTGACCTGAACAAGCTGGATGCCCTGGACAAGAGCAAAAAGGAGATCGACGAGCTCGCTAAGGCAACCGGCATCATCAAGAAGGGTGTGTCAGCCATCACGGCAGAGCAAGCCCGTACATTGCCAGGTTGGGCGGCTGGGCGACTGGCTTGGTTTGAGGAGCAGATTGCGATACGCGATGACCTGAATACCAAGAACACCGCCAACGATAGCGCTGCTGCTGAGTTAACCCGTCTGAAGGCGCAGTTGCTTGATGAGCACGCTAAGCTTTATCCGGACGACAAGCATTGCCCGCTGTGCGGGAACGACTGGAAAACGCACGCTGCAATGCTCGAAGCCATTGAGGCAAGAGCCAAGAAGATCTCTGATACTCTGGGAACAGATGGGCAAGCACTTGTCGCTCTCACCGCCTTGATGGCTACCGAACTGGTCACCATCGAGACGTACATCCTGGGACGTGAAGCGATACTCAAGCCAGGGTATAACGGTGCACTGCACAAGGCGTTGATCAAAGTAAAAACACGCCTCCCCACAATTCAGCAGCTCCTTGAACGGCTCAGAGACAACGGTATCCCGATCACCTTCTCGTTCAACGAAGATGAAGTGGTGACCGATGCTCGATTGGAAAACCTGCGCGCGTTGATGCGAGCCAAGAAAACAGACGAGGTAGTGGTGCTACCTGATGATTGGCGGCCATCCATCGAGGCGGTGTTCAAGGACGTGCAGGACTTCTACATTCTCGACCCTCAGGATCTGAGCAAAAAAGAGCTCTACATCAAGATCAAAGCTAACGAAGCGCAGAGCAGCCGGCTTCAAAAATGCCTCGACAAGCTACATGAGCTTCAGCGCGAGACTGATGCTGCCAATAAAGCCAAGGACAAAGTGAACAGGCTGCGGGCGACGTTGGACGCGGCAGAGCAAAACTACGCGAGTCAGACCATCGCGGAGATCGAGCTCATTTTCCACATCTATAGTGGACGGCTCATTCAGAACTACCAGCGCGGCCTCGGCCTGTTCATCGAGAGCCGAGAAGGTAAGCAGTTGCGGTTCCTCACAGCAGAAAAATCTGAGCATGATGCGGTCATGTCGATGAGCACCGGACAAGTGTCAGCGCTTAGCCTCGCGTTCTTCCTGTCGCTCCATAAGGTCTATTCAGAGGTTCCGCTCATCCTCATCGACGATCCGTCACAATCGCTTGACGAGGTGAACATCGCATCGCTAACTGACTTGCTCCGTTGTGAGCTCAAAGACCGTCAGCTCATCGTGTCGTCGCATGAAGAGGATATCTCGTCGTACATGCGATACCGCTTCAATCGGGCCGGAATGACGGTGAGCTCGCTCAACATGCAGCGCTTGGCAAAGGACGCGGCGGCTTGATCGCGGCGCCGTAGCATCCCAGTAATAGAAATAGCCACAGCAAACAGAAAAAGTGGGATGGAAGACAACCTCTGAGGTCGTTCGAGGCTAGGGTGCAAAAGTGCCTTGGCCTCCTTCATCTGCCCCCGGTACACGTTCTACAACACTGTCTGGATCTGATCAAAATGGGGAGAGAAGTGCTTGAGCATCAGCCTTCATCAGGCTGCATCTCCCGGATACTCGGATCAATCGCGAAAACAAGCTGACCACCCAAACACAATGGCACTCGCCCTCCAAGCAGCCCAAGCTGGAAAGGATCAAGCAGCTGAGGCCTTGCACCCCGCACTGGCCGTCATCTTCCCAGACTGCTAGCTGCCTCTCCTCAACGCTAGCCCGCCCTGTCTGAATACTCCGCTCCGCGAAACCGGAAACACCAGCTAAACCCGGAGCGCCCAGGCGAGCTCAAAGCCCGAGATCTTTTGCGAGCCGCAACTCCAGAAGGTGTGGTGGAAGCAGGCTTTCTGGACAAAGCCTGAGCGCCTCAAACGTGAGGCAATGCCAGATCCCAGCCATTATGTAAATCGACGTAAGGTTCTCCCACCCAGATGAATTGACAGAAATATCCCAGTCCGAGAGCAAATGCTGGAGGAGGCAGATAACAGGCGCCGGGTACCTGCTCTCACCGCCTTCGAAGGCAATGGGGAAGCTCCCAAGTCCAGGATCATAACATGCCCGATCCAGGCAGGACGCCAGTTCGTCCCAGAGGTATTCGAATCGATGGAAGGAAGCTGCCGTCCACCAGATCGTCTCGACGTCCTCGACAGAAAGTCCTGAGGGGAGGATTTCCCCATAATTCTCGACTCCGGCAAGAAGGACAGTCGCTGGCTTGGGTATCGGCGTACCTGTAATCCATACGACCGGAGGTTGGCTGGACTGCATCATCTGGGAAAATGTGGGAACTGACATGAAAGGCCTCTTTGTTTACAACTGCGCAAACGGCTTGGACAACCAGTTCAATGTTGCCACGCCCGAAAGCTCACTGACCCACTACTCGACATAATCGTCACCTTGCGAGTCAAATACACCGCTGGTGCTCCAGCGACGGCCAAACTCGCCTTCATGGAAGTACCGCTTTAAGATTGTCTCGACTCGATCAAAGATCTGCACTCGCGGTACGCAGAGTGGCAAAGTCTGCACCGTGTTGGGGAGCCGCTACAGCTGACCTGCCCCAAGAAACGGATCACTTAGAACAAACCGTCCAATCACCAATAGCTTCCTATCGCCCTCTCGCACAATGGTGGCAAAGCTCCCCAAGGCTAGGCATCATCGCTGATGGTTCCCCTGCCACCTGAGGGAAGGATCAGCGCCAGGCGCCTATAGATTCTTGGTTATCTTCCTGCAGCGCCACAGGAGTACATATGTACTCCTACCATCACGAGGTACTCCCTCCTTCTTGACTCCGCAAGCAGAGCTCAGTTATCCGCAGCTCTCCCGCCTCGATCATCTTGGCGATGAAGTCCGGATCGTCAGATGCCTTAAAGTGTCCGCTGCCAGGTAGCGCATCTCATTCGTCCTCAATCCTGCGATGCAGGGCGATAAGCTCTGGCATGAATTTCAGGCAGTGCGCGGTAAAGAATTCCCGGGATTTGTTGATCCGATATTTGTCGAACAAGCAGTGCAGAGCTTGCTCAAGCTTTGAGTAGTTGGTCGTTTCTAGCTGGCTCACAACCGTGAAGCGAAACGGCACCCCAGTCGTGTACAGCTGGGTGATCCGTTTGTCGACCGAGCCGGTGGTGATCCCAATTTTGATTATTTCAACCTGGTCAGCGGTATACAGGCCGGTGGAAAGCACGTACAGGGTACCGATGTCCGCCTCCAGCTTGGCAAGATCTTCCCCCTCAATGAAATCATCAGCCTTGATTTCGCTAGCCCCCGCTTCCGCCAACAGTGTCATCAAATGCGGTTTTCTGCTCTTATCTGCCGAGATGTCTGAAGCGCTTCTGCAAGCCAGGTAGATTCGTGCCAGCACCGCATGATCCAAATCCTTGTAGTTGCCAGCCGCAACGTTTTTAAGGTGGCTCGGGGTACCGACGTGTTGCGGGTACTCCACCTTGACGATTTCTCGAATCTGCTGGGGTGTAAGCCCCTCGGGGTGCTGGCGAAGAATCTGGCGGATTACATCAGTGAAGTTGATTTCGTTCTGCATCTTCAATTCCAAAAAACTGCTCTGCTGATTCCTTTGACCGCCTGTTGTTTACGCTTCGCTCTCAAGCAAGCGACGCCCAACACCTCACAGCCAGTGAGGCCACATGCAAGGTTTCACAGATGGCCACTCCATTTTCACACAACAGGCCCACGATCAACGAAACGCCAACTGCTCATGGCGACAGCTAATGATTAATCTCAGCCGGCCCGCCCAGCGCCCGCAATTGATAGTCGGTCACTGCCTGGAACCTATGCTCAGCAAGTAGTCGCAAACGCTCAAGCTCTGCACCGGCCACCCCAGCGGCTTGGGCCTGATGATAGCTTTTCAAGGCTTCCACAGCGTCTGTATACAGTGGATCGTCTGGGTGCAAAACCTTGCTGATGTCCCTTTGCATTTCTGTCACTCCTGGGTCAATGGATGAGATGGAGCCAAGTCAATTACAGCAGCCCTGTGCTGCCCAGGATTTTCATTTGCTTCTGTCGGGATCAGCGATTCCCCCTAAATAGGTTACCGGGTCGGATTCACTAGATCGGTCTCCTATTTAATGCAGAGATGGAGCATCGAAACGCAAGATTTCGCTGAGCGGGTCATTGGGCAATGATGCCGGCAGTAGGTGGAGGTCGAGTGCAAAGCACGCCGATGAAGAGAGCCGATAGCCAAAAGGAGTACGCCTGTACTCCCACTATAAAACACCGCCCGCCTCCAGATTTGGCGAGATGCCAAGCACCTATCAACTGCCGTACCACCTGCAATCTACTTGCCGATCACCATGAAAGCTGAGCTTCAAGGGAGGCAGCATTTCTTGTATTTCTTCCCACTTCCGCACATGCAAGGCTCATTGCGGCCCAGCTCCATGTGAACCACTTCCTTCTTTAAAACGCCCATAGCGATGTTGATGCTTTTGGGCCTTTGCATACCCTTCGTGAGCTTGTCCATCACGCCAGACTGAGCCCAGGGTTGGCTATACATCATGCCGAACTGAATATCTCCTCGCGTGCTCACAGAGACCCCAAACCATCTGGCCGCTCGCTCCGCGTACTTGCGTTTCTCACAATGTAATTTGAGGTGCTCTATCGCAAGCGGATCTGGAAATGGATAGCAATGGAAGGTGATTCCAGCCTCTCCTCCATCGTCTACAAAGGTGAAGTCATGGGGTCTTCCGTCTCTGACTGCCGCTGCGGTGATGCCAGTAAGGCCTTGATGGATGATCTGGCACGCCTCCCCATCCAGCGACAGCAGCTCAAACCCGAGCTCCAGCAGCCCAGGATCCGCCTGATGCTCTATCTGCATGATCAGGCGCTCATAGAGCGTACCCTCCATGTGCGTCAGAATACCTGGCGGCGTTCGCTTCCCTGGCAATCCTTCTCTTCTCACTGTCATAGCGACATCGACATCGGTTGTGAAGGATTCATCCACCGCTGCCAAGCTGTACGTACGGTCAAGCCATAGGTTCTGGTTCAAGTGGTAACCGAGCGCAGCAAGCTCATGGCTGACCCTCAACCGGCTACTTGCAGCCCCTCGCAACCTTACATAGCTCAGCAGCCGCAATGGTGACGCTAGCAACTCTGCCAGGACATCCAGCAAAAACACGTCCATCACCAACGGTGCCTGGACAACCTCTGTCGTTTGATACTGAAGGTATTGGCTCGCCTGCAGGGCTAGTGCCGGGTAGTGGTCGGACACTACACAAAATGGATAGATCTCTTTGACTGAGTCCGGAAGGGTTATCTCGCGCCCCGTCTCATCAATCAGCCGACATTTGCGTGTGAGGATAGCCTCTGCACACTCCCACGCTTGATCTGATGCCTTCTGGATAGCGGCAGCGAAGTCAGCTTTGAGCTGACCGTCGTTGCCCTTTCGCGCAGCCAATGTCAGCTTCTTGGCCTTAGCTTGAACGATGATCATCCGATCACCGAAAATCACGAGAACGTCAGCCTCCCCGGCTCTGTTTTTGCCATCAAGAATATTGACGTTAGTGAAAACGTTGGACTCTCCAAAGACTGCAGCCAAGCGGCTGTGAGCGAAACGCTCCACAAAAGCGCCACGATTGTCCGAGGCTTGACGACGGTAGACCGGGTCATCCTTCATCCAGAAAAACGGGGACTCATAGAGCGCTTCGTACATTCCGTAGTGGCTGAAGAGAAGCACTGATCCGCGATCAGTTGGGAGCAGCGGCGTGGCGACCACACTGTTGTAATCGCCAAGCTCTCGAAACTCTTCGTTTTGGCCGGAGAAGGTCAAAGCATCAAAAACTGCCTGAACAATTGCTAGGTCTAACCCGGTTTTTCTAGCCACCTCACCGGCGGTAAACTCGAAAATAGTCAAAAGCGACACGGCATCCGCCTGACTCGCTCTACCCCCTTGGTACATCAAGCTGGCACGTGAGCCAGTCATCGAACACATCGCCTGGGCCACTCGCCGCGCCTGACGGCTGCTGAAGCCCTTGTTCAGTTCGAGCCATTCATCATCACAGCTGTGTTTTTCAACAAAGAAGTCACGGTACTGGAAGCTGTAAGCAGACTCCGAGCCGTAAAAAATTGGCTCTCTCATCAGCAAACCTTTCAGGACTGGCGACTGCTTTATCTCCCCCGTAACATTGCCTCTCACCCAATCGGCAATCGCGGCTGCCATAGATCCGTGTAACTCCCGCAATAACTCTTCACTGCGAGTAATGTGAGCTCGGATCTGAGCTGGCTTAGGAACCGTCAGATCCAGCGGCTGCCGCATCATCAGTCCAAGCAGCGTATTTACCTCCGGCCTGATGAGCCCGTCTGTACCACTCAGCTGACCTGCGTACGAGGCAGTGTATTCATCGCGATAGCCGACCAGGTTGTCGCGCAAGCAAAGTGCCGTGATCGCATAGGCGTAACCAGGCTGTGCGGTGAGCTCAACGAGGTCGGCAAACACCTCGGCTTCACTACGGGCTGTTAGTAGCATGCTTACCCTCTATCAACGGGAGATCAAGACTAGTCGAGACGAGCTACTCACTGAGAAGCCTCGTTAAACCAACGGCGGTACAAATGCTCATCCGATCCGACCCGCAGGTCTGGCAGCAACGACTCAACAGCAAATCCCTGTTCGATAATCGTTTGACGGAGAAATGCCTGATTGAATGCTTTCTGATAGCTCATAAAATCGTACCGCGAGATCACGTTCTGCGCATAATCAATAAGATAATAATTAAGCGTGACAGGAGTCTTCTCTGGCAGGTTATCTGTTAAGATCATTGTGAGTCCAAGCCCGCCGTATAACACCATGCTAATTACAGCTCTTTGTCTTCCTCCGGAAGCGCTATGTGAGATCAGCACACAATGATGGCCAGAGGGGATCTCCCCAAATGCTTGATGCTTAATATCCTTATCAAGAAAGACTGTTCTGTGACTTGATGACTTCCCAAAAATAAAATCCTTAACTGCCGCAAGGTCAGGATGTCTAGCGACTTCCAAGCCAGCATCTTTAGCCAGAATATTAATACCAATCTTAGCTATAACCCGATCACACTCCTGCGACCAACCTATGCCCGTAGTGGTCACGAGTGGTTTGTCAATAGCTACCGCTTCTGCGTGCATGGCTTGAGCCATGATCCCGGGCAATGTGTGCCTTATGTTTCCTAGTATTTTACTGGGCAATTCACCCGGCCTAGTCTTGATGGCCAACTGCGAAGCTGCACGCCGGTAAAGACATCCATCTGCCTCAGATTTTTTGTTTTGGGATTGCTCGATCCAAATCCCATCCTTAGGTGGTTTTTCGGCTCCCTCTCTGGCAAGAAAAGAATAAGAGCTACCAATATATCGATAACGCGAAATAGAAAATTTATTGCGAGTATTAGATCTATTCTTCTCAACTAAAACCAACTCAGCCTTGGCGAGAATAGCCTCAACCCTCTTAAGAAAACTGAGTAAGCTTTCCTTACCTGGCCCATTAGTTAGAACACGCTCACCGCTAACAATAATCTGGGGAAGAACCTCCGGATTAAAACCGTTCTTGTATCCTGCCTCAACAAGCTGTCCTTCCGAACCAACAATATGCGACTCGATAGGATCGTAGGTGGGAGATTTTCCGTCTCGATTTTTTGCCTGGTGAATGACCCTCGCCAGGCCCACTATCGACCGCCTCTGAAAAGTACTCTCGATCCCAGAAAATCCGTGATTGCAATCCCCGCATACACCAACATGGAGAATGTACCGAGAATCGTCTCCGCCTAGACCGGCAGGGAAGATATGCTCACCAGTTGGCGGCTTCCTCTCACCACAAAAAATGCAGGGTTCATGGGTGGTCTCCATTGGGCTTCAATCCTTTTAGCATGCACTGGCGGGTTCCTATATTAGATGCCTCCTGATACTACCAGCTAGCTATCAAAGCCAAAATTTCCCAAGGATTGGTTTAGCCGTTTAGGAAGGATCCGCATAAGGCCTTCCTGAAGGATGTCCCCAAATCTCTTCATTCTCCTCCACTCATTGCAAAATTTTGAGCCCGCTAGGCTGCGGCATATGACGGCATCAGAGCACCTGATGCCACGAGCATTTACCAAGCATTGGGATCGTCCAGCAGCATCGAGCTAGCAGTCAATGGAATCTATGTGTAACTACCAATCCAGTACTGCACCCTTAAGTCAACCTTTCCGAGCAGACCACAGATCGGTGGCCAACCGCCATCGCAGAATTAGGGCATCTCGGACGAGCTGCTGAGAAGCTCAATCGCACTCAGCCAGCGTTGAGCAAAAGCATTCAACGTTTGGAGGAGTCACTGGGTGCCCGCCTTTTTCAACGAGATAGCAGAAGAATCAAGCTGACCGATGTAGGTGAGCTACTGCTCGCCAGAGGCAAGCAGTAGCGTATCAACATTGCAGAAACCGAACGAGAAGTCCGGGATTACGCCAATGGCTTGGTGGGTACCATCCGGCTAGGGTGTGCAGCAAGCATGGCCGAGTATCTACTGCCGCAGCTTGCCGAGGAGTTGCTAGAGAGGGCTCCAATGATCACACTGAAGCTCTCCATAGGCCAAGATGATGTCCTTCGGGAGGCCCTCAGAGCCGGGCGGTTGGATGCCATCATCTACCCCCTTGTCTCTAACGATCCAGACTTTAAGATCTATCCGGTGCTTCAGGATGAAGCCGTGGTGGTCGCAAGTGCAGAGCACCCAATTTTCTCTGCTCCGTTTAATCAGCAGGAACTCTGCCGCTACCAGTGGGTGCTGCCGGGGCCAATGGTTACGGCCAGGCGGTGGATAGACAATGCTTTCATTTCGAGACAGCTTCCAGCACCAACTGTCCAGATCGAAACAAATTCGATTTCTTTACTTCCTGGATTGATCGCTCGCACTCGACTTCTGAGCTTCCTTGCTCGGGAAACCTTGGAGTATGGCCAAGGCATGTCGCGACTTAGGGAGGTTCCGCTGACTGAAACCACCATGAGTCGCACAGTTGCAGTGTCAGTGAGATCCGAGGGATATCTCCCGCCTGCCGCTGCTGCTTTGGTTGAACTTCTGCGAGAAAAAGGAGGCAGCTTTTTGCAGGAATTGTAGCTTGAGAGGTATTTCACTCACGCAGGGCGATAGTGACTCATGGAAAAAGAAAGCCCGCTGCTAGGCGGGCAAAGGTGTTTTTATCGCACGTAGAGATGGCCAGTTACAGCTGAGTGAAGCAACCTATTAACAGCTGCGAGGCCTGAGGACGTTCCTCCACTCACGCCAAAAGATCAAAACTACCTCACAAAGGCCCTGCAGAAACTCTGTGGGGGATCGTAACCACCCCTTCACAACGAGCCAGGCAAGCCGCATATCTGCCAGCTAGAAAATGAGGCCTCCGATTGGGAGGCCTTGCCAGGTAAAGCGGGATTATCGGCTCAGCCAGCTCTCAACTTCGTCGGAGCCGTATTCCGCCTTCCACTCCTTCAGCAGCTTATGATTGCCGCCTTTGGTTTCGATAATTTCGCCGTTGTGCGGGTTTTTGTACTGCTTGACCTGGCGCTCACGACGCTGAGCCTTCTCAGCGGCCACTGGTGCTGCAGTACGACGGCTGGCCTGTGGATCCAGGATATTGATGATGTCCCGGAGGCTGAAACCGTACTTGTTCAGCAAGTCCCGCAGTTTGGTCTCAAATTCGATTTCTTTCTGCAGTTCGGAGCTTCCTTTCATCGCTTCAAGCTCTGCGAGCTGTGCGGCCAAGGTTTGCTCCAGCTTACGGAATTCTGCCAAACGAGACATAAGTAACCCTCTGTAATTTATAAAGTGACGCTAGCCTAACGCAATTGGAGGCTCAAAGCCTAATGAATATGAGCCTGTATTGCTGAGTTAGTTCGTAAATTAAGGCGTCACGGCATAGCCATGCTGATGAAGTCGAGCATCACGAAACTAAAGATGCGCCCATTTTTCATGCACCAACCTGAGCCACGCCCTGACGTCTAACCTGATGAGCGTCCCCAGTCGCCGCATCCAGTCATGCCGCACTGAACTTTGCCAATGCTCTGGGGCCGTGGATCTCGGGACTGGCCATCAATACGGGCTGGGGTTGGACTTCAACGGGCTAATGGGGGCGGGTTGATTGACCAGCAATAGCCATGAGACAGGGCGATCAAGTGATCACGCAGGCGCACGCTAATCCCGACAACCATTACGTTCAAGGGGAGATTCACGGAAACGCTGAGAAGCCTAGGGAAACCCTCAGGGTAGTCACGAGCAGCTGAGCTCAGCTTCGTAATCATATGCAGAGAGGTCGATAACGGGAAAATTGGTGGTATGCATCATCACGCAATGCATAAAACCTTGATCAGATCGGACTAGCCGTTTGACCTGGTGGGGCGAATTTTAGAAACCGCTTCCGAAAAACGGTGGGTGAGATTCCAACGCGCTGACAGAACAACCGCCTGAACGAATTACTGTCTTCATAACCCACCCTGTCTGTGATGGAATCGAAGCATAGCCGGGTCGTTTCGAGCAATTGCTTTGCCTTCTCCAGACGAAGCGTTTGCAGATATTCAAGCGGGGAGTAGCCGGTGGCCTCTTTAAAACGACGCTTGAAATTTCGCTCACCAAAACCGAAGCGCGTAGCTATGTCGTCGATTTTACATGGTTTTTCAAAGTGTTCTTCCATCCAATCCTGTACTTTGAATATGGCGCTATCCGCATGGCCCCGAGGCATTGACCAAGTGACGTACACAGATTGACTCGTACGCACCCCGTCTAGCAAAAGAAAACTGCTACATTGCTGAGCTAGCTCGCGTGAAGCGAACCTACGAATTATATGCAACATCATGTCCACAACCGAGCTAGCTCCAGCTGAGCTTATGATGCGGCCTCGCTCGCAGAGGATGCGTTGCTCCTCTAAACGAACCTTCGGGAATTTTCGACGGAACAAGTCTGCAAATGCCCAATGGGTGGTGGCCTCAACGCCGTCGAGCAATCCTGCGTGAGCGAGCATGAAGGTAGCAGTACACATCGATGCAATCACCGCACCTTGCTCATGCTGACGGCGCAGCCAGCTTCGATAGTTGCCGAAGGTTGGTAAGGCATCCCGCAGGGTGAAAAGAAAGCCTGGGATGATCACGAGGTCAGTCCGCTCTATACCACTCAAAGCACCGTCCACGGCCATGGAACGACCAAGCGCATTGCGCACGGGCTGCCCTTCGAGCGACGCAACGTGAACCGAAAAGGGCTCAGCAGGTACAGCCAGACGGTTCGCAGCATCTAACATCTCAAGTGCCAGCGCGGCGGAAGCGTGTGAGCTGAGATCTGCTAACAAAACTGTTACGTGCATCAAGAACCTCAATGCTGGATCGGCATGGTTTAGGTCATTTCTGCATCTACTTTACGACACTTGTAAAGCCTAAAGTAGGCCGTTTCCAGCCTTGGATGGCCTTGAATATGAATCTCTGGTTCCGACTTTTTTTGATGCTCTTGCGGCTTCCTTGGCGCCGCCCTGTTCCAGGGCTTAGCACTACAACCGTCCGGATGCGCGTTTGGCCTTTGGATCTTGATTTCAATCGGCATGTCACTAATGGCCGATATTTCACTCTGGCTGACGTAGGCCGTATGGATTATGTGTTGCGCAGTGGTGCTTTTCGCGCTGCGCTCCGCCACCGCGCTATCCCGGTCGTTGGAGACGTCTGCGGTAAGTTCCGGCGCGAACTTAAGCTATTTGAGCGCTTTGAAGTTCGCACCCGGATGCTTGGTTGGGATGAAAAGTGGAGCTTTGTGGAGCACTGCTTCGTGAAGGATGGGAGAGTAGTTGCTATGGTTGTCATGCGCGGGCTCTTCAGAAGTCGTGGCGGCACAGTCCCTCCGGCAGAACTGGCGCGTGAATTGGGGATGGACGAAAAATCACCGCCTCTGCCTCAATGGCTAACTGAATGGTCGAAAAGCTGTGATGGGCTCAGCATTCAGCTTCGCCAAATGGAGACGCTGTGATCGCGCTCACCGCTAGCAGCAACTGAGCAATCCGAATGTGAGCGCGCAACGATGCCATGGTTTCCTCAACTGGATCGTTTCCCCATCCAGTTGGATCGCCCCAAACCGGCGTACCAGATTACATGCGAAGGAATACGCTGCTCTGTGTGTCACGTTCAGCTGCGCCAGTTCGCTCGGTTCCGCGAACGATGAACGTATGCTGGGCCTGGAGCACTGACCATCCGCTAACATTGATCAGTTGCCTGCCGATAAAACCTCTATACCCTATCTCGGCAGGACGCCCATGAATTCGCTATCAGCGTTACCGCACCAGGCACAGCCCTTGACGCCCACGCAATCAACCTCTGCCCTTGCCAGCAACGCGACCCCGATCGCCGGCGTCCCCACAATACCGAGCACTAGCGTAACCCTTGGTGAGAACACCACGGTCAACGATTCAGAAACCTACTCGAGGCTGGGCCTTCTATCAGGGCAAGTTCGCTATGCCTGGGAAGTCGAAAGCCAGGATAAGCTGACCAGCACGCTTCAGACTGCCTTCGAGGCGTCCAGAACCTCAGGGCGCTTCAAGGGAATTGGCGCAGCCTTGATTGAGCAGCTCGCTCAGAATGGCGGCAAAAATGTGTCTCAGTCAGTGTTTGCTTTCAATGACCGCTCCCTACTCGCTCCTGCTGAGCTGGCACTTCAACAGCAACAGCTGCGCGAGACTCCCGACAATGGCGTTTCCTTCAGCCTCACGACCTCTTCTGGCGCGACCATACGCCTGTTGCTGGCCAGTGGTGCCAATGGCCTAGCGGTGAGCGCTGAAGTCGAAGGAGAAACACTGAGTGACGAAGAACTCAAGGGGTTGGGTAACCTGGCAGACTCTTTCCAGTCTACTATCGACGGCTTGCATGAGGCGCCCCCTCAACTGAAGCTCGGCGCGCTGGTCAGACTCGATCCGAAGCTTTTTACGTCACTGGAAATGACCGCTAAGCTGGAAACGCCAAGCGGCGAGCAAACATTTGCCCTGATGCTTGATGACCATGAGCGCAGCATCAGTCTAAAAGGGCCGTCAGGACAGGTACAACTTAGCCTGGATACACGTAACTCCGAATTACTGGGCAGTTCGGCCCAGCGTAAGGCTGCGACCGACAACTATCTGACCCAGTTCGACGCCGCCCAAAATAGAGGACGCGGTGACAAGAACCTGATGAACATTCTCAAGGTCGCGTTCACTCAACTCAACAGCATCGACGATAACCGTCAGGCTGCGGTACAGCGCCCATCCCCGCTAAACGATAAGGATCGAGCCTTGCTCAGCGGGCTGGCCGACTTCAAAGCATCAATCAGCGAGAGCGTGAACAGAATCAATCCGATGCGCCAGGACGAGGTCGACAGCTTCACGTTCAACACCTCGCAGACCACCACTATCAAAGGCAGTGCTTTGCGAGACCTTTCGGTTGAGCAGACCCAGACGAGCAAGCTCAACGCATCGTTCCACCGCAGCCTCAACCCGATGACGGAACTGGCGCTAAGCAACGACCGCAAGTCGCAGAACTACACCTATCACCTCATTGAAGATCAGGCGAGTAGCATTACCCGCCTGGCTTACGATGAAGGCCGGCTGGTCGAAGCCAGCGCATCCCAACAGGCGAGTCAGAAAGAGCGGATCCTTTCGTATATGAATGGGGATCTGAAGAGCGACTTGACCACACCTAAATCGGTGACCCAGTCACGCAACGTGCTGAATCTGCTGGAAGAAGCGTTTAGACAAGACCGCACCTCCCAACAAAAGCTCGGTGTCTCGCTTCTTGATGATCTTTTGCAATCCCAGCGCAGTAGATGGGGACTGCAGGCGGATCCGTCTAAGATCTCCGCGTAATGCAAAGGCATCCTCCTCTTCTGTAGCATCTAATGGCAATTGCGCCCGCTTAAAAATACACGAACACGGAGGGAGGGAGCCTGATTGAACCAGAGTTTCAGGAGCTCGACGACCACCGGACAGCGCGGTGGTATCTGATCCGAGGCGCCGCATATAGTCGTTTGGGTGAAAATAGATCCGCTACACCGCGAGCGTATTTTGGCGCGTCGCGATTGAACATGCCGGTGCGGATGCTTACACCAGTACCCCCTTGAATTTCTTCCGATAAGCGGCGGGAGGAATGCCTACGCGCTTTGAGAATAGCTGCCTAAAAGAATTGCTATCAGAGTATCCAACCTGTTTAGTTATTGAGTCAAATGCCTGATTAGTTGTCTCCAGCAATATCTTCGCACGCTCCAGGCGAAGAGTCTGAATGTAGTTTATAGGTGTATAACCTGTCGCCTCAGAAAATCGCCGCTTGAAATTCCTCACGCCAAACCCAAACATTTCCGCCACGTCATTTACAACAAGCTGACCGCCTAAATTCTCTTCTAGCCACGTTTGAACCTCCAAAATCTTCAAATCACCGTGCCCTTTCGGCATCGACCAAAGCACGTAGCAGGTTTGTTCCGTTCTAGCCGAATCTATTAGTAAATAACGGCTACACGTATGCGCCAACTTAAAGTCCGCAAACTTTCTAATTATATATAGCATCATATCAAGCGTAGCGGTTGACCCTGCACTAGTAATGTAACGATTATCCTCACTTAATATTTGACCAGCATTAACAATAACCTTCGGATGCCGACTACTCAAAAGCCCAGCGAATGCCCAGTGGGTGGTAACCCTAATAAAATCGAGCATGCTATTTTCCGCAAGTACAAAAGTCGCCGTACACATTGTAGCTATCTCAGCACCTTGCGCATGCTGCGACCTGAGCCAATCTCCATATTTTTTGAATTCGGGAATCACATCCTTCAATGTCAACAAAAACCCCGGTATCACCACTAAGTCGGTGCACTGAATCTCATCCAAAGATTTCTCGACTTTTATCTGCTGCCCGCCATAAGCATCAACGTTACGCCCTTTCAGCGAGGCCATGCAGACATCGAAAATTGGATGTTCGCGCCCCGAAAAATGGTTTGCTAAAGCAAACACCTCCCAGGCAACCGCTGCACTGGCGGCGGAACATTGATCTATGACAAGAATTGTTACATGCATGGGCCGAATTTCACTTATCACATGTTTAATTGCACTAATGACTATTTTCGCAGTGATGGCACATCGCTATAATTGATGGAAACAATGTGCGCGCCCGTCACGCGACTAATAGCCTCGGCACCAATATATGTGGCAATTGAGATTGCGTCAAAGGCCGTTGCACCACTGATTCCACCTCAGATAAGGAGCCTTCAATGCTACATATGTTGCTGATGCTACCGATGCTGTTAATCAGTTACTCCGCACTGGCAGATGACCCTATTGAATTATACATTCCTAACTCGCCGCCACTGGCATGGTCAAAGATTACCAGCCAAGGTATAACCATCACCCCCATAGTTACAGCACTTGAGCAAACCAAAAAAAATATAATACTTCGAGAGACTCCTTGGCCACGAGCCCAGAAGGAGGTCTCCAGTGGCCGGAACAAGTTGATTGCACCTCTTGCACGCACTGCCCCTCGCGAAGATAAATTCACTTGGATAGCCCCTATTTTAGAGACTAAAAATGTGATGTTCACATTAGGCACTCCCGCCCGAAGCTTTTCTGAAGCGAGGAGAATGTATAGCCGTATCGGAGTAGGTCAAGGTTCGGCTCAAGCAGAGACTCTAGTTGAAAATGGTTTTCCACCAAAGCAACTCGTACACATCAAGCTCGGTGAAAATCCAGGAAAGCTGCTGCGCTTGGGGCGAATAGATGCATGGTTCACAAGTACAACTGAGGGCAATTACATCTGGCGAAATCGGTTAAACGAGATGAACCCACTGAAATCAAGCCCTATCCTAACGAGCACGACATTGTATTTAGCTTGCTCAATTGATTGCGACCCTAATCTAATCACAGAACTTAGATCCACCCTCATGCCCTCAGCCAATCCAATCCAAAACAACCCATCCAAAAACTAGTGACTGCACATATCAGACACACTTTAAAACCAGGCACCATCGTTTTATACGACCGATATCGCAGCGTCAGGAGTAATCGTGAACCTTAACAACGTAAAAATTGGAACCAGATCCATACTACTTTTTTCTATAGTTGCTGCACTAGTAGTATTAATGGGCGGAATCTCCTTATACCAATCAAAAAATATGAACGATGCCTCTGATGAGATAAAAACAGTCTGGATGCCCGGATTGTTCGAGCTATCAGAAATTGGCACAGATATCGGTAGAGGGCGCGCGTTGACGCTGCGAGCATTCCTGCTCAAGAACCAGGAAGATAAAGCATTGACCTTGTCAAAGCTTGCGGAAATCAAGGCTTCCATTCCTGAAGCCTTCAATAGATACAGAAAAACCATAAAAAGCAACGAAGAAAAAAAAGCATTCGACGAATTCGAAAAGCACTACCTCCGCTATCAAGACCTGCAAGATAACATAGTCAAAAATATCATAAAAAATGATAGCACCGAGGTAGAAAAGCTCATAAACGGGCCACTTATTGAATATGCGGAATCTATGATATCTGCACTAAAAAAAGTTTCAATGCTCAATTCAGAAGGTGCCAGCTCAGCTGCTGCTGCCAGCGATGATGCCTACACCGAAAACATTATAGCAATTCTAGCAACCATCACTACAATTCTATTGACGATGGTAGCACTTGCAACATATTTTACCAAAAGCATTGTCAACCCATTATCCGACGCAGTTTCGATTGCACATCAAATTGCTTCTGGCAATCTGTGCCAAACAATTAAAATCAGCGGGAAAGACGAAACAAGTGCACTACTAACATCACTCAGCCAAATGCAGCACGAATTGAAGAACACAATCTCTCAGATTGCGAGCTATTCAGATCAACTGGCGTCAGCATCAGAAGAGCTACAAGCGGTAACAGAAGATGCAAATAAGGGTCTTCATCAGCAAAATCTCGAAATCGATCAAGCTGCTACTGCCGTCAACGAAATGACTGCCGCAGTAGAGGAAGTAGCGAGAAATGCAAACAGTACTGCCGAGGCGTCGAAGGAAACTGAAAGCGCCACCAAGTCAGGGAGCTTGCAGATTGATCAGGCGCTGTCTCTCATCGAACTGCTCGCCGGCGATGTGACAACAACCTCACAAGAGGTGGAGCTTCTCTCTAGCAATATTGAAGATATCAATAAGGTTCTTGAAGTAATCGGATCAATTGCACAACAGACAAACCTTCTAGCGCTCAATGCTGCCATTGAAGCAGCTCGGGCAGGGGAGGCTGGTCGAGGCTTTGCAGTGGTCGCAGACGAAGTACGGGCCCTCGCGCATCGGACGCAGCAGTCCACTGAGGAAATTGGTGAGATGATCAATACGATCCTCTCAGGCACCTCTAGAGTGGTAGGCGCGATGTCTACAAGCGAGAAACGTACACACGAGACATTGGTTGCAGCTAAGGCTGGCGGGGATGCATTGCGCGAAATCTATGAATCTATCATGGGCATAAACGAGAGAAACTTAATTATCGCTACCGCTTCGGAGCAGCAAGCACAAGTCGCCAGAGAGGTAGACAGAAACATTGTTAACATAAGAGACCTGTCCACACTCAACTCTGCTGGCTCGAATCAAACAAGCGCTTCGTCGCAAGACCTTTCAAAACTAGCCGTCCAACTCAACAGTATGGTTTTGAAATTCAAGATATGAGCGTTCTCCTGGGTCTTCCGGAGCACGAAAGACCCAGGATAAACTCATATTCAAAAATTGAGTCTAGCCGGTAACTTCTTGCACAGCGGCTTTAGCTTGCTTACGCACCATGAAAAACATCACAAGCGCACCTGCACAGACTGCAGTTGCAACACCGAAGCTTATGCCAAAAGCAAACTGTTCGAACAGGCACAAAGCGAGAACAAGGGAGAACAAGAGAACCAGCCCGAGGAGAAGAAAAATTATATTTGCTAACGTTGGGGGCATATCAAAAGATTGGTCGGCCCTCAGTTCGCATCTCAAACAATACATATGACGCCTCTTGTTATTATTTGTTAAGCGCTATCACAATACCATCGCGTACCGACGGTTCATTTTGAGATCAGGCCCAAAGAGCCTTCTAGCTCCCACTCACTTGGGTACAGACGCTCAGACCCCTCTGGCGCCTGTAACCTTCTCGATAGAGAACGTCAGAATCTCTATCAGCTTGTCTACGTCTGCACGGGTATAGTTCAGCGAAGGAGCGAACCCGAGGATGTCGTCGTTGAAAGCTCGGAATACAAGGCCCTCGCTGAACGCATGGGCAAGGATCTTTTGGCCCACCTTCAACTTGGCATCAGGCTTCGCTCTGGTGTGTTTGTCTGCTACCAGTTCGACACCCGCCAGCATCCCGCGTCCACGTACCTGGCCTACCACATCCAGTTTTTCCAACGACCGCAGTTTGCTCTGGAAGTACTCACCTACTTCAGTGCCATTTTTCAGGAGCCCATTCTCGTAAAGGTCGAGCGTAGCATTGGCGATGGCCGCGCTGACAGGATGGCCGGCATAGGTTTGACCATGACCAAAGGGTGTGCCGTCAGATCCAGCCTCCGCAATCGCCGCGTACATTCGTTCAGAAATAATAGTCGCGCCCATTGGCGCGTAACCGGATGTCAGGCCCTTAGCCATGGTCATAACGTCCGGACTGACGCCTTCATGCTCACAGCCGAACATCGGGCCGGTGCGGCCAAACCCAGTGATAACTTCGTCAACGATCAGCAGGATTCCAAGCTCATCGCAAGTAGCCCGCATCGCTTTCAAATAGCCAGCCGGAGGCACAATAACTCCACCGGAGCCGATGATGGGCTCACAGATGAATGCCGCTACGTTACCCTGCCCGATTTCTTGAACCTTGCTTTTGAGTGCGGCAACGGTGGCTGCCAAGACAGCAGTCTCGTCTGGCCCGGCGCTGTGGCGGTAAGGGTAAGGTGCTTCGATGTGATGCTGAGTTGGCGTAGGCACATCGAAATATCGATGGAAAACTGGAAGTGCGGTCAGGCCGCTCCCTACAGCCGACGAGCCATGATAGCCACGTTGCACCGCGATGAAGTGTTTCTTTTCGGGTTGTCCGATGGCATTGAAGTAATAGCGAACAGTACGAATAGCGGTATCGACAGCGTCCGATCCACCTTGGCCAAAGATGACGTGATTCAGGCCTGGTGGAGCCAGCTTGGCCAAGCGATACGCCAGCTCGATTGCAGGCTCGCTCCCGAAGCCAAAGTATCCGGTTGCGTACGGCAGGACTTCGAGCTGCTTCTTCGCCGCTTCAACAATCGATTGTTGGCCGTAACCAGCGTTTACGCACCAGAGCCCCGAAAATGCGTCTTGTACACGGTGACCGTTCACATCCACTAAATGGATACCCTCGGCGCTTTCCCAAGCGCATACGCCCTTCGCCTGGTGATCCATCAGGGCGGTGACCGGGTGAACCCAGTGTTGATCTTTTTCCTGAAGCTTTTTCATACGACCTCTCAGCAATACATGCATGAACAGTTGGCTCTGTCCAAAACAACATCGGCCAGAGCCAACCCACGTCTTGGACGTGGAAATTAATCCAGTCCGCCTTGGCAGACGTATTTGATGTGCATGTACTCTTCGAGGCCGTGAACGGAGCCTTCTCGACCGTATCCCGAATCCTTCACGCCACCAAACGGAGCGGCTTCGGCAGCCAGCGCGCCTTCGTTCACACCGACGATGCCGCACTCAAGTGCGTCGGTTACACGATGCACACGGCGCATATCGTTGGTGTAGAAATAGGATGCCAGGCCGAAAGGCGAGTCGTTGGCCATCTTGATGACCTCTTCCTCGGTTTCAAACCGGGTGATCGGGGCTACCGGGCCGAAAGTTTCCTCATGGAAGCATTTGGATGACGGATCTACGTCGGCCAGAACGGTTGGAGCGTAGTAGGTAGACTCAGCACGCTGCTCGGTGAAAAGGCGCTTGCCTCCCGCCATGACGCGAGCACCCCGAGCTACTGCATCGTTGACATGCTCTTCAATCTTGGCGATCGCTTTCGCGTTGATCATCGGGCCAATCTGCGACTTCGAATCGCTGGCCGGGCCAACTACCAGGGCCGACACACGAGCAGTGAGTTTTTCCAGGAAATTACCGTAGACCTTGGACTGGACGTATACGCGGTTAGGGCACACGCAGGTCTGCCCGCCGTTTCGGAATTTAGCCACCATCAAGCCTTCTACGGCGGCATCAATGTCAGCGTCCTCAAACACGATGAACGGCGCATTGCCGCCCAGCTCCAATGCCAGCTTTTTCAAGGTACGCGAGGATTCGTGGGCCAGGTGCTTACCGACAGGCGTCGAGCCAGTGAAGGTAATTTTGCGAACACGTGGATCATCTAACCACACATCCGCAACCGTCTTGGACGCGGAAGTATTAACGATGTTAAGGACGCCAGCCGGGACGCCAGCCTCTTCGGCGAGCTTGACCAGTGCCAAAGCAGTGAGCGGCGTTTCCGCCGCAGGCTTACATACAACAGTACAGCCTGCAGCCAATGCTGGAGCGATTTTCCGAGCGATCATCGCCGCCGGGAAGTTCCAGGGTGTGATGGCCGCCACAACACCGACTGGCTCCCTGTAGGCCGCCATTTTGCGGCCACGTACGGCTTGAGGAATGATGTCACCATTTGCCCGAGTTGCTTCCTCAGCAAACCACTCGACATAGCTCGCGGCGTAGGCAATTTCGCCTACGGCTTCAGCAAGCGGTTTACCTTGCTCAGTTGAAATGATCTTACCCAGGTCTTCAGCGTTGGCCATGATCAAATCATTCCAACACTTCAAGATTACCGCTCGCTGCTTGGCAGGCGTCGAGCGCCAAGCTTCAAACGCATCAACTGCCGCTTCGACCGCTGCCTTTGCGTCCTTCTCGTTGCTGTCTGGAACCAGGGTAACGCGCTCCCCAGAGGCTGGATTGTTCACTGGGAGGGTTGCGCCAGATACTGCGTCCCGCCACACACCAGCAATGAAGTTCTTGGTGAGAATCAACTCCTCGCGCTGCAGCTTAAAGCTCATAAAACCTCCAGAGAAATGCGAAAAAATAAGCAAAAGGGCATGCGCCGCCCTGTAGCAACGATTATTAACGTGCAGTGAACACCAACTCGTGCACGCAGTTCAGCTTGATGTGACGTAGCTTTAACCATTGATCTGGAGTAGATGCTATGCGGCGAGGACGGGGGCTTCTACCTATTCGAAGTAGGATTAATCAGTGGTTTTTGAGCTTACCGAGTAGGAGTACACCTGTCAGCCTGACCATTAAACTTGTGACATCCTGACGTAAAGGGTGCGCTCCCCTATATAAATCAGAGAGTAGCGAGAGAGCAAAAGTGCACCAAGTCCATTTCAGATTGGGCTGCCCGGAGTGTTGTGAAAAGATAAGCAGCCGCTAGGCTAAGCGATACTCGACTTGGTTGTCAGGGCGAAGGCGTTTCGAGGAACTCATTGAGGACAGCGTCAATGAGGTTTTTCAACAGTGCCCCACTGGCCCCCGAATGCGTCCTCAACACATGACATACTTGAGGGAATTTAGGTAGGCCTTCAGCGATTTCCACCAGCCCTTCTGTCACATTCCTCGTGCTCAACAACGTCACACCGAGTCCGTTTAAAACTGCGGCCTTTACCCCTTCCCTACTTGGGCACTCAAAAACATTTTCCAACCTTATGCCAACTTCCTCTAGTTTTTTCTTGGCCGCCAGCCCGTAAAAACTATTCTTGTCAAACGACACGAATGGCACAATTCCTGTAAAGACGAATGGGTGAAGAGCAGCTTCGACCCAATGTAGATCTTCGCGCCAGAGCTCTATATCCCCAGGCATTTTCTCGTGCACGAACACTTGCATGATGGCCAGATCGATTTCTGTCATCCCAAGCCATTCATTGAGCAATAGGCTCTGAGCAACTCTGATATTGACCGACGCCATGGGGTTGGAACGGCGGAATCGACCGAAAACTGCCGACATCTTGCTGTCGATTGCATCTTCCGTGGCGCCAAGCCTGATTTCACCCGACAAGTCCGAACGCTTGAAAAACTCGACGGCTTCATCGTGAATCGCAACCAGTCGATTGGCAAAACTCAACAGGTGCGATCCGTCTGCTGTGGGCATCAGCCCGTTTGGGCCCTTGAACAGGATCGGGCGGCCCAGCTTTTCTTCCAGGCGGGAGATTTTATGGCTGACAGCGGATTGGGTTAGATAGAGTTTTTCCGCCGCTCGGGTTACTCCCCCAAGATCTAAAACCGTCTTGAAAGCCCGCAGAGAATCGATATCCAGCCTCATCGCGATTACCACGCCATCACACCTCAGACATTGAAGTCTAAAACATGAGACGCCCGGCGTCACCCGCTCCAGCATGCGCTTTTCAACAGGCAGCCTCCCGTACAGAAGGCTGCCTCGCGGCGGTCACTCACGCTTTATTTGAGGATCACGTACAGCTTGCGCATGGTTTTCTCGATAACCCAGGTACCGTGGGTGTCAGCTTCGAAGAAGAAGGTGTCACCGATATCAAACTCAAGGGTCTCGCCGCCGTCTGGAGTGAAGCTGCCTGAACCTTGCAGGAAGTGCATGATTTCTGCCTCTTTTACCGAGCGGCGGTAGCTGCCTGGTGTGCATTCAAATACGCCGGTATCAACAGACTCTCCACCGATTTCTACCCGGGAACCTGAAACTTTTACGACCTGGGAGTCAGGGAGACCAACCTCACCCCAATGCGACAAGCCAGACATTTGAGCCGGTTTAGTCAGCTTTTGTACCTTCATAATTACTGCCTCGTATTTGTTATGACATATATCTATCAAACGATTTGGGACTTCCCAAATCAAATAGTGCAAAAGGCTGTGCGCCCCTGCTTTTTTGATATCCAAGCAGGAGCACTCTAATTCTCACGCAAATCAGTCACAAGGGGATATGACAAAATTCGATACGGCCATGACAACGTGTCAATTTGCGACTTGAGATCATTGGGATACAGTCGCTTCACACCCCACCACCACCATGTTGGAAAAACAAAAATGAAACTGAAACAGCATAAAGTTTTGACTTTTGATGTCGTTGGCACCCTGATCGATTTCGAGCAAGGCGTTGTTAACTACATCCGTCCTCTGGCCGAGAAAGCCGGTCGCGGCGACCTGACCGACGAGCAAATCCTGGTGAGCTTTGCTAACGCCGAGACTGGCCTGCACAAAGAAACCCCCGGTGTCTCGTTCACCTCGATGCTGCCTCACATCTACCGCATCATGGCAGCCGAATTCGGCCTCTCCTCCGCCGAAGCCGACGTCGAAGGCCTGCGCCTTTCCATCTCGAACTGGCCAGCCTTCCCAGATTCCATCGAGGCCATGAAAACTCTTCGCAAGCATTTCCGCTTGATCGCCGCGAGCAACGCCGATAACTGGTCTGTTCGGGAAATGGCAAAAACTCTGCAGGAGCCCTTCGACGACATAGTCACAGCAGAGGACGTTGAAAACTGCAAGCCGGATCCGCAGTTCTTCTCCTACATGCGTGGCACCCAGCGCGTTCATGGCTTCCGCCTGGAAGACTACATGCATGTTGCTCAAAGCCAGTTCCACGACATCGGTGTAGCCAAACAACTGGGTTACACCGTTAGCTGGATTGAGCGTCGCCATGAGCAAGAAGGCTTTGGCGGTTCGCCAGTGCCAAAACAAGGCGTGACTGTGCCTGACTACCACTTCACAACTCTGGCCGAGTTGGCAGCAGCAGCAGAGTCAGAGAAGTAAGAGGATTACCTAGTACGATACTAGGTCTAAGCAGTTAAACACCGGCCACTCACATAACGTTTGGCCGGTGTTCTCGCCGTTAGCGCATGTACTTGCCGCTCAATTTATTAAGCATTTGCTCGAACTGCTCTAGCCATCCATATATAGCGCTAAAAATAAATATCTATATGGAGCTCCAATGAAAAACAAGCAAACAGTACAGTCACAGCATCATCCAAGCTCGAACCAAGCTAACTCCCTTGCGAAAGGATTCAAACCGCGTCATGTCACCATGATCTCCATTGCAGGGATCTTGGGTGCTGGTATTTTCGTCGGTTCAGGCCAAGCCATCGCTGCAGCTGGCCCTGGGGCAATCCTCGCCTACGTCATGGCAGGGATGCTCGTCATTCTCGTCATGAGGATGCTTGGTGAAATGGCCGTCGCCTCACCTGATACCGGATCGTTCTCAACATACGCTGACAGAGCCATTGGGCGGTGGGCTGGCTTCACGATTGGCTGGCTCTACTGGTGGTTCTGGGTACTGGTTATTCCACTTGAAGCAATTGTCGCAGGCGCGATTTTAAACTCATACTTCCCTCAACTGGACGTTTGGGTCTATGCCCTGTCTGTAACTGCCCTACTCACCATCACCAACTTATTTGACGTCAAGAACTACGGTGAATTCGAATTCTGGTTCGCCATTATCAAAGTTCTGGCGATTGTCTCCTTCATCCTGTTCGGTGCTGCGGTAATTCTCGGCTTTGTACCTGGAGTGGAGGCACCTGGCGTTGTTGCGCTCTCACAAAATTATGGCGGTTTCATTCCGAACGGATTCGGGGCAGTGATCGGCGCACTGCTGACCACAATGTTCAGCTTCATTGGTGCAGAGGTTGTAACTATCGCTGCTGCGGAGTCATCGAACCCAGCGCAGCAGATCGCGCGAGCCACACGCTCAGTGATCTGGCGTATTTGTATCTTCTATTTGGGCTCGATGTTTATCGTCATTTCGGTAGTCCCGTGGAATGATCCACTTCTTCCCGCACACGGCTCCTATCAGCGAGCGCTTGAGTTGCTGAACGTACCGTATGCCAAGCTGATTGTTGATGCGGTAGTACTGATCGCGGTAACAAGCTGCCTTAACTCGTCCATCTACATTTCGTCCCGTATGATTTTCTCCCTTAGCAAACGAGACGATGCACCACCTATTTTTCAAAGAACGTCGGCCAGCGGAGTACCAAAGGCAGCGGTTATCGGCAGCACTATTGTAGGCCTGGTAGTAACTGCCTCGAACTTCTTTGCACCTGAAGCAGTATTTAAGTTCTTGCTTTCCAGCTCAGGCGCCATCGCTTTACTGGTTTATCTGGTCATTGCTATTTCCCAGCTGCGCATGCGAGCTGTAAATAGAGCCAACGACCCAAACAGTGCATGCAAGATGTGGCTTTACCCTTATCTCACTTGGGCAGTGATCATCGCCATTTCCGGCGTCATGGTGACGATGCTCATTCTGCCCAACTTCCGCAGCGAAGTAACCTCAACAGCGTTGTTGGCCCTGGCACTCATCGTGCTGGGCACCATCAAGAAGAAGTCATCCAAGAAGATTGCAATGGCAGGGGCGTAGCTATGAACATGGTGCACAACTCATTACCAAACGTGAAAGACAACAGTCAGCCTCCGTTCCCGGACATCTCCTCTCTGTGGCAAGCCACCGCAGAAAAGGGCCCAAAACTGCCAACGTTGAATCGCGAACTGCAGTACGACGTGGCGATTATCGGTGGCGGATATACGGGGATGAGCACAGCCCGCTATCTGGCTCAAAAAGGCCTGTCCCCGGTAATTCTGGAAGCTAGCCGCATTGGGTGGGGCGCCAGTGGCCGCAATGGTGGAGTGGTGGAGGGCAAGTACCGTGTGACCCTGTCAGACGTCGCCAACCGATTCGGGTTGGATACCTCCCGCCGCATGTACAACCTCGCTCATGAGGCCGTAGATCATGTGGAGGAGCTTATCGAGGCGTACTCGATCGCTGCTGCCAACTACAACCAGAACGGCACCATGCGCTGCGCTCATCACAAGGCAGCCCTGGCCACCCTCGTCAAAGAAGATGAGTGGGTTCGCAAAACCTTTGGTGACACTAGCACCCGCGTGCTGGATGCCGAGGAGATGGCGCACGAAACCGGCTCCCGCGATTTCTGGGGCGGCATCCTCAACAGCCACGGTGGTACTATTCACCCGCTGAACTTCGCTCGCGGCATCGCCAAGGGCCTCACAGACAGCGGCGTGGACATCTTTGAGGAATCACCTGTTATCAAAATTCAGCACCACAGTAATGGGGTGAAGCTGTTCACTCCAGGTGGAGTAATCAACGCCTCTCAAATCGTCATCGCGACCGACGCATATACCGACATCACCGGGGCAACGAACGCCGTTACCAAAACCATCGTACCCTTCCGTTCGGCCATGATCGCAACCGAACCACTGGATCTGGCTGGTGTGTCGACACCACTGCAGGATGGCCGAAGCTACAGCGAGACTCGCCGCATGATGCGCTGGTTCCGTAAGAACGGTAACCGCCTTATGTATGGTGGCCGTGGTGCATTCGGTAAAACCGACTCGGAATCAGCTTTCAACGCACTGGAAACGGCATTGCGTAAGCAGTTCCCGCAACTGGAGAACGTGAAGATCACCCACCGCTGGTCTGGGCTTGTGGCACTGACACTCGATGCTGTCCCACATCTGGGTCGTCTGAATGACAGAACCACTTATGCCATGGGCTATAACGGGTTGGGTGTCGCCATGGCCTCGAACATGGGTAAGTACGTTGCTGAGGTTGTGACTGGTAACAGACCGTCGCTGGGAATGATCACTGAGTCCGAACTCAAATCAATCCCCTTCTACTCGCTCCGCGAGCCTGGTGTACGGATGGTCGCCGGTTGGTACCAACTGCTCGATAAGCTCGGCTACTGATAAGCCAACCAAAAAAGGGGGCTGTTCGTTGAACAGTCCCCTTTTTTGACACTTGAAATTGCAATCACATACTATCTGCGGCTCGACCAAGCGATGAAACGCTCTTCCAAGGCTTCGCCATGGTCTGTCCAGAAGGCGACATCCATCTGCAACGCGTTCTTCATATTTTCTGGAGCGGTTGGCAGTTCAGACGCCAGGTCTTTGTTAAGCATGCCAACGGCAGCCGTATTGGCAGGGCCATACGCCATTTGCTCAGTGTATAGCTTTTGCTGCTCCGGTCTCATCGTGAATGAAATGAACTCATACGCACTGTCGAGATTCGGAGTGCCTTTGGGAATGGCCCAGGTGTCGAACTGGTAGAGATTGCCGTTCCATACAATCTTGAGATTTGCCCCACTGGTTTTCGCGGCGTGGATCCTTCCATTGTAGGCCGAGCTCATCACTACATCTCCGGCTATCAGGTACTGGGGCGGCTGGGCGCCAGCTTCCCACCACTGAATACTAGGCTTGATCTCATCAAGCTTGGCGAAAGCTCGATCGACCCCTGCCGGAGTTGATAGCACCTGGTAGACCTCTGATGGCGGTACACCATCAGCCATCAAGGCAAACTCTAAGGATCCACGCGCGGATTTTCGCAGGCTTCGCTTGCCTGGGAACTTCTTCAAATCCCAGAAATCCTTCCATCCGGTCGGGGCCGTGGCGAGCTTGTCTGCGTTGTAAGCGAGAACGTTCGACCACACGAAAATTGCCACCCCGCATTCACTTTTAGCACCTGCTACCAACGGCTCTTTTATCTGCAAGCGATCGTAATCAAGCTCTTCAAACAGCCCCTCCTCACAGCCCCGCGATAAGTCATTATCCTCAATGTCCAAAACATCCCAGGACACGCTGTTTGTAAGAACCATAGCCTTCAGCTTGGCCATTTCGCCGTTCCACTCCCCAGCGATGAGCTTTTTTCCGGTACTCGCCTCAAAGGGTCGATAAAACGCGGTGACCTGAGCTGCCTTACTGGCGCCACCATATGAAATAACGGTGAGTTGATCTGCAGCCGAGAGATTGGCCGAGACAGCCAAAGAGAGAAGCGAGAGAAGCCTTAGATTTGGCATAGCTACATCCTTTATCTGCGCATAATTATTTAAATAGCAGCAAGCAGACGAGCTCACTTCAGACACGGGGGTCGAAGCGACGAACCATGGCGCATAAAAACGCCAAAGGGATAATAAACATAAGACTGCAGAAAATTCCTCCTAGCAAAAATAGGATTACAGCCCGCCAACTTCCAACCGCGCGCACTAATAAACAGATCCGGAAAGATTATGCGGCTTTCAGCCCTTAGAACCTGCAGGCAAAAAAAGCCCCCAAGTTGTAGGGGGGCAAAATACAGAAAGCAATTCTAAAACCCGCCAGAGTGACCAATCCAAGCCAGCTCCAGACTCATCGAAACATCAGCAATTAACGCCACATCGTCATTGCAAGCTTACCCAATGAAGATGCGATTTAAAACATGATAACACTTACCACATTACCCCCCTACCAAACTAATAATTAGCCGCAAACACCCCCGACAGGCTTGCGTTCGAGCACACTTAGGTTCGAGGTACGAATAACACTAAAGCAAGCTATAAAGACAGCCTGGAAACTGTGCAAACCAATTATATCAGCTTTGCAGCCCCCAGCACTCATCAAGCTTGCTTTATAAAGGCTGAGCCCGTGAATGTATAAATTCATACTCATGCTCAGTTTCAAGCAGCGTGCGATCACCTATGGCCTGAAATCAATCGAGACCGCCCTGACAGGTGTACTTGATATGCATGTACTCTTCAAGGCCGTGGGTTGAGCCTTCGCGACCGTAGCCGGAGTCTTTCACACCGCCAAACGGAGCGGCTTCCGCTGCCAGGGCACCTTCGTTGATGCCAACGATGCCGCTTTCCAGGCCCTCACTCACCCTCGCCACACGACGAATGTCAGTGGTATAGAAATAGGCTGCGAGACCGAAAGCCGACGCATTGGCCCACTCCAGCACCTCGGCTTCGGTGCTGAATTTGGTGATCGGGGCTACTGGCCCGAATGTCTCTTCTCGGAAGCAATCGGAAGCCTGGTCAACATCGGCGAGTACGGTTGGAGCGAAAAAGGTGGTACCTCCAGAGCCAACTACACGAACACGCTCTCCACCCGTGGTGACACGAGCTCCACGCTCTACAGCGTCACGGACATGATTTTCGATCTTTTCGATTGCTTTCTCGTTGATCATCGGGCCGATTTGCGACTCAGGATTCGAAGCTGGCCCTACGACGAGTGCTGCTACACGATCAGTAAGTAGGCGAACGAACTTCTCATACACACCTTCCTGTACATAGATCCGGTTCGGGCAAACGCAGGTCTGACCACCGTTGCGGAACTTGGCAACCATCAGGCCATCAACAGCAGCATCGATGTCAGCGTCATCGAACACGATGAACGGAGCGTTACCGCCCAGCTCCAAAGACAGCTTCTTAAGGGTATTGGCTGACTCACGAGCGAGGTGCTTGCCCACTGGCGTGGAGCCGGTAAAGGTGATTTTGCGCACCCGCGCATCTTCCAGCCAGACATCGGCTACCGGTTTGGATTTGGAGGTAACCACGATATTCAATACGCCAGCCGGCACCCCTGCCAATTCAGCCAGACGCACCAAGGCCAACGACGTCAGCGGCGTTTCAGCTGCTGGTTTGCACACCACGGTGCACCCTGCTGCGAGTGCCGGCGCAATCTTTCGAGCAATCATCGCTGCGGGGAAGTTCCAGGGCGTGATCGCCGCAACGACGCCGATTGGCTCTTTGAGAGCCATCATGCGCCGACCCGCGACCGGACTCGGAATGATTTCGCCATTGGAGCGAGTGGCTTCTTCAGCGAACCACTCTACATAGCTCGCGGCATAGGAGACTTCACCGATGCCTTCGTGCAGGGGCTTGCCTTGCTCGGACGAAATGATCTTGCCCAGGTCGTTCGCGTACTCGAGTATCAGATCATTCCAGCGTTTCAATATGGCGGCGCGTTGTTTGGCAGGAACATTTTTCCAAGTCGCGAAAGCCTTGCTCGCTGCTTCAACAGCTGCCTTTGCGTCTTCAACATCACTGTCAGCTACAGTGACGTAAACCGAAGCAGTGGCAGGGTTGATCACGGGAAAAGTCGCACCACTCGCAGATGCGCACCATTGCCCGTCGATGAAGTTCTCACCGCGCAGCAAGTCGGTTTTAACAATAGTAAACGACATATAAATCTCCAAACATCACTTAGATAGAGCTCGCGAATCACGCAGATTGAAGCGGCTCAACAACCGCGCAGGTCACGCCCAAGGCGATATCGAACCACTACTTTGACCTCAAACCCCGCCGGCAAAGCTGCACTCCATCGCACTGCAATCAGCCCCGTCGAGCACTCGGTACGGCGGCAAGCTGAGGCTGTTTACTCGCGTCGCCCTCCAACAGCGCCGCTGGGGCCACCATCGCAAAAAGAAGCTGCTGTAGAGTCACCAGTCCCACTGGTTGACCTAATGTGTCGACCACGACGAACTCGGAGTCGGGCGACGACCGAACGATTTGCACAGCCTCCTCGATGGTCAACCAGCTCTGTAGAGTCGGTGCCATCAGCGTCGGATTAGGTTTGACCGGTGACATTACCCCTTCCAGGGTCACGATCTTCGCCCTGTTAACCTGACGCACGAAGTTCTCGACGTATTCGTCTGCTGGACGCATGACGATGTCCTGCTTGGTGCCCTGCTGAATCATCTGCCCGTCCCGCAGAATGGAAATCTGATCACCCAAACGCAGCGCTTCATCCAGGTCATGGGTGATGAAGACGATGGTTTTTTTGATTTCCTTCTGAATGTCCAGCAGTACAGTTTGCATATCCATTCTGATCAGTGGGTCTAGGGCGGAGTAGGCCTCATCCATCAGCAAAACCGGTGCATCCATCGAGAGCGCCCTGGCCAACCCAACGCGCTGCTGCATTCCGCCAGACAGTTGAGTCGGATAGCGCTTTTCAAAGCCCTTCAGTCCAACCCGCTCGATCCAACGCTTCGCGACGTTCACACTCTCGGCTTTGTCGACGCCTCGGATCTCCAAACCGTACACCACGTTTTCGAGTACATTACGGTGCGGCAACAGTGCGAACTTCTGAAACACCATAGCGGTTTGCGAGCGACGGAAATCCTGTAGCTGCGCTTGATCCATCTTGGTCACGTCTGAGCCGCCGACAATCACCTCCCCTGCAGTAGGATCGATGAGCCGGTTGATGTGACGAATCAGCGTCGACTTACCCGACCCCGAAAGCCCCATGATCACTTGGATGGATCCTGCCGGGATATCAAGGCTGATGTCCTTCAAACCTAGAACATGGCCATGCTTGTCCAACAGCTCTGACTTCGGCATACCCTTTTTGACGGCATCCACATAGTCGCCAGCATTAGGGCCAAAAATCTTGTAGAGGTTGCTGATCTTGATACCAGCGTTGTGCTGATTAGACATGAGCCACTTCCTGATGCTTCTGCAGCCGTTTGCCGTAGGACTGGCTGACGCGGTCAAAGATGATTGCAATGCCAACAATCGCCAGCCCGTTGAACAAGCCAAGCGTGAAGTACTGGTTTGCAATCGCTTTCAGTACAGGCTGACCGAGCCCCTGAACACCAATCATGGAGGCCACCACCACCATCGCTAACGCCATCATGATGGTTTGGTTGACGCCAGCCATGATGGTCGGCAACGCCAATGGCAACTGGACTTTCACCAAGCGTTGCCAGGCGGAAGAACCAAAGGCATCTGCAGCTTCAATGATGTCCCGATCAACAAGGCGAATACCCAGATTGGTCAATCGGATCATAGGAGGTAGCGCGTATATCACGACCGCAATGAGCCCAGGTACTCGACCAATGCCCAGCAACATGACCACGGGGATCAGGTACACAAAGCTAGGCATCGTCTGCATGACGTCCAACAGCGGATTCACCACCCGTTGCACGCGATCCGACTTCGACATGAGCACACCCACCGGCAGCCCAACAGCAATGGCAACCACCGTTGCGACAAAAATCATCGCAAGCGTGCGCATCGTGTCTTCCCACATGTCGAAATAGCCGATTGCAAGCAGCACGACTGCGCAACTGGCCACAACTTTGACGCTGCGACTGGCGAACCACGCAATTCCCATAACCAGAAGCAAAATTACCGGCCAGGGCGTTTGAGTCATGAACCGCTCAGTGGCCAGCAAGAACTGTTGGAGCGGTGAAAACAAGCTGTCGAACGTGTCGCCATACGCACGTGTAAAGTCTCGAAAGCTCTCATCAATGGCCTTTTTCAAGGCCAGAAGAGAGGCGTCTTGCATATGTGGGAATTTCGTTAACCAATCCACTTCACACCTCACAGTGCCCGGATGAATTCATGATGTAAGCGACGAGACTTACAAGGACTCATGGATCTTCTTGGCGGCCTCAGCCGAGACCCAAGGCATCCAGACACTCTGGTTGTGTCGCAGGAAGTGTTTGGCTGCATCCGCTCCGGTTGCCTGGTTATCAGTCATCCAGGCCATCAGTTGGTTTACGAAATTGTTGTCCCATACACGTTTGTTCAGGTACTCCATCACCTCTGGGTTTACCCGCTTGGCAAATGGTGCCGAAGCCAGCGTAACCACCCGGTCGATCGGCCAGCCGGTGGGTTTCGGATCCGGGCAGTTCGCAACGGTGATGCAGCGCTTCCACTCGGCCTCGTCATAAGGCACACCTGGCTGGAGTTGCACCATTGGGTATTTCCCGAGGAGAGCGGTGGGCGACCAGTAGTAACCAACCCAGCCTTTCTTGCGCTCGTAGGCCTTGATCAACGACCCATCGAGTCCCGCTGCCGACCCCGTATCAACGAGCACGAAACCTGAGTCTTCTGCTTTGAAGGCCTTGAACAGTTGAGTCGTGATGCCTGTCCACCCCCATCCTTGGGCACCGTTGTAGATTGCGCCTTTGCTCGGATCCTCAGGACTTGGGAACAACTCGGGGTGCTTGAGTACGTCAGCAATGGTCTTGATGTCGGGATGCGCGTCAGCAAAGTACTTCGGAATCCACCAACCGCTGACACCGCCCTCGCTAAGAACCTTGGGCGTTGCGACCAGTTGCTTGGAGTCCAAACCTTTGCGGACGACATCTGGCAGCAGATCGATCCAAGCCTCCGGCGCAATATCAGGCGACCCTTTTTCAACCATGGAAGTGATGGTAGGCACAGTGTCACCAAAGGTGATTTCTGCGTCACAGCCGTACCCTGTTTCCAAGATGAGCTTGTCAATGTTGGACAGCACTTCAGCGCTTTGCCAGTTCATGCTGGCAATTGTCACCCTTCCGCAGTCTTGCGCACTGGCGGCAAAAGCTGTTGCGAAAATACCAACGGCCAAGCTGGTAGATACAAAACCCTTGTTCATCTGTATTCCTCTCTTATTATTTATCTAGGATCAGTGATTCGGCTGTATACATAAACCATTTAGCAACTACATTACCTTCAGCAGTCCCTTGAGAGTTTTGCACTACCCTTCATGCTTACCGAAACTCCGGCACGCAATTCGGCCTCCATGCAGTCACGCTACACATAATTTCCAACCCCACATGCAGAGCGCTGGAAAAATGCCTACAACTGGTACTCACTCGCGGACAGTGCAAAGGCTCATCCCGCCTGCGGGGAATACTCCGCACTCCTTTAGTCCTGGAAATCCTATATGACCTATCAAGGGCTACGCCTGAGCCTTAAGCAATTTTTTTGTTGCAAACTCGAAAAGCCATCTGCTGAAAAATAAATGCTTTTATTCGGTCTGCCCAGCAATGGCAACTGAGTCTAACTGTAACGAAGGCACCTCAAAAAACAAATTGACATCTTGTCATAGGGGCATTAATTTTTGTCATACTCCCCCACCGACAAAAGAATAAAGTTACCACGCCGAACCCTTCACAACATCTGAGAGCGCGTTGAAAACAAGCAATACGACACCTACAGCTAAAAACATGCGCAGGACAACCCGGCCGCAAACATAATGGACACACATCGAGCACTTTATTCCAAACGACACTTAAATTATCATACTACATATAGAATAAAGCACTTCAACAGACGCAGGAAAACACACGCCTTATCACAATAATTTGATCAAATTTACAGATAACCAAGCTTTATCAAGGCACTGAGGGAGAGCCAAAAATAAATACATTGCTGACAACTCGGCACGGCTTATAAACCCCAACAGAGCTCTAGACGTCTCAGAGAGCTATCAAAACACGCGTGCAACATCGAAGTGCAATAAATCCTTTGCACAAATTACAGACGGAGCAGCGTTGACAACCATCATGAATGGCAGGTGATGTGCTTGCGAGAACCACAAACAACCACCCGCCCAGGTTTATTCATTGAATAATGAATGGATGCACACGAGTGAAGCGCTCACCGTCAAAACTGCAGTGTACGGCCTCCTCAGGATTTAGAGCGGTCGCACCGGATCTGATGAAAAATCCCAATAATCACCAACGCGAGTGCCGCACTACCAGTTGACACGACCAGAACCTGATACTCAGGCATGAACGACATCACCCCCAGACAAACTACGATGAAGATTATTACTGCCCATGTCAGCCAAGGGAAAAGCCACATTCTTAACGGAATGTCACTGCCACTCGCCTCAAGCTTGCGACGCATCTTCAACTGTGAACACGCGATAACGAGGTAAACCAAGAGGGCGATGGTTCCCGTCATGTTCATCAGCGTATCAAGAATATCCTTAGGGCGCAGCACTTCGCTGAAATTGATCAACGCTAACACAACCGCCACGACGCAAGAGCCGATGATCGCATACAACGGAATTCCCGTTTCTGCTTTTGTGAACTTGAAGAACGACGGGGCATCGCCACGTCTCGCCAAAGAATAAAGCATGCGTGAGGCCGTGTAGTGAGCTGAAATCAGACAGCTACTAACCGACGTCAACACTACAAAGTTCATCAGCATTTCGGCACCCGGCACTCCCAACAGCTCGAGTGTACGCCGGTATGAGCCATAACCCGACTCGCCAAGCATAGGGTCATTCCACGGCACCAAGCACACGATAAGGAAGATTGACCCGACGTAAAATAAGCCTACGCGCCAAACGACTGACTTAGTCGTTTTGACGATCTGCTGCGCTGGATTCGCAGACTCGGACGCTGCAATAGTCGCAATTTCAGCGCCCAGGAACGCAAACATCACACCCAGCATGGCACCTACGACAGGATCTATTCCATTTGGCATGAAGCCGTGCGCAGTCAGGTTGCTGATGCCTCTCACCTCCCCTAGCGTCCAAATGTTAGTGACTGCCAGGCAGCAAACGATTAGGAAGCAAAAAATCGCCACTACTTTAATTAGCGCAAACCAAAACTCAAACTCGCCATAGTTTTTTACGTTGAAAAAGTTGATACTGATCAATAGGAGTGTCGTTGCCAGCACAAAGACGTTGACACTAATACTTGGGAACCAACCGTTTAAAATCTTGCCAGCTACATAGGCCTCCCAAGCCATTAAACTCACCCAATATCCCCAGTACAACCAGCCAATGGTGAATCCTGCCCAGCGGCCAATAGCGCGATCGGCATACGTTGAAAATGAACCTGTGTCGGGGGAGGACGTAGCCATTTCACCAAGCATTCGCATGATGAGCATCATCAAGACCCCACCGACCAGAAACGCTAGGAACGCTGCGGGGCCTGCACTATGGATAACGCTTCCGGAGCCGACGAATAGGGATCCTCCGATAACACCCGCAATGGACATCATTGTCAAATGTCGAGACTTAAGGCCAGCTTTGAGCTGACCCTCCTGACTTTGTACCTTGCTATTTGCTGTAACTGTATCCACAACTGCTTTCCTCATTTTATTTTAATCAAGTATTAATCACGGGCAGGTCGAATCCCCCTATGTGAAATAACCATCCAGGAGAGAAGTACAACGCACTGATATTCGGCCCACAGCGATCGGTGGCTACATACGCTCAAAAAAAAGCCCCCAGTGTGGAGGGGGCAAATACAACATAAAGGTAGAGACCAGAACCGAGTGACCAATTCAATCCTTTCTACCATTACTGCGCAGTACGAAGATTCCTGATTCGTTACTTGAGAGCCGGAGCCTCAGTCTTCTTGGACATGACCATCGATACAACAACCAATGCTGCCCCCACCCAGATATACCACTGCATACCTACATTCAGGTAAAGCGCCAAAAAGGCTGTTGATAGCACAGGCGTGGCATAGCTGAGCACGGCGACTTGTTCATGGTTTGCTTTCTTCATCGCATAGTCCCAGAGGTAGAATGCCCCACCCATCGGGCCAATGCCCATGTACAAGATTGCCCAGATTTCGTTAGTGGTTAATGTCGGCCACTGTGCACCCGTACGATAAAGCGCTAAGCAAACAGCTCCAGAAACAAGACAATACAAGCCAACAGAGGCGCTAGGCACATGAGGGTACTTCTTCGCCAATAGCGAGTATACAGCCCAGAAGATTGCAGAAACAAAAGCAAGGGTGTAGCCCAGCCAGGTGTTAGAAGAGTCGCCAACGCTGATCGAGTGATCAGGGTTACAGCTGATCATAGCACCTACAAAGCCAATAAGACCTGCAAGAACAGATTTGACTGTTAGTTTGCCGCCGCGAACAAACAATGGGCCCAGCAAAACAATGAAGACAGGCCAAAGATAGTGAAGCAGACTAACGCCGATTGGATCGGCAAGCTGCAAGGCATAAAAATAGATGACATGGTACGTCAACATGCAAAACGTACCAATCAGAAACAATTCGCGAGGCATCTTCCAGAGCTTAAGCCAAGGAAGGCCAATCACACCACCAATGAAAAGCGCAGCACCCGTAATAAACATGGGCGAAACATTACTACAAAACGTTACGCTTACGGCCAGAGTACTCCAGATAATGACCGCCGCTATGGCAGGCAACATACCAAAACCAGTCTTAGTTGCTGCCGTATCGAGTGAATTCATAGCTTTTGTACCATTGAAGTGAAAAAGCCGGCAGCCCTAAGGCTACCGGCTCTTGACTCAGCCTTTCAGGGCTTTCTTATGGGCTTCAGCCATCTCGCCCATGCTGTTGAAACGGAAATCGATATTTGGCATACGCGACGGCACATGGGTAGCACCATAGCCTTCTTTACCGTGACGACGGTAGATCCAGGCCGACGCCAAGCCTGCGTCGTTGGCAGGGATGTGGTCGTGATACAGGCTCTCTGCAGTGTGCAGAATATCGCCTTTCTCGATTCCAGCTTCACCCAGAGCATCGATCATGAAGGTGAAGTTGTTTGGATTTGGCTTATACGAACCAACATCCTGGGCGGTAATGATATGGTCGAACTCAACACCCAGTTTAGCATTGCTCAGCTTAAACTCGTTGCGATCGATGTTGGACAGGATCACCAGCTTGTAGTGGTTCTTCAGGTACTGAAGAGCCTCAACGGTGTCTGGGAAAGCAGGCCAGTTTTTGACAGAGGTGCCGAACTCTTCGCGCTCAGCGGCGTCGGGCTCCAGGCCCCACTCTTTGGCAATGCGATCGTACACAGCGCGCAGGATGTCCTGATACAGAGCACCTGGAGTTTCGGTCTGCTGAGGCGACTCGTTACGACCGAACACTTCCAGCAGCTCATCGGAAGTGAAAGTTTTGCCGGTGCGCTTTGCCAGCGGTTGGAGTGCGTTGACAATACCGGTTTCCCAGTCAATCAGGGTGCCGTAGCAATCGAAGGTCAGCGCTTTGAAGTCGGTCAGTTGCATCTTGATATCCTACTTTTAGGTTTACTTGTTTTGGGTTAGTCGCCAAACAGAAGCTCAGCAACTAAGGGTTAGAAAATTTTGCTTCCGATTGGCACTTGGCGTTCAGTGGTCAGGTAAACCACCTCACCCGGCTCGCGATCCACGCCCAGCATCAACACCTCGGAGGTGAAGCCTGCAATCTTCCTTGAGCCCAGATTGACGGCGCAAACCACCTGCTTACCGACAAGTTCTTCGGGGCTGTAGAGCTTGGTGTACTGAGCGCTGGTGGTCTTCTCACCCAGCTCACCAAAATTGATCCAGAACTTATAAGCTGGCTTGTTTGCTTTTTCATTGAGCTCTACTCGCACGACTTCGCCGACACGAATATCAACCTCATTGAACGCTTCAAACGGGGTCATAACCACTCCAGAATAATTGCGGTGCTAAACCGATAGACCGTCAGGCTCAGGCCTTGGCGGCAACCAGCGCACGCTCGAACATACCCAGCGCCTCAGCAACATCCTGCTCGGAAATCACCAGAGGGCAGATGAAGCGAACGACGTTACGGTAAACGCCACACTTGATGACCAGCAGACCTTCTTCACGGGCAGCATCAATCACGCGCTGGGCAGTGGCGGCATCGGGCTCTTTGGTATCGCGATCGGTAACGAACTCTACGGCGGCCATGGCGCCGGTGGCACGTACGTGACCAATGCCCTTGAAACGACCTTCCAGAGGTTTGAAGCCTTCCAG
Source organism: Pseudomonas sp. PAGU 2196 (assembly GCF_022179005.1). Classification (NCBI taxonomy): domain Bacteria; kingdom Pseudomonadati; phylum Pseudomonadota; class Gammaproteobacteria; order Pseudomonadales; family Pseudomonadaceae; genus Pseudomonas; species Pseudomonas sp. PAGU 2196. The sequence continues at coordinate 90,074 of NZ_BNTL01000035.1, read as the reverse complement.
GAGCTGCGCACCAATGGCACGGCTGCGCTCGGTCAGGTTCTCAGACTCGAAAATCTTGATGACTTCCAGTGCTGCTGCGCAGCCCAGCGGGTTACCGCCGTAGGTACCACCCAGACCACCAGGCAGAGGTGCGTCCATGATCGCGGCACGACCTACAACACCCGAAATTGGCAAACCACCGGCCAGGCTCTTGGCAACAGTTACCAGGTCGGGCTGGATGCCCGAGTGCTCGAAGCCAAACATTTTGCCAGTACGACCGAAGCCGGTCTGGATCTCGTCGCAGATCAGAACGATGCCCAGCTCTTCGGTTTTCTTGCGCAGAGCACGCATGAATTCAACCGGTGCTTGAATGAAACCGCCGTCACCCTGAACAGGCTCAATGATGATTGCCGCTACGCGGTCGGCAGCAATCTGCGTGTCGAAGACTTCTTGCAAGGCGGCAAGCGCTTTCTCGGTGGTCACGCCACGGTACTCGTTCGGGTACGGGGTGTGGTAAATATCCGGGGCGTATGGGCCGAAATTCTGGCGATAAGGTTGGCTCATGCCAGTCAGGGTCATACCCATCAAGGTACGCCCGTGGAAACCGCCACGGAATGCGATCACCCCCGGACGATTGGTGTAAGCACGCGCGATCTTGATGGCGTTCTCAACGGCTTCAGCACCGGTAGTCAGGAACACCGACTTGTAGTGCTCCGGGCCGCCCACCAGGTTGTTCAGCTTCGCAGCGAGGTCGGTGTACTGGTCGTAAGCTGCCACCTGGAAGCAGATGTGCGAGAAGGTATCCAACTGCTTACGTACCGCTTCGACTACGCGTGGATGGTTGTGACCGACGTTCAGCACGCCGATACCACCTACGAAGTCCAAGTATTTCTTACCTTGGTCATCCCAAAGGTAAGCACCTGCAGCGCGGCTCACAGTGATCGGGTGAGCAACAGCAATACCGTTTGATACGTGTTGCGCGCGAGGCGATACAGACAGTTTTTGTTGAGAAGACATGGCATTCACCTTTGTGTGTCAGTTTGGAAATGCTACCCATACCCACACCCTCGAACTACGCACTCAAAACAGGAAAAAACCGGCATAAAATGCTTCCAGAAATAGGAGCTAGCCTACGCCCGCTGTCTGCAGGATTAAGCGGGCAGCATCTCGGAAGGCACAAACGCTCGGCGAGCTCACCTTTCCGCGCATTCGTGTGCACTCTGGTCGTTCACGCCTTATCTAGAAGGAGGTCTACACCTTACCAACCGCAACCAGGTGGAGAATGCAATTCGGCAAAGGGCGCCGACGGTAAATTGGCAGCGGCAACCGTTAGCTTGATTCACTCGGCCCGCATGAAGCGTTGCGCACCCGAGCAATATGGTGATTATGAGACATCCCCCAAAGACATGGATCCAAGTGAACCGAGCGAGGATGCCTGGTCACATTGCGATGAACCCTATCTTCCGGCGAGGGCGGCATCGGCTAAGGGACACAGAGCGCACCGGAGATACAGTAAGGCAGCGAGAGGAAGGCGTATGTGAGAACGTCCTACGCATGGGCATTACGTTCCTTTGACTTCATTCTCCAGCAGGCAGGGAAAACCCGCGACATGTCAGCGACCTGCCAGGGTCTTCAATACAAAGTCGGCGCGCTGCGCCACACTGACTTTGGGCAATAGCGATACCGCATAGCCCAGAGCGGGATAAGTGCACTGTAGTCGCTCAAACTCGACTAGCGCGGCGGTCATATCATGCCGGCGCTCCGTATCCTGCACATAGATGTCGGGCCACGGCGGTGCCAGGAAAACGTGTTCGTGGTAGCGATACTGATGACCCAACGCGTCCAACACAGGTTCTCCGGTCAACTCTTGAAGCGCAGCCGCCGCGTCGATCAAACCCCGGTCGAAGAACACCCATTGCGAGCCACTTTTCGGGGAGCTGACGTAGTCATTGACAGCCACCGCGACGGCTCGACGCAAGAAGGCAGTCATGTCTAGCCACGGCAGTGCTTGTCCTCCGACGCAAGCTTGTTCCTGCACAATGCGCCGCCCCGGTTCCTCCACTACTGCATAGCCGCGTTGCCGAAGCTCGGCCAAAAGTGTCGATTTACCGCCGCCTGAGCAGCCAGAAATGATGATGAAGCGATTCATGGCGTCAGTACCCTTTCGTAAGTAAGACCTGCCTGATCGACAGAGGAAAACGCCGGACATGCCAGCGTACTGCACTCCATTGCCCTCATGCTGGAGTCGCTGACGGCTTACGGAAAGCAGGAATGCAATTGCACCGTAAGCACCCGAACGAGAAAAGGGGTGACTACCTTAGGCAGTCACCCCTCGCAACACGTTTCAGCAATCACATTAGCGATCGACGACTGCCCTTTGAGACCAAGCGGCAGCCTTGGATCGACGCTTGGTGTACAACCCCGTGGCAACGATCGCGGCAGCGAGCACTGCAGTAGCAGCCACCTCACCCGTGTGCTTCGGCAGCGTCAACATCAGAGCCAGCGCGCCGGTGATGAAAATGATCACCAGCCAGGTCAACCATGGATAGAGCCACATTTTGAAGTCGAGCTTCTGCCCACTGGCGATCAACTGCTTACGCATACGCAGCTGCGAGACAGCGATGACCAGGTAAACCAGCAGGGCTACCGCACCTGAGGTTGCAAGCAGGAAGGCAAAGACCTTCTCGGGTGCGAAGTAATTGATTGCAGTTGTGAGGAAGCCGATCGCAGTACTGGCCAACACGGCCTTGAGGGGCACATTGGAAGCCGTGGTTTTTTTCAATCCCTGCGGGGCATCACCCCGCTTAGCCAACGCAAAGAGCATGCGAGAAGCGGTGTAGATTGCCGAGTTAAGGCAGCTCGCTACGGCTACAAGCACTACGATATCAACGATGAGCTTTGCGTAAGGAATCTGCAGCAGCTCCAAGGCCCGCTGGTATGAACCCACGACCGATAGCTGAGCGTCATTCCATGGAACGATGGAGACGACCATGAAGATGGATACGACGTAGAAAATGCCGATCCGCCAGATAACCGAGTTGGTGGCCCGAGCGATCTGCTGCGAGGGGTTCTTGGATTCTGCTGCTGCAATGGTGACGATCTCAGTGCCCATGAAGCTGAACATGGTAGTCAGCAATGCCCCGAGAACCGGGCCATAGCCATTTGGAGCGAAACCACCATTCGCGTTCATGGTCGCGATGAAACCATCAACCTCCCGACCTGGCAGACCACCTACCAGAGCGACGGCAGCCAGGACGATAAACGCCATGATGGCTACAACCTTTGACAACGCAAACCAGAATTCGAACTCTCCGTACTTGGCCACACTGAACAGGTTTGAGATTGTAAGCAGGGCTGTGATCGCCAAGGCAAATGCCCACGTTTCAATCCCTGGGAACCACGAGTTTAGAATGGCGGCTGCCGCAATGGCCTCAAGCGGGATGACAAGCACCCAGAACCACCAGTAAAGCCAGCCGATGGAGAAGCCAGCCCATGGGCCGATGGCTCTGTTGGCGTAGGTGGAAAACGAACCGGTATCAGGCGAAGCGACAGCCATCTCCCCTAGCATGCGCATGACCAATACGACGAGCGTACCGGCAGCTATGTAGGAAAGCAGGACAGCTGGGCCGGCTGCAGCAATTGCATGGCCAGAGCCGACAAAAAGACCAGCACCGATGACACCTGCAATGGAGAGCATCGTGACGTGGCGCTGTTTCAACCCTGTGGCGAGGTTCGAACCATCAGCATTCGCTGAATGGGTCGTCTGGGGAGCATGGGACATCAATTCAAGCCTCGAGTTATTATTAGGCAGGCAAACATTCATGTAACTGACTAATCGGCTGTAGCGCGACCGGCAGGCCCTATCCATGGGTCTTAACGGTCGTCATTGAACCGGATGAGCCGAGCACCGAACTACCTACTCAAGGAACAAATTGAAGAGATTTTTTTCCTCCCCATCTATCAGGCTACCTACTTTACCGGGCCTTAGACTGCCACCTTGGAACGGGATCCACTCCCCCTCACATCCAACAGGTTTACCAGGAAAGCATCCAATAACGAGCTCCCAACCCCCCTCCCTGCAGCGCTAAGCCCCACCACCGGGATGACACTCATATCGATCAGTTCGGTAAGAACCCCCACCAGCTGCTGTGCCCTGTGTTTATTGTGAAAGACCACCGCGTCCACCAGCACTTGGGCCGACAGCTCATTGCAGCCATCGAAGCATTTTTTCCATTCAGCCATCAGCTTTGTCTGCGATACCACCATGGCTGCATACCCGGTTCGATAGACCTGGTTGCCAGGGAAATCATTTCTCGTTGTAGGAGGTTCACCGATCGCCACCACGACGCGATGTCCCGCCAGCTTCAGACCGATTGCAGTTCGGGCCAGACCCTCAAGCTCGTGCTCAATCACTTTACCCATGGGATCAATAAGAGTGCTTTCCGATTGAGAAACCAGATGCAACCCACATGAGGTCTTTAAAACCCGCCTTGTCACGATAACTCTCCCCTGCGAACACAGTGCGACCGCATCATTAAAGTCGCGCCATGTGTCCAAGCAATCTCATTTTTCATCGGCTGCCAATACATACATCTGAGCAGCCACCTGCAGCTTGAATTTGTCATCTGGATTATCGAGTGAGATGTTCAGCATCGACTCGATTCGCTCGACCCGGTATCGCAGGGTGCTGATATGGATTTCCAATGCTTTGGCTGTATTGAGCAGTTGAAAGCCCTCCCTGGCCAAGGTCAGCACAGTCTCAATCAGGGCATTGCCTCGCTTAGGATTACCCAATGGCGCAATCAGCTTTTCCATCAGCAAGCGTCGAGCATCCGCATCGCCCATCAGAGCCCGAGGGAACAGAACTTCATCGAAGTCATGCAGCTTGCCCGGTTTAAGCAGTGGTACCAGTGCGAATACATCTTCTGCACCCAGAGCCATACCGGTCACGCCTTGATGCACACGACTAACAGCCATCGCACTGCCCTCGGTGCGCACTGACCTCCAAATCGTGTCCGGAGAGTTCTCTGCCGGCAGCAGAAAACTGATCTGATTCAGCGACACAGACACCAGTGGAGCAATCCCCAGCCCGCGCATCGACTGAGCAATTCGGTCAGCCGTTTTTGAGCGGCGATTGAAACCTTCCACAGAAAGCGGGATGGGTTCATTCAGCAGCACCAAGCAAACTCTGTAGTCCCTGTTTTCACCCCAACCAGATGCCTGTGCTCGCTCTATCGCACTTGGAGTGGCGGAAAACTTGCCCTCCAACAGACCTGCGACGAATGCGTAACCAAGACGGGTCTCCTGATCTGATAGCTGACGCTGGTAGGCCAGATGAAGCGCTGCAATCACCGCCGCATGTTCGAGAGCACGGGATTCCAGCTCCTCAAAAACGCCCTCGTCACTGTGCAACCAGACAACACCAACCACTTCGCCGCGTAGCCTAATGGCACCGCCTAATCGGGGCCGCCCTACACTCTCCGTCACGACTTTTGCAGTACTGAAGTCGAAGAACCCGGCAAGTGTGTCCAGCTCGGTGATTTTCTTTATGAGGGCGCGCTCCGCCACCTCGTCAACTGCGGAGTCAGACGCACCCAACACAGTCCCATCCATGGAGACGACCGTTGCATCCTTGTCTAAAGCCGATTTCAACGCTCTCGCCAAGCCCTCCAGGTTGTTCCCCTCAAGGGCTGCCTCAGTCAGCGTCCGGTGAATATGGTCTGAGCGGCGAATGGTCTCGGCCTGGATATTGATGATACGTGCCAACACATCGTGCATGATTTCGCTGAACTGAATGTCCCACGGCAACTCAAGCAGCGGTAGGTCACATCGGTTCGCTTCATCAATAGCTGCCTGTGTGAAATGCTCACGGAAATGCGGGACAGCCAGTACTACGCCAGCCAAACCGATTTCGGCCAGCCTCCGCACCATGACGCGACACTCTTCGTCGTCCACGGGCCAGTTGTAGCCCGTGGTCAACAGTAGCTCGCCAGGCTTGAGCCAATTGGTGATTTCAGGATGGTCGACGATGTGAACCCACGTAATTTCGCGATCCATGGCGGTTTCCCCCGCCACTACAGAGGCCTCGCGTAGGACAGTGTTTTCTACCGCTACTTCGAGTTTCATGACCTACCTATCTCACTCAAAAAAATACATACGACTGCATTCGGGGGCTGCCTAGGTGTAATGGCCACAGCAGCCTAACGCTTTGAGAATGCAGTCCCTGGCGCATCTAGCCCAGAATTTTTGCGAGGTATTCCGCCAAATGCATTGCCTCCCTGCCGCTCACATTTCGAATCTGCCCTCGACAGCTGAAGCCATCCGCAACTACCGCTGCCTCCTGCGGAATCTTGTCGATGTGAGGCTTGAACTCATTCTCACCGATGATCTTCGCAATCGGAGCAGTTTTGCTGTGGTACGCGTATGCACCTGCAACGCCACAACAGCCAGCGGCGATGACCTGCCCCTTGCCACCCAGCTTCTCCAGAACGCCCTGCTCTCCCCCCATTCCACCACAAGATTTCTGATGGCAATGACCGTGAATACGCACATCCTCGTTGATGGAAGGTAGCTCCAGAGCTCGGCTCTTGATGAACTCGCTCAAGGTCATGATCGACTTCTCAAGCTGCTTGGCACGCTTATCATTCGGGAAAAGGCCTGGCATCTCATCTCGGAACACAGACAGACAGCTTGGCTCAAGTACGATGACGGGCAGTCCGTCTTCGAGCACCGGCTCCAGCTGAGTAAGGATCTGTTCAAGATTAGATTTGGCCTCATCGATCATGCCGACGTCGTAATAAGGCCGTCCGCAGCAGACGTGCCGCTTCATCAACTTCACAGTGAAGCCAAGTGCTTCGAGTACGGTTACCCCTGCTTCAAGCACCTTGGGTGTGAAGCCATTGTTAAAGCTATCTACCCACAAGAGCACATCGTTACCGGCCCTGATGCCTTCATTTTGCAGGATGCGCTTGGCGGTGGCGGTGCTCCGGAAGCTTTTGGAAGCGATTTTTGGAAATTTGGCTTGCCGTGCCAACCCGAAATAGGCTCCAGCCGTGCGCACCAGCGGATTGCCCATAGCGTAGTTGAGGACAGGCGAGAGCTTGGTCGCATGAGGCAACCACTCCCCAATACGCCCGATCATAGCGTCCATCACAGGGCGGCGTTTTTCACTGTAATAACGGCTGAGGAATTCCGTCTTGTACCTGGCAATGTTCACATTGGTTGGGCAGTCCGTTTTACAGCCCTTGCAGCTAAGACAAAGATCGAGGGAGTCTTTGACCTCCTCGTTCTGCCAGGCATCCTCGATAACCTCACCCTTCAAAAGCTCGAAGAACAAACGCGCACGACCACGGGTGGAGTATTTCTCCTCGCGGGTTGCTCTGAAACTCGGGCACATGGTGCCGCCATCGAGGGAGCGGCACTTGCCCATTCCGATGCAGCGCTCGGTCTCACGGGCCAGGCCCTTGTCACCTAACCGTGCGTCGTAGGTAAATTGGCTGCGGATTTCACGGCGCTGGTAATCCGGGCCCAACCGCAGATTGGCATCGACCGGCATGGCGTGGATGAGTTTGCCTGGGTTCATCTTGTTCAGCGGATCCCAGATGGATTTGAAGTCTGCAAAGGCATTCATGATCTCGTCCGAGTACATGATGCGCAGATACTCACCCTTAGCTTGCCCATCACCATGCTCGCCAGAGAGCGATCCGCCGTACCGTACGACCAGATGCGCCGCTTCATCCAAGAATGCACGCCAGTTATCCACGCCATCCCGAGACTTCAAATCGAAGGTGATACGGGAGTGAATGCACCCGTCACCAAAGTGACCGTAAAGATTTGTCTTGTAGCCATAGCTGCTGACCAGGCTCTTGAATTCCCGCAGGTATTTACCCAGGTGTTCTGGCTCAACTGCAGCATCCTCCCAACCCACAACTGGATCAGGCTCGTTCGGATCCAAGCCCAGCGAAGTAGCAGACGCGCCGGTCTCGCGTATTGTCCAAATCCGATTCATCAACCCTGAGTCGGTAACCAATCGGACACTTGGTCGCCCCGGCAAATCAGGAGCGATGTCGACTGCTTTCTGAGCAAAGGCCGTTGCCTCTTCAGTGGACAAAGCACCGAACTCGATCATCAACCAGGCATTGCCTGCCGGCAGCTCGGCAATGTCAGCCAGCTTCATACCGCGCACCTTCAAGCCATCAATGATGCCGTCGTCCAGCCCTTCCATAGCAATCGGATTCAGAGGCAGCAGCTGCGGCACCGAGTCAGCAGCGTAATAGATTTCTTCGTAGCCCAGAACCACCAGTACCCGGTGAGTCGGATTCTTCACCAGAATGGTTTCGGCTTGCAGAACGGTCACACAGGTTCCTTCGACACCCACTAACGCCCGTGCAATGTTGAACCCGTTTTCAGGCAGCAACTGATCAAGGTTGTAGCCGGACACACGACGCTTGAGTTTGGGGAAGCCCTGTCGAATCTGCTCCTCGTTACGATCAACCAAATCCTTCAGCGCCCGAACGATCTCTGCCCGCCGGCCACCAGCCTCAATATGCTCCTGATAAGCCGCCTCATCAGTCGGCCCCACCCAGAAACGCTCACCGTCGTAAGTCAGCACCTCCAAACGCTCGACGTTCTCTACGGTTTTGCCCGCCATCACTGAGTGCGCACCGCAGGAGTTGTTGCCGATCATCCCGCCCAAGGTGCAACGGCTATGCGTTGCCGGATCTGGGCCGAATGTAAGGCCGACTTTCGCAGCCTCACCTTTCAACTGATCGCAAATCACCCCAGGCTCAACGCGAGCCAATCGCTTTTCAGGATTAATTTCATGGATGGCATGAAGGTATTTTGATGCGTCGATAACGACTGCCGCATTCACGGCCTGGCCACACATGGAAGTGCCAGCACCACGCGGCAGAATGGGGATGCCGGCCTCACGGCAGAGGCGAACCGTGGCCTCGATATCGGCAATGCTTCTCGGAATTACGATACCAATGGGCAACTGACGATAGTTCGAAGCCTCAGAGGCATAGATGGCGCGAGTGGCGGCATCAAATCGAACCTCAGCCGAGGTCTGCGCCTCAAGCTTTGAGCGCAGGCTCAACAGGAGGTTAAGGTCGAACGGGATAGGATTATTTTTTGTCATTTGGAAAAGCCTGGTCTCGATCAGCAGCACGGTTGCAACGAGGCGCTCTACAACGGCTGATAGAGGTAGAGCGACGGACGATAACAACTGTAAGCCGAGAGCAGACGCCGCTCTACCAACTCAAAATAGGAAGGAGCAGCGCCCTTTTCCACCCCTAAGAAGGAATGACAATTGGCGCTGAACCCCTTTGACTGCATCAAAATCCCAAACCCCTGACTCACCAAGGGCCTGGGATTTTCTCGGTTATCGACGGCACGGCTGCCTATAGCCAAACATGACACCCACCAGGCTGAATGCAGCAGCAATCATTACGTAGAAGGCAGGCGCCGTGACCGTGCCTGTTGCACTGATCAGCCAAGTCAGAATCAGCGAGGCAAAGCCACCGAAAGTCATCACCGCGAGGTTGTAGGCCAGGGACAGCCCAGTGGAAAGCACTTTGGCCGGGAACGTCTCTGACAGAGCCGCCAAGATAGGGCCGGTGTAGACCGCAATCAGCACACCGAATACAGCCTGAAACACGCACAGCGTGTACAGCGATGGAGCGCTAGCGATCATGTTGAACATCGGCCAAGCCAGCAGCAGCATCGACGCGGAAGCCCCCACCAACAGATACTTGCGTCCGATCTTGTCAGAAATCCAACCGGTAATTGGTGAGCATAGGGTGATCACGCCACCCCCTACCATTGCCGCAATGAACGATGCCGACTGAGGAAGCTTGAGCACCTTCACTGAATAGGTGGGCATGTAGAATAGGATCACATAGATGCACACCGTCCACAGCACGATCATGGAGAAGCTGGCAACTGCTTGCCATGGGTAATCACGAAGCACATCGCGCAGCGGCGTCTCAGTAAGATCCGAAGACTCCTCAAAGACGGGCGACTCATGCAGATTTCGACGAATGAAGTACCCGATCGGGCCGATCAAGATGCCGAACAGGAAAGGAATTCGCCACCCCCAGCTTTCAACCTCTTCAGGACTAAGACCCAGGGTGATACCAGTACCGAAACAAGCCCCCAGCAGCACGGCAAAACCGATACTGGTTTGAATCCAACTGGAATAGTAAGCCTTCTTGCCCTCTGGCGCCTGCTCGGTGAGATAGGCAGTAGCCGCCCCCATTTCACCGCCTGCAGAAACGCCCTGCAGCAGACGAGCAAAGACAATGATGCACGGCGCCAAAAGACCTGCCTGTTCGTAGGTCGGCGCCAGGCCAATCATGGCGGTGCCGACACCCATCAAAATGATGGTGAGCGACAGCGCACCCTTGCGACCATAACGATCAGAGTAGATACCAATGAGAACGCCACCTATGGGCCGGACTAAAAAACCGACACCAAAGGTCGCCGCCGATAGCATCAGTGACGTTAAGTCATCTCCGGTAGGGAAGAATAACTTCCCGATGATTATGGCGAAGAAGCCATACACCATGAAGTCAAACCACTCGAATCCATTCCCTAGAACAGTGGCGATGATGGCTTTGCGCCGCATCGCATTCGCGTCCACTGCATGACCTACATCCACGCTTACTGCACTCATTTTCAAATCCCCTTCGAGCTTTCTGTGAAAGCCGCGCCTTTTGTCGTTGTAGTAGGGTTCGATCATTGAGCGCCCGAGAACGGCTCGTTTCTACCGCACAAAAATAGGAATTCGGACTAAGAAAATCCTATTTCACACATTTCCACCTACCTCGAAATGGATTTTCCACTCAACCATTTGCACTCCAAACACTAAGAATCTGAGGCATCGCCCAGCTAGGATGATTGAAGGGCAATTGATCCAGCCGTGCATTCAAGCCGCGCCAACGGGACAGCTGAGATAGCCCATCACGAGCCTGAGCAGCACATTCGATTCAGGCCAATTTGACTACTGCCCATCTGCCTAGGGACTGTCCAATGCCACAGTCCCGACCTGAGTGGCTCGACACCGTGCTGGCTGAGCCCTCAGCTCCAATAGCTCCAGCACAAAGCCGTTGCTGAGTGCTCACTAGAATAATGGGAGACAACGTGAAGTCGAGCGCAGATACCCCCATCGAGGTAGGCGAAGAAATGGTCGCTGGCTTCGCCAAGAAGGGTCTTGGCCAAGTCAAACCCGCCACCAGCAATGAACGCGGTACCGGGCCATTCGTCCGACTGGTTCTTCGAGGCATCACAGTTATCGATGGCACCGGAGCCCCGCCCTGGGGGCCTGCCGATATCGTTATCGAAAATGGCATCATCACTGAGATCGCGGCAGTAGGCGTACCTGGGCTTCCGATAAATCCCGCTAGGCGCCCCGCCAAAGGCACCCGTGAAATTGACTGCCATGGCAAATTCGCCACGCCAGGCTTTATCGATTGCCACGCCCATGTTGGTACGCCCTTCCACGCAGAAAGCGGAGAAATGCTCCCAGCAGATTACGTATACAAGCTCTGGCTCGCTCACGGCGTCACATCCGTGCGGGAAGCAGGCTGCATGAACGGGCTTGCCTGGACATGCGAACAGCAACGCGCAGCAGCCGATAACGCCATCGGCGCCCCGAACCTATACCCTTACGTTTACTTCCCTGCAGTGAACGACTACCTGAAGGTGATCTACAGCCCTGAGCAAGGGCGTGAGTGGCTGCGACAGGTTCGCGAGAAAGGCGCATGTGGCGTGAAGTTTTTTGGATCTCCGCCGGCCATCATGGAAGCCGCTCTGGACGAGTGCAAAAAGCTCGGCCTCAAGACTTGCTGCCATCACGCTCAGCTCTCAGTTGGACGGATGAACGCGCTAAAAACAGCGATGTGGGGACTGACCAGCACGGAACATTCCTACGGCCTTCCCGAAGCGCTCATGGAAGGCAGCACCCTCCAGTTCATTGACGACGACTACAACTACAACGACGAATACATACGCTTCGCCACCGCCGGCAGGACGTTCCTCCAGGCAACAAAACCCGGGAGCGGCAAATGGAATGAGGTGCTTGAGGCATTCCTCGAAGCGGGCCACACCTTTGTTCCGACCATGAACGTCTACGACAGCAACCGTGACGTCATGCGCGCCCGCCGCGCCGATTGGCATGAGGAATACACCGACGCCACGTCCTGGAACTACTTCCAACCTCAACGTGGTGGGCATGGGGCCTACTTTTTCCGCTGGTCAACCAAGAACGAGCTGGAATGGAAGGAAAGCTTCAGGATCTGGATGCAGTTTCTGAATGAGTACAAAAATCGAGGAGGCCGAGTGTGCCCTGGCAGTGACTCCGGGTTCATGTTTCAGGTTTACGGCTTCGGCTACATCCGCGAGCTCGAACTCCTGCAGGAGGCAGGCTTCACGCCGCAAGAGGTCTTGCGTGCAGCCACTATGCAGGGCGCTGAACTACTGGGTATTGAGCACAAAACCGGTACGCTGGAGGTCGGCAAAGAAGCCGATATTCTCATTCACAATCAAAATCCCATGGCCGACTTCAAGCTTCTCTACGGGACTGGCGCCGTCCGGCTTAATGACGACACCAATGTGGCCGAGCGCAAACGTTGCCTTGATTACACGATCAAGGGCGGCGTGATTTTTGATACCGAGGAACTGCTCGCCGATGTGAGAGAAATGGTTGGTGAAACCTGGAGCAGCGACCACAGGTCAAGCATTTAGGAGGCACACATGATCCCTCCTTCCAAGGGCATCGATTTCTTCATTTTGACCGGGCCGCTGGGCAGCGGCAAAACCACCTTGCTGGAGCACCTCCTCTACACGTTAGAGGACAGCACCGGAACGGCGGTGATCGTCAATGACGCAGGTGCCGTCAACATTGACGGCGCTGTGCTCATGGATTCGGCTGATGGGATGGTGATCGAAACGCTGAGCAATGGCTGCGTCTGTTGCAGTCTTGGCAATGACCTGGTTAGCACAGTGCTAAGCCTGATCGAAACCAGAGCCCGAATGGATTTGCCTCCATTCGAGCGGATCATCTTGGAGTGCAGCGGGCTCTCAATGCCAGGCGAAGTAGTGCGCGCCCTGACGGGCCTTGCTCATCTACAAATGGCCGTGTCGATCATTTGCACGTACGACTGCGCCAGGCCTCCGCTACGACAGACGCAGATTGATGCAGTAGCAGCGCAGCTAAGCGCAGCGCACACGGTAGTGCTGACAAAGATTGATCAAGTTGTTGAGCAAGCGTTAATCGATGCTCGCGCCACCGTCCAGCGCATCAACCCCTTCGCAGTAATTATCGAGCAGGAATCTCCATCTGTGCGCAGTCAAAGGGCATTCCTGACTTCCTCACAGCGCCCCCTGGATACCGCACGCCCCCAACTTAAGCTGGTAATCGCTGCCGCCCATCCTCGTATTCATGTCTACCAAGCCCTGCTGACCGACCCAGACCCAGGTGACGCCATTGATTGGCTGGAAAACATCACGGGCTACCTAGGGGAAAAGCTCCTGCGATGCAAAACGCTCATCTGCGCTCCTGAGCGTGATCTGCTGATGCAGACAGTTGGCACAGCTTTCTCGGCTCCACGAGTGCTGCAAAAACAGCCCGGTGAACGATCTGTCGCCATCTTCATCACCCAGGACTGCGATTTAGTTGAGCTCAAGCAGATTCCCAGTGCATTCGCAGTCACCTGGTTAGACGAAGCCAAATAGCTCTGAATGACTCCCTGGATCAGATCAGGGAGTCAAATTTCGCGAGCACCTTACCCCATCTGCAACCAATTCCTCTGTGCCGAACTCGCTGAGCCTAGTCCTCCTACCACGGAGTGGAATCTGGGCTTTTAAAACCCTATCCGAGATAGATAGCAGCACAGGTCGATCGTCGTTAGCATTCAAAAAAAGTGAGCGATAAATGATCAGCTACAAAGCCGAGCTGATTGCGCGAAATTTCTCGCAATACTACCAAAACGGGAATTTCCAATCTTAAAACCACACAGGAGCAATTAAAAAAACACTAAGAAAAGATGCCCAATAGCACACAAGAATAATAATACCCAAAAGATCCAAATCTAAAACCTCAAACTGCCAAAGCCGACACTGGGCCGGCCAGTGAGAATCGTCATTGATACCTCTCACGCTGCCCGAATGAGCATCAAAGCAAATAATAAAGAGGCAAGAGCATGAAAACGATCTTCAAGGCATCAGTCGCACTCCCCGCCGCCATTTCCATGGCCCTTTCCATGACCGCCATGGCCGATATCAAAATTGGTGTCGGAGCCCCACTGACTGGCCCCAATGCTGCCTTCGGCGAGCAGATATGGCGAGGCGCAGAACAAGCAGCCAAAGACATCAACGCCAAGGGCGGCATCAACGGTCAGCAGATCGCCCTGGTCAAAGGCGATGACGCATGTGAACCCAAGCAAGCAGTCGCTGCAGCCAACCAAATGGTTGATAGCGCCAAAGTAGTTGCAGTCATTGGTCACTACTGCTCTTCCTCCACAATTCCAGCCTCGGAAATCTACGACGAAGCACAGATCGTCTCCATTACCCCCGCATCCTCAGCACCAAGCATCACCGAGCGAGGGTTGGTTGGTGTCTTCCGCATGGCCGGTCGCGATGATCAACAAGGACAAGTCGCCGCTGACTACATCGCAAAGAACCTCAAAGCCAAAACCGTAGCGGTCATTCACGATAAGGATACTTTCGGCCAAGGCGTAGCAGACACCACTAAGGCCGCACTCAAGGCTGAAGGCGTCGAGACAGTGCTTTATGAAGGTCTGACGCGGGGTGAGAAGGACTTCAACGCAGTCGTCACCAAAATCCGCTCGTCGAAGGCCGAAGTGGTGTACTTCGGCGGCTGCCACCCAGAGGCGGGCCCCTTGGTACGGCAGATGCGCGAACAAGGTCTCACCATTCCCTTCGTGACCACCGACTGCACGGTAACCGATCAACTGGTCACCACCGCTGGCGGCAAGAAGTACACCGATGGCGTGCTGATGACCTTCTACCCAGATCCACGCAATCTGGAAACAGGTAAAGCTGTCGTTAAGGAATTTAGAGACACTGGGTATGAACCGGAGAGCTACACACTTTTCTCCTATGCATCCCTGCAGGCGCTTGCCGCCGCTTTCAGCGCGACCGGCACTACAGATGGCAACAAGGCAAGTGAATGGCTGAAAAGCCACTCAGTCGATACTGTTCTGGGCACCAAGAGCTGGAACGAAAAAGGCGACCTCAAAGAGTCTCCCTATGTAATGTACAAATGGGACGCAGACGGAAAGTTCGGACAGCTCTAACTTTTCCTTTGCAGCGTGCAGATTGAATCCAGTCTGCACCCCTTCTGCCCGTTTGGGGAAATTCTCGTGGATACATTTATTCAACAGCTAGTCAATGGACTAACGCTGGGCTCGGTGTATGGCCTCATAGCGATCGGCTACACCATGGTGTATGGCATCATCGGCATGATCAACTTCGCCCATGGCGAAGTTTATATGATCTCCGCCTACCTGGCCGCGATCTCGATAGCCGTACTGAGTTTCTGGGGCGTTGATTTATTCCCACTTATCATTCTTGGTACCTTGATCTTCACAATCGTCGTAACCGGGGTTTACGGCCTGGCAATCGAGCGGGTTGCCTACAAACCATTGCGTAACTCTACGCGCTTGGCTCCTCTGATCTCGGCCATCGGCATATCACTCGTTTTACAAAATTACGTACAGATCAGCCAGGGCGCTCGACAGCAGGGTATCCCGACACTACTGGAGGGCACGCTTCGCATCTCGGTGGGTGATGGCTTCGTCATGATCACGCATACCAAGCTGTTCATCTTGGCTGCGGCCATCATCGGCATGCTTGCACTGACATTCATGATCAAAAGTACCCGCCTGGGCCGGATGTGTCGGGCGACTCAGCAAGACCGAAAGATGTCGCAAATTCTTGGCATCAACACTGACCGAATCATCTCCTATGTGTTCGTCATAGGCGCCTCGATGGGTGCGTTGGCGGGCGTGCTTATCACACTCAACTACGGAACCTTCGATTTCTATGCAGGGTTCATCATCGGGATCAAAGCCTTTACAGCTGCTGTCCTCGGCGGCATCGGGTCACTCCCGGGCGCAATGCTGGGCGGCCTGATCCTTGGCGTGTCCGAAGCTCAGTTCTCTGGGATGGTGAACGCTGACTACAAAGACGTCTTCAGCTTCTCCCTTCTCGTACTGATCCTCATCTTCCGGCCCCAAGGCCTCCTTGGCCGACCTCAAGTAACCAAGGTATGAAGTCATGAGCGATAAAATGAAAAGTATCAATCTCAAGAAAGTCTTGATCGATACCGTGATGGCCGGGCTGATCGCTCTGATCGTGTTTGGGCCCATCGTCGGTGTGGTTTTGCAGGGTTACGATTTCACCCCGCGATTTGACCGTGTTGGCTGGATCGTTGGGACAGTGATGGCTGGCCGATTCGTGCTGAGCTTGTTTCTGCAGACTGCCAGCGGCCATAAACTCATGGAGCGCTTCGACCGAGCAGGCGGTGGCGTTGGAGTAAAGCCGCCGGGACACGCATCGATCATGCGCTGGGTTCTCCCTGTGCTGATTTTGATGGCGCTCGTGCTGCCGTTTTACGCCAACAAGTATCTGCTGACAGTTGTGATCCTGGGCCTGATCTACGTCTTGCTCGGGCTAGGCCTTAACATCGTCGTGGGGCTGGCAGGACTGCTCGACCTCGGCTTTGTCGGATTCTATGCCATTGGTGCCTACGGGTTGACCTTAGGATACGAATATCTTGGTCTGGGCTTCTGGAGCATGCTGCCGCTGGCCGCCCTGCTCGCTGCTTTTGCAGGGATGCTTCTCGGATTCCCGGTGCTGAGGATGCATGGCGACTACTTGGCGATCGTCACCCTGGGCTTCGGTGAAATCATCAGGCTTGTTCTCACCAACTGGGTTTCGTTCACCAACGGCCCCAATGGGATGACGGCACCGTCCCCCACATTCTTCGGTCTCGAATTCGCTCGCCGCGCCAAGGATGGTGGCGTTCCGTATCACGAGTTTTTCGGAATCACCTACAACTCGAACATGAAGTTTATCTTCATCTACACCGTCCTGTTGTTGCTCGTTCTTGCAGTTCTGTACATCAAGCATCGCTTGACCCGTATGCCAGTCGGGCGCGCATGGGAAGCGCTACGAGAGGACGAAATCGCTTGCCGTTCGATGGGCCTCAACCATGTTTTGGTGAAGCTTTCCGCGTTCATGATCGGCGCATCAACTGCCGGGATAGCGGGCGTATTTTTCGCAACCTATCAAGGTTTTGTGAACCCGACCTCGTTCACCTTCTTCGAGTCGGCACTGATTCTCGCCATCGTGGTACTTGGAGGCATGGGATCAACCGTCGGAGTGGTAATTGCAGCATTTGTCCTGACGATTGCACCGGAGCTTTTGCGTAGCTTCGCCGACTACCGTGTGCTGATGTTCGGCATCCTGATGGTGCTCATGATGATCTGGCGTCCGCGCGGGCTGATTCGCATTAATCGAATTGGCATCGCCCCGCGCAAAGGAGTAGCTCCATGAAAGACAATATCCTCACCGTGGACAGCCTCATGATGCACTTTGGGGGCATCAAAGCACTCAACGATGTCAATTTCTCAATCAAGCGGCACTCGATCTCAGCGTTGATAGGCCCCAACGGCGCCGGCAAGACCACCGTGTTCAATTGCCTGACGGGATTCTACTCAGCCACTGGCGGCAAGATCCTGCTCAATGCACAAGGTAAACAGACGGACGTCATCCAAGTGTTGGGTGAACCCTTCAAAGCTCAGGACTTCATCAAGCCTGGACAGTTCGGGTCACGGCTCTGGTACAAGATGTTCGGCGGAACGCATCTGGTTAACCGGGCAGGACTTGCGCGTACCTTTCAAAACATCCGTCTATTCAAGGAAATGACTGTCCTGGAAAACCTGCTGGTCGCTCAGCACATGCTGGCTCAACGCAACCTGCTGACTGGCATCCTGAACACCCCCGCTTATCGAAAAACAGAGAGCAAGCTACTCGATACGGCCTTCTACTGGTTGGAAGTAGTCGACCTGGTCGAGCACTGCAACAGACTGGCAGGTGAGCTCTCTTATGGCCAGCAGCGACGCTTGGAGATCGCCCGAGCGATGTGTACCGGGCCGGAGCTGATATGCCTTGACGAACCCGCTGCCGGCCTCAATCCTGCCGAGACAATTGCTCTGAGCGCTATCATCCGCAAGCTTCGGGATGATCATCAGCTGACCGTACTGTTGATTGAGCATGACATGGGTATGGTCATGAGCATTTCTGATCACGTTATCGTGCTGGATCATGGCCTGGTTATCGCTCAAGGCGCACCAAGCGCGATCAAAGATGACCAGAAGGTAATCGCTGCTTACCTCGGTGCAGAAGAAGAGGAAGTAGCATGAGCACACCCATTCTCGCGTTCAAAGACGTCGACGTTCACTATGGCCCTATCCAGGCTCTGCGAAAGGTGAACCTCCACATCAACACCGGAGAAACTGTAAGCCTGATTGGGGCTAACGGAGCGGGCAAGTCGACGCTGTTAATGTCGATATTTGGACAGCCACGAGCCACTAGCGGGCAGATCCTCTATCAAGGGCAGGACATCACGCGCAAGAGCACCCACTTCGTGGCGTCTAACGGTATCGCTCAGTCGCCCGAGGGACGGCGCGTCTTTCCGGACATGACAGTCGAAGAAAATCTTCTTATGGGTACCATTCCTGTCGGCATGAGTCACGCCGAGGAGGATCGAGAGCAGATGTTCAACCTTTTCCCTCGCCTCAGGGAGCGGCGCAATCAACGAGCAATGACAATGTCGGGTGGCGAGCAGCAAATGCTTGCCATTGCCAGAGCACTCATGAGCCGACCCAAACTCCTGCTACTGGACGAGCCCTCACTCGGACTGGCACCTATCGTAGTGAAGCAAATCTTTGCAACTCTAAGAGAGCTCGCGAAGTCAGGCATGACCATCTTCCTGGTGGAGCAAAACGCCAACCATGCCCTGCGCCTAAGTGACAGGGCTTATGTCATGGTGACCGGCGAAATCAGGATGACAGGTACTGGCGAGGAACTGCTCGGCAACCAAGAGGTGCGCGAGGCGTATCTGGGCGGACACTAGATAAAGAGAGGGAGGCTCCTCACACGCCTCCCTCCCCCAAGCGCATCAATAGCCCTTTGAACGATCAACAACGTTGAGGAGTGGCAACCCAAGCTGCTCCCGCTCCATATTCGCCGTAATCACAGCCACAGCACCTTTGACCTGCACGTTGCTCGCAATGTGCGGCGTCACCAAAACTCGAGGGTGGCACCAGAACGGATGATCAGGTGAAAGTGGCTCCTGATCGAAAACATCCAGAACCGCTCCTCCGAGCCTTCCTCCATTCAATGCCTGCAGAAGATCTTCTTCAGCTATGTGCGCACCTCTAGCGACATTCACAAGCCCAGCGCCCTGCGGTAACCGATTCAACGTAGCAGCATTCAGAATCCCCTGAGTTTCAGGAGTTAAAGGCAGAAGGTTGACCAGAATGTCGCACTGCTCCAAGAAGTCATACAGCTCTTCTCGTCCGACATAACACCGCCCATCCGGTACCTCTTTGTAGGAGCGATTCCATGCGCTCAACTGAAAGCCGAAGGGTCGCAAACGGTCGAGAGCGACTAGCCCCAAATTACCTGCGCCCATGATGCCAACGCGGCGCTCGCTGGCTGGAATGATGGGCAAGGGCGTCCAGCATCTCTCCCGCTGACTAATTTGGTAATCAAAAATGTCACGATGCAGGGCGAGCACGCTAAACACTACGTACTCGGCCATGATGTCGGCCATCGACGTTTCGATGAGGCGCACCATCGAGACATGCTCTGGCAGCTGGGACAGGTCGAACTGATCGACACCGGCGCCGGCTGAGTACAGCGCCTTGAGGTTTGGGAAACGCTGCATGAGATCCGGAATCGGCTCCCAGGCGATGATGTACTGAACCTCATGTGGATTACCCGCATCTGGCCACAGACGAAAATCAAGTTCTGGGGCCTGCTGTGAAAAAACCTGACGCCATTCAGCTGCGCTGCCGGGCTCGGCCATGTACAGGATACACATGTCTAGCTCCTAGATTTCTGACCAGACATCATGCCCGCCCACAGCAGTGATTACTTGGCACCAAAACCCCAAAAAACTCGAACCAATTCCTACTTTGAGTTGATTGTTGGCCTCCGCTATTGAGGGCAGTCTGGGACGTTCGCACTTCCGTACCCCACAGAAAGGACTCTCATGGCTAGTCACTCCTTCTTGCTGACCTACAGCGTCTCTCCGTATACAGAAACCGATCGGCAACATCAGAACCAAGCCGTTCGCTTGCGTCAAAAATTGAACCGCATTGAGATCGAGGAATGGAACAAGCTCGAAACTGTCGAGACAGCTTTCAAAGGCGTCGTTCACCTGAGCGAAACGACCATTACTCAAAAGCGGAATGAGGCCGAGAACATCGCCTGGAATCAGATCAAGGAGGTGATGGAGTCCTTGGGCGCTTACAAAGACACAACCGTACATGTGGTGATGATGGTGCAAGGGCTTGGCGAAATCATCGAGTTCAAGCTCTGACGGCCACTATTCCCTGCCAACTGCGAGAGGCCATCTCAGTGAATGGATGATGGCCACTGCGTTTGTTTTCTCCACCGTGCAGAGAGAAGCTCGCGAGCTAAACGTGATTCATGAATCAATGTAGCGGAGAAACGAATCACTTCTGTCTGTCCAGACGTGCCAGCCACCACCTCACAGAACTGTCACAGTCGCGCCGCTCAACCTGGATGGCCACATCACCCCCTGCGTGTCAGACCGACATTGTCTGGTAACGGATCAGCGAGGTCGCCCAGAGATCTCCTTTGACCGCCGCCTTGTGTACTGATGCGGGGCTGGTAGCCAACCATTTACCAAGCTTGGGCTTCACGAGTGGTTTGGCCATTCGGGCCATGCAGGCCTTTAAGAAAGGCGTCATCTTCTCTTGGATGTGTGGTTCTAGGTACAAGGTCTCCGATGACGCACAGCGCGTTGTTTCGCGATATCTGAGCCCTTTGGGCAGAGCATGCCCCCTCCCCCAGTTGAGTGCTGGCATCTCGCTGGCGGGATAACTCGACTCGGTGGGTAAGTAGTACGTCCCGAGATCTATGATCGCTCCATCGAGCTCCACCCAGAAGTGAGAGACGGGCTCTGTGGGCGAACCATAGCCTTGGAGCGTGACATCACGCCCATCCTTTGAGACGACAAACGCCAGAAAATCTCCTCCGACAATCTCGGGCTTGTAGCCCATTCCCTCAAGGAGCCTCTGAATACCAAAGGCCGCATACATGCACCGCTTATGGTAGTCGTGGGGAAACTGGCTTCGTAGGCACTTATCCACCACATAGAGCACACGTTCGATCATCCCTGTATTACTCAAAGCCATCGTCCTCATGAACGTTATGAACCACAAAAATGCTATCGATGCACTCGATCAATCTCAGACCTTGCCGGAGCAGAAATCAGGTCGCTTTTGGCACCGTCCAAGGGGAATTTTCCGAGATTTCTTGAAGCAGGGAGGCGCTCCATCGAAGGCCGCCTCCTAGGGCTCCAACACTCAAAAAAAGCCCGGTATTTGTGACACAGATCACAAACCTGAGCAGAATTTCAAATTCTGCCCTATAAAATTTTTTTGCGGGACGGAGTTCTTATATTTGAGAGCCAAAAAAAAGCGGGGATCTGCGTCGCATCCATTTCTCGATTTTTCCTAGGTATTTGCCGCTCGCTTTTCCCAGCCTTTCAGCACTCGGTGATTCGGAAAGTATCCCGAGTCGGACTGCCCACACGGTCTAGCCCCCACCGGGGGCTTGGGCAGGTCGTCTGGTTCGGCCTTTAGGCCGGCTGCTTTTCACTTTGGGATCAAATACAAGGCGCAAAGCGCAACAGCGGGAGTCTATTTAGCGTGATCGAAAATTTCCGGTCAGTGTCGGACAACGGCTAGCTGTCTCTACCGGTTAGGGAGTGGTTGTCGGAGAGGCAGTTTTTACACGCCAATATCGTGAGCGAGAAGGTCTTCACTCATGATCTCTGGAGCCCTCCCGCTCTGCACCAGTAAGCGTTGCAGACTCCGGCTGAGATAATCAAACAGCCAGGTACGAAGCTCGATGTGCCAACCGTAATCGTAGTAGCTGACATGCCGGCGTGACTTGATCTGGAGGGCGGCGAGAAGCGACCTATAGGCTTCTTCGCCAATGAAATCAGCGGTGATCCGGATAGGTTCATCCTTCCCAGACTTGCGTACGTAATCATTCAGTAACTGATCCAGGGCCGCCGCAAATCCGGCCCCATAGCAGACCGAGGCGACACCCCAGACGTCACGGACAATCGTGCTCTCCATCCCACTCGCCCTAGCGCCCACTTCTTCAAGGCAAAAGGCCAGCAATATACTCCATAAACAGCCTATGCCATGTCAGGTGCTCGACCGACACGATATCCATGGCACAGAAACCAGTGAGCAGATGCTAAATGGCTGAGTGAAGCCGACTCGCAGCTGCTCATGGTCATGCAGCTGCCTTGGCTACACCGTGAACCCGTGTCCTGCGAGTTGCGCACGCAGATAGCTGTCTTTAAGCACCTTGGGAAATCCGATAATCAGCTTCCACATCAGGTACACAAAAACGATCGGCACCACGATCCCCAGGTAGCCCCCGAACAGCAAACCTACCAGGCTGAGCGGAATGAACAGCAAGGCCAATACGCCGCCGCTGATTCTCATTTTCCTGATCCAGCTGTTGAACCCGTCCGCCTCGTACAGCTTCTCACCAGATACCGTTTTGATCGCATACAGGATGAAGCCCAGCCGGCCAAGCTTCACAAAGTGAAATTCACCCTCCAGGCCAGGCTTCAGATATGACGCGATGTAGTGCCCCACTCCCACTTTCTTCACCATCCTCACGGCGCCAGACGGTTCCTTGAATCGCAAGTAGGTGAATTCGGTGCCCTCAGGCAGATTGCTCTGAGGGCCCACGACTTCAAGCACACCTTTCATGACACTCGCATCCGACATAGTTATCTCTCCTTTCGTGCTCGCAAGCGGCTGCAAGCTGATTTGTCCGTACGGACTGCGATTCACTGCGGTGCTAACACCCCAGCGGTTAGAGCAGACCCACCCTCACCTTGAAGCGGGTGATGGACGCGCTGGTCTGCTCTGGCTGTCTCGCGATATCAATATGATATCCCAATAAAGGCACTATATTGCATAGTGTGGGACTGATCAACGTGGCTTCATCCTCGCTTTTGCGAGGAGAGATCATGGCGTTGATGCCGGCGCTGGCAGCCTTGATACGAGGGATCAGGCACGCCAAGGCGCTCTCGCAAGAAGAGATGTCTGGCACGGTGGAAGCCCGCCATTTGCACAATATTGAAAATGCGCGCTCGAGTATCACCATCAACAAGCTTGAGGCCGTAGCCGGAAGGCTCGAAATCGACCCTGCCGCACTCGTCGTGCTGGCATCCGCGCTCTCGAATGGATTGTCCGATGACGAGGTGCTTGAGCACCTGCGCCTGGAGCTCAAGAAGCTTGACGTGCTGGGCTCAAGAGAAAGTCTTACAAAGTACTTTGATCAGGGAACAGTCACTCGGGGGAAGCCGGGTCGTCAAATTGATCATGTAAAGCTTGAGGCTATTCGCCAGGCGAAGGCGGCTGGCGAAACTCAGAAGTCGGTCAGTATCAGGCTCGGTATTCCCAAGTCTACGGTGGGCCGGCTGTGGCACTCCCTTGAAGATTGATGCGCCCCGCTTGAGGGCGCTCTCCACTATCCGCACCTAAATCATCGACTCAATAATTTATGACGCTTTGGGGCTAATGAGTTTCTCGTCATGCTCATTCACCATTACGTCCAAAATCAGCCACTGCCACACCACGCAGGACTGTCGAACCTCAACCTCCTCTCGGGGATGGATGGGCACTGCGTAATCTCGCTTTCATAATGGCCACAACCGGGATACCAAGATTGAGTTGCGGATCAAAAAAATCGACTCCGACGAGCCCCACGCGCGGGACAAAGAACAAGCAAGACAGACGATCCTGAAGAGCTCAAATTTGAGAAATCGAGACCTTCAAAAAGCTCGCCAAGCTTGAAGGCGCAGCATGAGGGTGTCGAGATAAGTCCCATCTTCAAGAGAGCGTGCGGGACGCTGCCCGCTCTAATCTCACTGGAAGGCAAGCTGCATGAGCCTGTCGCGCACACCAGAAACAGACTCTACGTGGCGTTCTCACGAGCACGAGGAGTTGAGTGTCGCTGATTCTGGATTCATGAACCCGCCGGCCTCTGAATAAGACCAACGGACGTCGAGCTGCTTAGGTGGGAGCCTGTGATCATCGGCAACGGGTGACAGCGGCGAAATCAGAATAACCATGCGCTCAGATATTGGAGCTGTGCCGTGACATCGGACATCTCGGCACTAAAGCTTGAACCGCACGTGGATCGTGCTTTTCTTCACCAGGCGATCCACGGTGATAGCCGCAGCTCCATATCCCGAATAGCTCTTGATCAGGCGCATCCCTAAACCAGTGCCGCTGGGCTTAGGGTAAGACTCGGGAAAGCCGTCCCCTTCATCTTCGACCGTAATCAGGGCGTGATCTTGAACACCCTTCACGCTGACGGTGATTGTGCCCTTTCCGTACTTCAAGGAGTTGGTGATCAGTTCCGAAATGACGAGACCAAGCGGCGCCATCCTCTCCGGTGGCAGAATGAAGTTGTCGGCCTTGAGAGTGATTTTGCGGTCAGACAACGCCTTGCTCAAATCCCTGAGCAGAGCAGCCAGGTAATCGGAAACACGCACATCTTGCGTACCAGTGCTTTGATAGAGCCGCTCATGAACGCTGGCGATCGTGACCACCCGCCCCGCCGCAGTCTCCAACTGTAGCCTTACCGCCTCATCCGCTGTCAGGTTGGCCTGCAAAAGGAGCAGCGTATTGACGAGGTGAAGGCTGTTCTTGACCCGATGATGGATCTCTTCCAGGTGAAGGTCTGTGGTCGTCTGGCGACTGTTCTGAGCTTCGATCAGGGACAACAACTGAGCTTCGTAGCTATGTCGCTCGGTAATATCTCGGGAAACTGCGATCAGTTTATCCACGTTGCCATCTGTGCCCAGGATAGGTGCGACGGTTACATCCCACCATTTCGGCTCGGCGTTAGCCGTGGGGCAATACGCCTCGAAGCGTATGGACTCCCCGTTTGTACCTTTAGCCACGGCGTTCTGAACAAGCCCTTTAGACTCGTCCGGCCACAATTGCAACCACGACAAGCCACGTACCTGTGCAAGATGACCGATTTGCATGAGGCATATGCCGGCGTCATTCATGAACTCAATTTCGCCATTAGCGGTTAGGATCTTGACGCAGTCCGGACTGGCGTTAAGCATGCTTTCCGAATAGGGGTTAACTGCTGGCACATTGGCCAACTCACTCAAGCGCTCTACCGCCATCGAGATGACGTTGGAAATTCCCTCAAGGAAAACCAGATCGCTCTCAATGAAATCGTCACCATCACTACTGTCCGCCTCCAGTACACCAAACGGCCCCAGAATGCCTCGGATCGGCACATTGATCGCACGCTCGATACCGTATTTCTTCAGCAGTTCAGGTGTTCGAAAACGGAATTCCTGACCCAGATGGTTCGACAAGACCGGCCTGTACGTAGCAATGGCGTAGCCGGCAGGGCTGGCCACATCACCACCTACCGTGGCGTGACCGATATCCGCGTCATCCCAACCGACGCCGTGGGACAGTAGAAAGTCATCGCTCTCAGGAATCGGCGTCAGCACCTTGGCAAAACGCGTTTCCATACCCCTCGCCACAGCAGCGCAGGCTTGAGTGAGCAGTGCATCAAGATCTGTCGACTTGAGCGACATGACACCATATTCAACGACGATCCCATGCTGCCGGTGGAGCCGGGCGTGCGACTTCTGCAATGCAGCACGAATTGTTTCGTCAGGAGGTACCTGTTGCATGGGTTGATCCCGCGATTCGATAACCAGGCAAGCTAGTGTATAGAGTAGAGCCCTCCCCTGATAAAGCTTCATCAGCAATAGGGCACTTTGTCGTACCGTTTACCACCGCTCGTCACCCGGACGCAACGACGAAATCTGTCTAAGCCCTAAGGAGGACAGGCAGAGAGTTGGCACAACATGCTCAGCAATATTCTAGTGGTCGAAGATGACACCACCCTCCGAGAAATCACGACGGATGGCCTGGCATCCCTCCCGGATGTCGCTGTCATGTCGTGTGCGAACGCCGATGAAGCATTCTGCCTGCTGAATAACGGGTTCAAGGCATGTCTGGTGTTCACCGATATCCACATGCCTGGGACGCTGGACGGCCTCGACTTGGCCAGGGAGATCTGGAAACGGTGGCCTCATCTGCCCGTGATACTGACGTCCGGAGACGCAGTCATCGCCATTGACACATTACCCGCCAACGCCGAGTTCATGCCAAAGCCTTGGACACTTACAGATCTCCTGACCACTATCGGCAAGCATCTGAGTTGATAGTAGAACAGCGGATGCTCTCGGTACGCGGCTTGCACCCGTTTGAGCGCCAGGTTTGGGGCTTGCCACAGCTGAAGCACTCGGTCAGAGATTTAAGTAAGAAGTGGGAACGGACACAGTGATGAAAAACCCTGGACACCTTACTACGCCCCCAAGCTGGTATCGCGATCGGCTTATCCATTTTCACGGGTTCTGTAATGACTGCTGCGGGAGTCATGGATCTGACACAGGGGGTAGCTAACCCCCTGTAATATCTCTATCCAGCCTGAGCCAGCTTTCGTGTGGGCTCACACCTTTGCGCAGCAACCTGCACATTCTTGAAAGCTCCGAGAGCGCAGGCATTGATACATGCTTGCGGGCTCCCCGCCCACCCAGCACGTACACCATTTCTTCCGCCTCAAAGAAGCAGTCTTCAAACTGCCTCATGAAGCCCGAGAGCATGGCTGCACCCTGCCTTACGCCTCTGCTGTCATAGAGCACTTGCCCGGCGAAAAGCGTGGACGGCTGTAGCTCCCTGGCGTGAATGTGCTTCTCATCTTGCTCACTCACCATGACATCCAGGATCATCCAGTCACGCACCACACGATACTCCCGACCCTCGAATTCCTCACTGGCCGCTGCCAACAAGGCATCATCCGTGAGGGCCGAGCCCATCAACACTTGAGCTGGCCCGTAAAGCACATCTTCCAACAACTCATTCACCACTCACTACCTCAGCTTCTGCGCTCAACACCCTGAGCGCCATTGAACTTCTGAATACTCTCGCGCATGACCTCTACCAAAACAGCCTCTGCCTCCTCAAATGTCTTGCCCCGCTGCAACGACCTGAGCAAGGGCCTGACCATCAAGTTCACCAGTTCATCGAGTGCCGCTTCGTCAATCACACGTTGATCTGCGCGTGCACCGTTCAAGAGGTCAGCGGCAGCTGCCCTTGCCGAGAGATAACCAGGGCGATCAAGAACCTCCCCCGGATCGACAGACACACGTCCGTTTTCGTAGCGCAATGTCCGAAGAGCTTTCAGTGACTCGGATATTTCCTGCTCTTCCAGGCTCAGTGGCTCACCAGCGAACCACCTCAGTAATCGGCTACGCGTCCTGCTGTACAAGCGCCGACATCCATCAACCCACATCACGGCTCATCCTGGCTTCACCCTCGCTTCAGATATCAACGACAAAGTCGGGAACAAAACCGGTCGGCTCGCCTGGGTAACCTCTCGGGTTCGAGATGATCCGACAGCCACTCACCACCACATCGACCTGGCGATGGGTGTGGCCAAAGATCCAGACATCCGCCTGCGCGACCAGGTCATGCCATTCATTGAAGTAGGCAGCTCCCAGATGACCTTCATTGTTATGCCCATTGACCTCTGGGATCGGGCAATGATGAGTCACCACGACCGTCTTACCAGCGAAGTCCTTCGAGAGTTCAGCGACGAGGAATTCACGAGTGGCGATGTTTCGAGCGATGAGATCAGCAGGACGTAGCTTTCTGTACTCATCCCCGATTCGGATACTCGTAAAGTCGTTCATCCACTCCCCGCACAGCTGCATCGCAACCCGGTAGTCACCGGTTGACGTGAAGTCTGTCCAACCCGTGCCCACCAGAAATCGGGTGTCGCCGATAATCAGGGACTGGTTTTCCAGGACGTGCACATGATCTGCGGCGGCCTCTCGCATCTTGTCCAGCGTTCGATCGAGGTGGCCTCGGTAAAATTCGTGGTTGCCACAAACGTAGAGCACCGGCGACGAAAACACCTCATTGGCCCACATCACTCCCCTGCTGAGCAGGTGGATGTCTCCGGCCAAGACCACCAGATCCACATCAATCCGCGGGGGTTGGAACTCCTTAAATTCCAAGTGCAAGTCGGAGTAAATCAGGGCTTTCATTAATCGCTTTGACTCCAAATTGAATCAGCACCACTAGCCCATTGCGCGCAGCGCAACACCCATTCCAAGGCCATCCGAGACAGGGCCATGTCGATTTAGCGGTATATTGAAATGGCCGCTTTAGGGCGACATGCATCGCCGCCTGCGGGACAACAGACCATGACCGTACACGGTCATGACTATAGGCATTTGCGTGTAAGGACGCAAATTCGACATATCGCTCCGTTTGCGGAACCACTTTCCATGGCCCTACGTACAGCCTTTGCAGCCGCGTTGAGATTTCTCAGGGCTCGCCGTGACCTTTCTCAAGGTGACCTTGCGCTACATCGAGATCAGTCTCATGTCAGCCGGCTTGAGGCGGGTCAGCGTGGTGTGACCTTGCAGGTCAGCGACGACTTGGCCAAAGCGTTGGGGGTTGATCCGATGACGCTGCTAGCAATCGCTTACGCAGCTGAGCACCAGACATCGCCGCGTGAGGTTCTGAGCCGCCTTGAGGCCGATCTAAGCAAGTTGAACCTGCTCGACGACTGCATTCCGCTGGATGCAACTGCTCAAGCGCATCCTGTCGCAGCGGAGGCAGGAACGTTGAGATCGCGTATTGAAGAATTGAAAGCTGAGAATCTGTCACAGGCAGAAATTGCCAGGCGACTCGGTGTATCCGGTGCAACGGTCAGTAGGCATTTGCACAAGTCGAAGTAAAAAATGGCCATCCGGTTTTCGAGCCGCTGGCCCGTTTTTTTTCGCCAGCATGTATAGCTAAAGACTTCGGCTCGGCGCCCCATGCCGCTCTCCTTGACTACCTCGCTTGCACAGTGGTCGCTGCGCACGATTCTCAAATGTGCCATAAAGCAACAAGACCAACCCAGGAGCTGACCCTCGAACTGGAGGGATTACTCCCCAGCGCGGGTCTATTGAACATGAAACAGCTTTCCAACTTGATACCGTCGATAGACAAACTGACCGGCAGCCAAAAGCTCGGCTTGGAGTTTATTGAAAAATGGAGAGCTCAATTCCAAGCCGAGCATCCGGATGGCGTTACGGAAGATTGGCTCCAGTTCAATGATCACTCCCTCGATCAGCTGCCCCCCTCATGCTGGACGAAATCGAAAGTGCACGAGCAGCTTCGTTGAATCGCTTTACCGTCCTCGGACTCTTGCAGGATCTGATGAGAGGAGATGAATGGGGGAGCAGCGAAATGCAATTCCTTAGGTCAGTTACCGTGCAGGCTTTCGAGAAGGAGATCAGGGCCGCGTCCGGTAAAGATCTTCAGCTTCTCGCCCAAAAGGGATTCGGATTCGTAAAGAATGCAGGGTTGCCTGAGGGTGATTATGGAAACACGCCTCATACGCTCCTACAGGCCTGCCGATAGATTGGTGAGCAGGAGCCGCATTCCCGGCTGGCTGAAATTCTTCGGCGGGAAGCCAAGATTGCAGGTGTAGATCCTCAATTTGAGCCAGAGGATTTTGCACTGATTCAATGGCAGGGTTGACCCGTTCGAAACGGAACCTATGTGTCTGGAGGGGTTGCTTTCGACTGGGCGTTGTATAACACCGCCCAGCGTTTATGTGCAATGCGCGATTTGATGTGCGCGAGCGTCCGGCAATTTCACCTTCCGAATCCCGGCATAAAGGCGATGGTGTCAGCGTATTTTTAACCGGACGCGATCACCCTTACCCCTAGGATTTCCATGCGTCAACGAAGCTCCGATCCGAAACTGTTCAAAGCCCAGGTCGTTCAGGAATGCCTGCAACCTTGAGAAGCGCTTCGGGAACCACTACTCCTATCTCTGACTAGTTCTTCAAATCCAACTTGAGTCTAGGAAAGGTGTCTCCTTTGAATCCGTGAGCCTCAGTTTTTTTGATACAATCCTAGCAACTTAGTGGGTACAACCATCGCCAATCCTAGCATTTGGACATGTGCCTTTATAACCTGATCGCATCCGCCTCCGCCACCAGGCTTCTCGCCATTGAGTAAAGCACATTGGCCTCAATTCATCACTTACCCTTCAGCAACTTGGTGTAATAGATGTAAATCTTATTGGAGAGATCTTTTTGAGTATTATAAATTAGCACCCTCTCACTCTGCAAATCGAAAGCAATATCTTCCAACCCCTCAGAAACAAGTAAGATATTTTTTCCTAGAGCATGGGCTATTCCCAGCTCATAATGCACATTTGGATTTCTACCATTAATATTTGCAACTACAAAAGGTGAGCATATGATTTGCTCAACAATGTGCTTTAAAATATTACCAACCTTGAACGCTTCATCACCACGAACCGCCAGCAAATTATTCATTTTGCAAGCGACTTTGATAGTATCATAAGTCTCATCATACATAGAGTGGAAAGGCGTCAAAACAAAAACTTGATTATCGATGATCTTTAATGAATCCAGATCGATTCCTAGTTCATCAATAAACTGATAAGGCCTGAGCGATGCGAGCGCACTGCCTCTAGGGCACTCTGCAGAATCACTATGGGCACGATTACCCTCAATGAGTAGATGATTTACATCATGCCAGCGATCCGGATTTTTTTGCATCCGCTCAGTGAGGTGATAGATCTTTTCTTCAAAAGACTTTCTCATAGCCTCAAGTTCAACACGCTGAGTCAACTCATTATAGCGAGTTTTACTTTTGCTAAAACGAAATATATACCAACCAGACACTAGCGACAGAATAGCAGAAACATAACCCGCTATAACGGCAACCTCTTTGAGATCAAGAAATACCATTTTGTTTACTCACCAGAAGTGCTACGGAATAGGACGCCATCATGATAGTGATAAAAAAGTTAAAGCCAGTTGCAAGAATTACACAAGTCAGCTTTAACTGTCCCATACGACCTTTTTCCACAGCAGCAAGGCAAATGCGCCAGAGCATAATACTAAATGCCTTTAATGCAATAAAGCTCAAGAGCAAAAAAATTGCTTCCGAAAGCGCACCACCATTACCCAAAATCATGATAAAGCTGATTAGGGTAGAGACTCCAAATATGGAAATATCCACCGGAATCTCCATGGTGGCCCGCCAAATTTCGTGACCATTTACAGGCCGGCAAGCTATAAGCTTTATCATGAAAACAATTGACAACAGCGCGATTGGCAGAACCGCCGTATAAGTTGCGGGGGTCATTCAGTGCAATCCTATGCCTCAGTATTTTTCTCGTTGGCTAAGCAAGCGGCATGCGGTAGGTGCCTGCCCAAGGGGCGGCATTATGGCGCACTTGAGGGCAGGAATTCTAGATGTCGAAATCCATGCGGATAGCGTCGTCGCTTTTGGGAACCGGATAGAAGCTGGGGCGCCGAAGCCTTCGAAGTTCTAGACATCGAGATCCAGAACCTTGTTGACGTCCACGTCCCTAGGGATGCTGGTGAACAATGGCTCATCACCCACCCACGTGATGATTTGGATCGTGATCGTCTAACTGGAGATCGATGGAGTGCTTGATTAGCACTACAAAGGTGGAGAGCTGATCACTCACAAGCCAGACCGCCGAACCGATGCGTCAAAGGTGAAAGCAGTGCTAGAAGCGATAGACGCAGGTAGAGCCAAGGAGCGGATCGCGAACGAGCTCTGCATGTGTGCCACCCACCCACCCCGTCGTAGGTGGTTGCGCTCACGTGCAGGTACATACTACTCCCTGAAGGCCCCACTTACCTCTATCTCACTACGCAAAAGCCAGATCCAACATGCCCTGGCTTTCTAGGGGTTGGCCAAGGTGACACACCACGGGCATTCTGGAGTTCCATTTGGACTGATAGCGAATGCAGTGAGCCGTCAATGAGCCAGCATGAATGTGGGCTAGGATGCAGGGATTTTCCAGATCGAAGTTTGGGTCTATGTAACCGAATATGAGAGCTGAATGCTTCTGCATCCGCCTGAAAAAGGCAAAAGAGCGTCCAAAATAAACCATTGCCGGACAGGCTCACAAGGGTTCTAAATGTCTGTACGACGTCAGGTATTTCCTCATTTTCGGCTACCAGACCATCAACTGGCGCTGCGTACTCTTAGAGAACTTCAGAAAGCAATAGCTGATCAAACACATATTCTGTTGCGATGCATGTTTTTGCCACCCATCTGCGAAGATGAGATCCATGGATGCAGTGAAATCTTATGACGTCTAGTATTGGTGCCAGCACTCTACCGAGAAATAGAGTTCGCTTGATGAGTTATGATTAATTACTTTAATTCAGCCTCCCTGAGAAACACTCAAGACCAAAGGAGCAATCACTATGACTACCATTTTTACACTCAATGCTCGGGGGAACGTATTTCTGGAGTCGATGGGCGATCATTACAAGATACCAGCCCCCAGGATGCGAAAAGAAATCCAATGGATGTTCGGCACCACTGTACAGAGCCTCGCCAAAAGCGGAGTAAATTATGAGACTCTCAGAACGACACTTGTCCCATCCACCAAAAAGGATGAGGCAGCTTTTCTTTTCGATTCCACCACGATAGATGATTACGGCTATGGGCGGGTCGCCATGGACAAGCTCTTACCTCTACTCGACCCTAGAAGCTCTCACAGCATCCTCCTTGGAGACCTTGTTGGATCCAAAGAACTGCAACAACGAATCTATGAAATTCTCAGAGAGCAATTAATCCTAGCAAGATCGTACAAATATAAACACAGCACTAATATTTTCTGCATTTACGTCAACAATCTAAGTAATGCGTCGCTGGAGCGGATCAACGAAGGTCTTTCGCCAGACCCAGCATATATTGGATACATTCCCACTACCTATGAGTCGCGAGCGAAGTCATACCTTTCAACGGTTCTGGCAAATCAGTGCATCAAACATGGTAATATGATGATTGTCGCGCACGAAGACGATCGCTCGAATGACGAAAACGTGAACATCACAAGCTATTCATTTGAGAATTACGACTACAAAATCAAAAGCATCCAACAGCATTACTTCAGTCACTTCTTAAGCTACAAGATAGAAAGGAAACCGATACCGGGCTTAGAGTTTGACACCTATTTTTCGCTAAACGCCATTTCCGATAACGTATCCCAACTCACTGGAATGGATGTCTTCATCGAAGATGCCAAATTCAATTACCTGGTCACCGCTGGCAAGCTTGTAAAAGGAGGGATCACAGACATTGAAAAGAACGAGCTGGCTTTTCTCATCCGCATGAAGATCGAAGACAACTATATCTACGGCCTTCGTTATCAGAAAGAACATGACGTTATGAGCTTTAACGTCGTAGTTGAACTTACTCGGCATGATACACACCGTCCTGTCCGGATGAATGTTGGCCTTGAGTACAGGCCAACCGAGAACATTTTGAGAATGATCACGTGCTTCTAGGAGCGTTTATCAAGAATTTTTAATCAGCCAAGCCCTGACCCAAAGTAATGAGCCAAAAGGGCGACCTTAGGATTGTCTCTTCATCAGCGCCCTCAATAGGCGACTTCGCCACCCACCCTGAAAATGCCATCAACCAAAATGGCATTTCGCCATTACTTTGTGGTAAACCACATCAAGAAGCGCATGCGCGCCGATGCATTAAGGTGGACTGCCGTAGGCAGAGACAGCGGCTATGCCGGCTAGGCCTATCTGAAGGATGAGATGACATGGACACGAAAGAGACCCTCGAACAGGGTGTCCTCTATGCGCAAGCTGGCTTCAACGAACTGCAGAACCAGTTCCTGACCGATGCATTGGATCAATACTCGGTGATGCTCAAGCAATCGATCACTAGAAAAGATGGTGAGTATGCAAACTGGGCCCTGGATAAACAGCAGGGTCGAATCGCAGAGGCTCACCACGCGGGCTCGTACAACATCGAAGCAGCTGGCAAGGGCGCCAACAACCACCGAGCCACGCTGGATGTAGGACGACACAACGATCCAGTCACCGACATTCGCATCAACACCCCTGATGGTTCCAAAGACTACCAGCTCAAGTTTTATAAGACCGCCGAGGACAGCACCAAAGCCATCAACCATGGTGACTATCAGGACGTAGGCAAGATCGTCCCGGAGGAACAACTGGCTGAGGCTCGAACCGTTGCCAATGACGAGGCGACAAATAACGCACAGAAGCGGCCCGAGGTCAGCAAGAATTACAAGAAGACTGCTGAGACCCTGGATGACTCGATCCACTCGGACGACCGCCCTGACATCAAAAGCAAGCCACTCAAGCGTCGCGGCAAAGGCAGCTCTGAGGAACTCGTCAAAGAAACAATCAAGGAAGACAAAGGCCCTGAGTACGCAGAAAAAGACCGCGTGCGCGCTGAGTTCAATCGCATGCAATACGCGAATGCAGCCAAGGCAGGTGCAATCGGTGGTGCAACGCTAAGCGCCGCGTCCGAGCTACTTGGCATCATGCGCAGCGATGATCCCCTCACGATGGAGCAGTGCTATGAGGCAGCTGAGCGCATTGTTCTGAGCTCGATAAAAGGCGCCGGCAATGCCGTTCTGGTCACTGGCATTCAGCACCTTGGCCAGAACCTGATCGACAGCGCCTCGCACACTGCTCTCAAGAACGCAGGCGGCCACCTGATCAAAGGCAACGTCGCTTCGGCTGTCGCTAATATTGCGGTGAACCTTGGCCAGAACATCTACAAGTTCTCGCGAGGCGAAATCGACAGCCTGGAGTTCGGCGGGTCAATGATCAGCACCACTGTATCAGTGGTTGGTGGATCCTTGGCGTACAGCGCAGGTACCGCAACGGCGACCTTCCTGGGCCAGTGGGTAGCCTCCGAGATCGCCTCCACAGCACTGTTTGGCGCCACGCTTGGCGCCCTTGGCCCCATTGCACTGGGCGCCGTGTTCTCGATTGGGTTCTCCTTCGCTGTCTCTGCTTATGTCGGCCACTTCGCAGGCCAAGGTAGAAAGCTGGCGATGGAGGATATGCAGGCTGCGATGTCCCAGCTCACCAACGGCTCGATCAACCTGTCGCAGTACGCTGGGCTCGTCGGCACGATGTCCGAATTCAAGTTCGAATGGAAGGACATGCTGCCGTTTTCCGGCAGCATCTCGGTATTCTCGGAATACCGTGCTCGCAAAGGTCAGCTCATGGCCGTGCAGAAGCAGATCGAGAAGCAGATCGCCAGCTTGCCCTCCCAAGAGGCAGAAGCCCTCTATCAGCTTAAGGCCAGCTACCAGCAGAAGATTCTGCAGATCGAAGAAGACTACGAGCGTCAACGCCAAGAGATCACACGACAGGCCGGTGAGCGCTATCAGATGTTGAGCAAAGACCTGAACGCTCACTTGGAGCTTCAGTTCCTCATGTTCACGCCTATCAAGAACACTCTTCTCGCCGACCGCAAGGCGCTCCAGACTGCCAGTACCGAACAGCAACTCGAACAGGCGCGCATGGACTCCTATTGCGAGGAGCTCAAAACATTGCAGCAGTCCCTTGAAGCAACCGCATTCGAGGGTGGTGATACCGACAAAATCGCACGGACGATGCTGGCCACAATCGATGTCCGTCTCACGGACGTACTGCCTGAGCAGACGTCTTGGGATCAGGCCTACGAATTTTTTGTGCGCCCGTAGTGCAAGGAGCCCAGGATGCTAAAGAAACTTGTCCATTACTTCACCAGCCGTAGCCTGGATAAGCACCTGCAGAAAACGCAGTGCATGATCGATGAGTATGAGCGCGAGGCTGCGGCTAGCCAGGCCCGGGTTCAAGCTCAAGCCGACGCATACAAGCTGCAGATCCAACAGCTCGCCAAGCTACGCGAAGAGGGGCTCAAGCAGTATGTTGAGTTCCTCAACGACCACATAGAGAAGACCACAGACTATATCGGCAATCTCAAAGACCTGCCGCAGGCCATGTTCCTGTGTGTCGAGGCTTGGCTGCGCAAAAACATCAGCGAGCTGCGCTGGAGTCTTGAGCGAGACAAAACCCAAGTCATCCGTTCGACGATTTCGTACTTGGATGAACTCAATCAAGAGATGATCCGGCTATCGCGCGCCGAGGAACGTCGCATCTGGCAAGCACAAACCGCGAACCGTCCGCCTCGCGTCACAACCCCAGAGATCACCAAGCTCGTCAAACAATTCGCACGAGATGCCAAGTCCGATGCCAAGGACTATGATCGCGATCTGAGCCGCATCAAAAGCTATCAGAGCAAGCTGCGAAAGCAGCTAAAAGAACTCAGAATTTCCACCTCCGAGCTCAAGGCCGAGAAGGAGCGGAACAGTGAGCAACACCAGCTCGTGAGACAGCGTGTGA
Organism: Pseudomonas sp. PAGU 2196; assembly: GCF_022179005.1. Taxonomy (NCBI): domain Bacteria; kingdom Pseudomonadati; phylum Pseudomonadota; class Gammaproteobacteria; order Pseudomonadales; family Pseudomonadaceae; genus Pseudomonas; species Pseudomonas sp. PAGU 2196. The sequence continues at coordinate 53,426 of NZ_BNTL01000035.1, read as the reverse complement.
AGGCCCTCTACGAGCAGTGCGGTACCAAATTCAGAGCAATTCAGGACATCTTCGAAAACTACTACCAGTTCTCGGACAGCGATTCACCCCTAGCCAACCTGTGGATTTCACAAATGCCCAATGGCGGTACGCTCAGGGAAATCAATCAGGTGCTTATCGATACGAGGCCCGATTGGGAAGACGCCAAGCGCAGAACAGCAGACCTCAAACAGCGGAGAACGATTATCCAAACACGCATCAAGTGGGCTCACGACTTTAAGGAGTTCTCCACGCTCGATGCGGACAAGGAAGCGCGCTCAGAGATTATCCATTCGCTGGCAGCCGCCCGCGAACACCAGGACAACTTCTTCAAGGCCCGTCAGGTGTTCACATCTCGTCGCGATGAAATCAAGAAGCTCATGGGCTGGATCAACGACCTGCACCCCTCAAAAACCATCGAGCAGGTATTCACCCTGCTCTCGCGCGACGACACAGACATCTACTGGCCAGCGATCGGCCTGGCAACCAACTCAGTGCGTCACCCAGCAAGGAGGCAACAATGAGCACATCAAGCACAACACGCGTGAAGCTCAGCTTCCAATGGGGCGCCTGGCAATTCAGGGAGTGCTTCATCGCCATTTCCGAGGCCGTGCGACTGGGCTACACCACCAACGATGAGTTAATCAACGTGCTGCCCCAATTTACGGTCAACCGCCTTGTCCTGGGCTTGGACAAATTGCTCGCGGCGGAAATGGCACACCTCAGCATGGACACGCTCTCCATCGATGATGACATGCGCATCGTCGAGGCACTCGCGGCTGGCCAGGTGCTTGAGTTGCCGCTGAGCATGGAGCAACTGGAGCGAAACGACCCACTGATGAGCAAGATTCTGATGGGCATTGGCGTACGAAACCCAGCGGGTGCACTGTCGCTCTTGAAGCCAAAAGTTGAGGGGATCTGAGATGACATCTAAAGAGCACTTCAACCAGGGAGACCTGAGAACATCCCCTTCCCCTATCACGCCGGATCCAGACTTCCTCGATCACATCGACGACTGGCTGGAATACTTGGTAAAGCTTGTCGAGATCACAGCCGATCCGATCACCCGCGCAAAGTATGAAAGACAGATCAGGTATGTCCTGCGATTCCGCAGTGGGGCCAACTGCAACGTCGCACACAACAACATTTTGGCCAGATATTACACCGAGACGGCAGGATCCGCAGACGACGCATCGGACAGCAAACTGGAGGAGAACCTCGACGCTACCGATCGCAAAACGAAGGTTGCTGCTGAACTTGCCGAGCTGGGGCTGCACGACTCGATGGCCATCCACGCCACTACACCCGTGCAGGAGTGTTACCTGACTGATACCTATGCCTACTCCCAAATCCAGAAAGCCTTGGCTTGCGAAGACATTTTCTTCCTCCAAGGGCCTCCTGGCACCGGTAAAACCACTGCAATCGTGGAGATCATCCTCCAAACCCTACGTAGCAAACCCGAAGCGCGAATCCTCATCAGCTCCGAAACACACGTCGCAGTCGACAACGCCCTTGATCGCCTGACCACGCACCTTCCAGCTTCCGACATGTCCATGGTGATGCGCTACCCACGCTTCATGGTCGTCACCTTGGAAAACTTAGCAGCCATCGAAGTACAAGCTTTAGATCGGGCTGATGCCGTTTGGAGAGATGCCTGGGAGAAAGCGCCAGAGCTCACAGAGCGTTTGTGGCAAAAGCTGGATCGCGGACGCACGAACAGCGACGGGAGCGTCGACCTTCCACGGTGGCTAGTGCGCAACCTCGCCAACCGACATCAGATCATCGGCGTGACCTGCAATCAGGTGGATCACTTCATCGACAAGGACAGTGACATGTTCGACCTGGCCATTGTCGATGAGTGCTCCAAGGCTACCCTGCCCGAGTGGCTAATGGCACTCACAGTGGCTCGCAAGTGCGTCTTGGTCGGCGATCACAAGCAGTTGCCACCGACCTTCTGCAAAGAAGAGTCTTCAGCCCTCTCGGCACTCGACAAGACCCAGGAAAAGCTCATCAGAGGCGGCGTCATCGAGCGCATCTTTGAAAACTTCCCAAAGCACATGAAAGGCACGCTGCTGAAGCAGTACCGGATGCTGCCTGAGATCGGAAAATTCATCTCCAAGCACTTCTACAACAACACCCTCGCCCACAGCCGCACGGAAGGTAATGGTCTGTTTGAGCACTTCGCCTGGCTGACCTACAATTCCAAGGGCTACATCGTCCCACCTGAACGCAAAAACGAAGAAGAGAAGACACTTATCAACAAGCGCGAGATTCAGATTATCGTTGATCGTCTGAAGACCATGTGCGAGCAAATCGGCGAAGCAAAAGCTGCGGCGATTGCTGAGGCTGCAGCTGGTGATAATGCTGCGGACTCTGGTGATGTGTTGCTCAATGCAACCAGCGCTACTCCTCAAGGTGAAAAGGCCAAGCCCTACTTCAGCGACGGCAAACGCCTGAGTGTAGCCGTGATCACGCCGTACCGCGCACAGTGCAGGCAGCTCAAGCTCGCTTTGGGCACGCTCGATTTCCATGATCACCTGACGATCGAGGTGGACACTGTCGATGCGTTCCAAGGGCGGCAGGCTGACGTCGTCTTCTTCTCGTTCGTGCGCACCGTGGGGCCCGCCACGTTCTATGCAGACGACCGACGCATGAACGTCGCCATTTCTCGGGCTAGAGACTGCGTGTATCTGGTGGGGAGCATCGACTACATCCGAAGCAAGAGGCTGCCTGCACTGACAGCGCTCGTGGGAAGACCGGTGATTTCCAGACTCGGTTGTTGAGGCAGGTTGCGCAAGTCGCGCTCTGACCGCAATGGTTGGCCCTGCACCTTAAATCTCGAAGCCCCAAATCGCGGACATGTCGGCGTTTTGGGGCTCTGGAGAACTCTTAGCAATCCGGGACTTCAGTCCGGTCGCTCTATTTGCTTGAGCACTTGGTCGTATGCTTGCTCTTCAGCATCTTCCCGACTTTCGCAGCCGAAGATCTCTTCTAGGCTGTCATATTCCGCCTCACGCTCCTCATCTGACAATTCCTCTTCATCGAAATCGTCGATTTCCTCGCTCTCAACGCCTGCCATGGTGATGCCCTCAACCGATTTGATCGGTGCAGTGTAATGTCGCGCAGCAGGCGTAACGTACATCGCATCGACTGTCGCGTCACTAGGAGATTTCGGCGACTCAGAGCGAGGTACTTTGGGGGATTTGCTCTGCAGTGCTTAGGGCCTGCTGGAGCGCGGATTGTCGGGAGGTGGGCCAGGTGCAGGCCTCTCTGGGCTAGAGAATGCATCCGGGGATAGCTTGAATGCTACGGATTCTTTGGCAATATTCCGGTCACTTTTTCAGTCGAGGCAGAGGCTCTCGACACTATGGACGGGATCGAGTGATGGGCATGCATGCTTCTGTATTCTTGGACTACTACCTCAACTCGGAAACCGATGCCGCCTACGCGGTGATGCTCAACGGCCCGTGGGGTGCAGGGAAAACCTTCTTCATCAAGAAATACCTTGATGACCGCGTTCAGGCTCCAGCGGTTGCCAACGGTCAGGGCAAAGCCAAAGGCAAAGCCGAGAAGAAAGCGCCAAACTACCTCTATGCGAGCCTGTACGGTGTTACCAGCACGACTCAAATTACTGATCAATTTTTCTCCCAAGCCCATCCTTATCTGAACTCCACCGCAGCAAAGCTTGTAGGCAGCGTTATCTCGAAAGGCCTCAACGGCTACTTTGGCACCGATGTAAACTCAAGCGCTGAGAACCAAAATATCATTCAGGACTTGGCACTGAAGCTCGAAGGACGCATTTTAGTATTCGACGACCTTGAGCGTTGTGCGATGCCCATTAGCGAAGTCATGGGTTTCATCAATAGCTATGTCGAACACGAGGGACTCAAGGTCATCATCCTGGCAAATGAACATGACATCCCAGAATCAGAAGTCCTCACCTACACCAAGCAAAAAGAAAAGCTTGTCGGCAAAACCATCCAAGTCAAATCCGATCCGCTAGAAGTCCTCGACAAGCTTATCGGCAAAGTCAAGAGCCGCGCCGCAAAGAAAACAATCGAGAAAGAGAAGACAGTCCTGCTAGAAACCTTCTCGGCCTCAGGAAAACCTAACTACCGCAACTTACGTTCAATTCTCGCCGAGTACGAGCGTATCGTAGAGGCTGTTGATAATAGGCTCCAAACAGCAGATGAGGCGCTCAAACAACTGCTGCTCTATATGATAGCCACTGGTCACGAATATCGGAGCAGCGACCTTTCTCTAGAGCACTTGAAGGCACTGCCGATATCTGAGAATTACAGCCTGCTTTTCGGTAAATCGGCCAAGTCCGAAGAAAGGGATAGATTTGACGCCCTCAAGGCTAGATACGTACACGTCAAATGGTTCAACCCCATCATCCACCCAAAAATTTTGGCATCAATCTACAGCTCTGGATTGATTGACACTCAAGCCATCGATGCCGCTCTCGCTCAGCACCCATTGGTCGTAGGGTATACCGAGACACCCGCCTGGCGGCTGCTGTGGAGCTGGACTGACCTGACCGGCACCGAATATCAGAAGGCGAGGCTGAAACTGATTGACGAGCTTTCCGACCGTACGCACTTACATCCAGGATTGATTCTTCACGTAGCCGGCATTGTTATTGGACTCAAGGAATTCGGAGACGACCTGCTGTCTGGAGTGGATCTACCGCGCTACTTTGCTGACTACCTTCGGGAATTGACTGCTCAAAACAAGCTCATAGCAGACAAGAAAACATTTGATTTTATCCCGGATTCGTATGGTGGGCTTGGTTATACCTCCAAGGACGACGACTCCTTCAAGTTCATCTATAAGCTAACCAAAATTGCCACACAAATGGCATGCGACAAGGACATAAAAGACAAGGCAGCTAATTACATTAAAATACTCGAATCATCAAAGGAGAATTACAGTTCTTTGTATGAGCTCGGTATAAATAAAGGGAATTATGGCAATGCAGCCATTTTGCAGCATATACCTGTTGATCAGTTTTCGAAGCTGCTGATCGTCGATTCCTCGCCTAACGCCCAATTGTTCGCAAGCCTAGCACGTCGGTACGAATCAATTCGATACCGCCGTCACGAACTACATGCTGAATTTGATTGGCTCACGAGGCTGAAGGCGCACCTGGATGACCTAGCCCGAACTACGCCGCCTCCTTTCCGCAATCTTCTTGAGCTAAGGATCAAGTACTACTTCGAGCTGATCGAGACCGGGACGGGCATTGAGTTCTAAAGGCAGCACTGGAATGACAAGTCTGAAGGTTTAGTGCAGTCAGGTGAGGCCGCTCGGCGCCACAGGTGACAGGAAAACTGAGTGCTACAGTCCTTGTAGGAGCATTTCACCGCTGTTTACCCGGGCTTGCATCTCCCGTCGCGGTCGAGATCGTGAGATCTTCATACACTAAAGCGCCGTTCCCTGAAATCGTTCAGGGCCCTAGGTTTTCAAACAGCGTGATCACCCAGAGCCACTGCATTCAACGTCGACATCAACAAAACATTATCGCAAGCCTCCTCCAACTCCATGTCCGCTTAGAGAAAACCGGAATGCTCGGCTGATGGCTTCATCTAACCTTAAGAGACACTAACTCGGACAAGATTTTCCACACATAGCGGCTATGCCATCATTCACGCATCGCCCATTGTTTCGCTTGCGAATCAGCACGCTCAGCGTCCGAGGCCCAAGAATCTGCAATCAGCTCAAGCATCGCACTCGTGCGAACAAAGTTCACCGATGCCTTAGCCCAGTCTCGTGTTTGCTGCTCTAGGACGCGCTCCTGCTCACCCCCTTCACCCATGTTCTTGACCACAACCCCTCGCATGTTGAATCGCTCGATCTGGATCCCGCGCTCGATCTCTTCCGATGCGAGGGCTTCAATGACATGCCTAACAGCTTCGTGAGGCCAAGCACCGTCTTCATGGCTTACTGGCGCATGTGCTAGTACTTGGCCGATCATTTGGTCGGTAATGGCCTCGCGATCTGACTCAACACCTAAGCGCCGAACCTCCTGACACCAACTCAACAAAGATTGCTCATTGACCTCTTCTCCAGATTGGCCAGGCAGCCGGTTAAGACTCTTGAGAAGACGATACGCGTTTGATGCATGCTGCCTATCAGTGTCAGAAACTTCAGATGGCTCGGCGCCTTCAGCCCTGAACACCCGCCTGACCATGCCCATAAAAAATTCAGGTTGCTCAAGCAGCATTTTATGAAGGGTTTTGGGTTCTTCACGAAGCGCCTGCAGATAGATGAACTCCAAGCTTGCCACTTCCTCAATCGCAACATCAGATCGCTCCGTCAAGTCGTCAATGACCTTCTCTACATCGAAAAAGCTGGAGCTCACTGAGTTGGAGTTATGCTCACCAACCCCGGCCTTGAGCAGGGAGATGACAAGCTGCGACGGTATGTCTTGGAGTCGGCGAGAGGCCGCGCTCAATGCTGCAGTAGGCCGATCGACCATGAGGTACTTCTTCATCGCATACAGCAGCTCGTTTGTGTCTAAGGTTATGGGGTATGGTGCCTTTTGCGACCAGTAGGCGCGCTCAACGTCATCGCCGAATGACTCGACGTAAAGCCAGATTCTTAGCTCATCGGGAACGAACGCGAATATTTGCGCAAGGCATTCGACAGTTAGATCGCTGTGCAACAAAGCCGCACGCGCTTCCTCCATCCATTGCTTCCCAAAACGGGAAACGCCCTCTGCAAGCGAGAAGCTTGCGGCCAAATCCATCTGCTTGGAATCGTGGGCTAACGTACTGGTAAATAGCTCCCACAACTGCTCATATGGCAACTCAAGGCGGCTAATGGTGGACATTACAAGTCGCGCATGCGCCGCCCGCTTCAAGAGCGCCAAGAGCCCTGGAACTGCCCGCGCTTCATGGATTGTTCTCAACGCGACCAGTCGAGCATCTTCGACAAGCTCAATAGGGTCTGCATCCTCATCATCAACTCCTTCGACTGGCGGCATCCAATCATCGAAAAGCCAACTCTGGCTTTCCACCAACTCCTCGGGCGCGTGTTTGTCTGCCACGAACAGGAGACGCTTCAGCCTCTCCTCAGACATGGCCCAGTTAGCGTTCGAATACTTCTGGTGACGCTTAACCTCGACATTCAAAGACTTCCACATACTGACCCGATCCTCGCCAGAGACTTCGCCGAGCACCTCATTCAGACGATTGGTCAGAGCACTGAACGGGGCCTCCTGGAAATGTGCCATGGCTCCGATCAAAGCCTCCCAGCGATCAGGTAACGCACCCGCTTCGTTGAGCGCGAGCGCGATGATTTTCGCTTCGCTTTCCCACACAAGCCCATAGGTCAGGTTCTCCCGATCATCACGCTCATAATCCCTGAACTTTGGTCTTGCGGTAGGGCTGCTGATGTCACCTGTTCGAGGAAGCAGACTTACCAGCAGTGGCCAGGCGATAGTTGGAACCTGCTTCACAATGCTCTGCAAAACTGCCAGCCGTCGATTCGTTCTTACGGAGGTGCAGGGTGACCAAGATAGGAATATCTCTCGCAGACTGTTGATAGGTCGGTTGGTTAGCCTGCCTCCCGGATCGATGGCCGCGAGTTTGGCCAGGCAAAGTACCGCACGCTCAAATGACGTCGCATCCCATGCAAGCACCTCAAGCGACCACAAGAGGCCACAGTGGTAGGTAACCGGGCTAAGCACACCAGGATGCTCATCAAAAATAGGCCGGATTGAAGGCGAATCGCCCTCAAGCTGACGCTCAAGGGCCTCAAGAAAAGAATTTGGCGACGCCTCTGCAAGCAGTTGCAGGTTCTGTTCTAAACTGGCGATCAGCACAGAATTGGATGATAAGCCCGTGATCGATTGAACAAGTTCATCCACGTAGCGCTGAGGGTCTTTACCTGCAGCCGTAAAGCAGGCTGGACTGTGCAGAACCGCCATATGAAGCAGGGTTGTCAGCATCCCCTTTTTCAAATGCTCACTGTGCTCTGTCGCAATGGCGCGTTTTGTAGGCATCACAAACGCATCTTCAGCTTTCGGAGGGGCGTGCGAAGCGACAGCTGTGTCAAAAACGGCAATCAGGGCTTCCCGAAACAGCTTGAGGTGCCGACGTCCAATTTGGGACGCAATGTTCAGGAATACATCTACGGGCGCCCTCGTCGCCCAAAGGTTGTCTTCACACTCGATGGGTGAATCCGACATCTGAAGATACTTACGCAGTGCATCTTCCGCATCGTCGTAGTCCTGCTCGCTGAGCGAGCTGAGGATATTCTTGTCGTGTTCCACATCCGAGTCCCATGCTCCCGCAAGTAGAGCTGGAACCAGTTCTAGCCCACTCTCTCGCCACTCGGGGTATTCCGTGTAGCCGTTGGGATTGAGGCGGGCAAACACCGCTAAGCTTCGGCCACAGCTACGAGCGGAATCATAGGCTTCGCTTTCACTCATTCCCATCAGCACAAACGCTTTGCTAAGCTCACTGCTCAATGGTCGTCGCAACTCGACATGGTCGATTTTTTTGTCACTCACCCCAGCACTGATGACGGTGGGCCCACGCTTCATGAGGAGCCCTGCGCTTTTACGTGCAGCTTTTCTTGGCAGGTATATCAGATTTGAAGTGCTGGCCAGATGACGTGCAGCTTCTTCTGTCTCTACGATCAACGTGCGTGACTCTAGGAACTTGCGAACCGTATCAGGGGCTTTTCGTATTGCTGCAACAGCAAAGGCGATAACCTCGTCGCTGGTATCAGCAGAAAAGGCCCAACATCCATCCTCTCTAGCCAGCTTGAGCAAGAGATCTTCCGCCTGCGACTCCCGTCCAGCGAGCAGGACTTCCTCGACAAGACAAGGCTTGAACTGGGAGGAAAACTCGATCCAGAACTCTTCCGTACTGAGTACACCGTTCTGAGGGGCCAGTTGAAAATCGCTGCGAGCCCAGCGGGAAGCTACTGCCGGACATTTCTGAAGCCAATCCTCAAGGATCTGCCCATCGACATAGACCACACGCTTCCACTGCGCAGACTTGTTTTTTTCAGCTAGCCAATCCTCAACCTTGTCTTGAGGCGTATTCCAGGTTCTGGGAGACACGAGAACTAGCGTGTGATCTGACCGAGTCTGCGAGTCCACTTCATCGGTTCGTTTTTTGTAGTCCTGCTCAGCCTTGGCTTTACCGGCACTATTGGTTCCAAACTCCCAGATAGACTTGCCGTCAGGTACAAACGGAGAGTTCGAGTCTGCATCCAAATATCCGTCATAACCACGAACCTGACCCATGTCACCGTACAGAAACCTCTGACGTCTGACCTTGGACGCAGTGGCCCATATCATTTCTGAGACGAGCTCGGGCAATTTATTCTCTGCTTGGAGCGTATTGGCCCAGACCCCAAGCTCAAGCGCACTAATCCATTTCAACGATAAACTCCTTTCTAACGCTCTCCGGCATTCAGAAGAGGTCGATACCCGCGCAACCTCATGGCATAAAGCCACTCTACCCGCGTCGCCATTGCCTGACCAGACAGCAGCCAAGCCCAAGGTGCTGATCGTCAAGCGTCATTAGCGTCCAGCCAAGCTGTTAGAGAGAAAACGCTTTTTCTGGGCTAGGAGAGTGCCTAGAAAGCTAGGGGCGATTCAGACCTCAGATCGTGGCTGACCGCTTACGACAGTGTGTGAATGGCGTAATTTGAGCTGAGTGCTTGATGACATCGCTAGGGTTTCAGTGGGCGCAATGATTCTGCCAAGGGCTGCGCTTAGCATTTCGTTGAGATGGGAGTCATCGTGGATGACTAAAGCGGCTTGGGCGAAGCCTAGCCAGGCGCACAGCAAGTGTGCAGTTGGATTTTTGAAGAATCCATCAACCGAGAAGTGTGCATTAGCGTGCATCTGAGCGCAGCTGAGGGCAGCTGATGAGCATGCTCGCCAAGCAACACAGCGCTTCCGCACCGGAAAAAATAGAAAAATCAGGCACAAAAAAAGGGCTTAGATTTCTCTAGCCCTTTATTTGTCTATGTCTGGCGGGAAACCAGGGATTCGAACCCTGGGAACGCTCTCACGTTCGCCGGTTTTCAAGACCGGTGCATTCAACCACTCTGCCAATTTCCCGATGCAATCGCTTGGCTATCCTGAAGTGTGCATCTAGGGACTACCTTAGATAAGAACTCTAGGATAGTTGCCCATCGACGGTTTTCAAGACCGTTGCCTTAAACCACTCGGCCACGCTTCCAGCTCGTTTTGCGGCCGCCATAATACCGTAATGAAACACGCTGTCAAACTCTCTGTGTCGCGGGTTGCAGGACGTCTGATAGACTCCTAGCATCTGAACGTCTGAAACCACAGGTTTACCAAGGAGCCTCGCCATGCGCGAACAGGATTACGCCGTACACCACGGCCAGCAGGTCGAGCAGCAGGAGATCAGCAAAGTCCTGCGCAACACGTACAGCCTGCTGGCACTCACCCTCGCCTTCAGCGGTGTCATGGCCTTTGTGGCCCAGCAGATGCGCGTCGGCTACCCGAACGTGTTCGTGGTGCTGATCGGCTTCTACGGGTTGTTCTTCCTCACCAACAAACTGCGTGATTCGGCCTGGGGCCTGGTGTCCACCTTCGCCCTCACTGGCTTCATGGGCTTCATCCTCGGCCCTATCCTCAACCGTTACCTGGGCATGGCCGGTGGCGCTGAAGTGGTCAGCTCGGCATTCGCCATGACCGCACTGGTGTTCGGTGGCCTGTCGGCCTATGTGCTGATCACCCGCAAGGACATGAGCTTCCTCAGCGGCTTCATCACGGCAGGCTTCTTCGTGCTGCTGGGTGCGGTGGTTGCCAGCTTCTTCTTCCAGATCAGCGGCCTGCAACTGGCGATCAGCGCTGGCTTCGTGCTGTTCTCGTCGGTCTGCATTCTGTTCCAGACCAGCGCGATCATCCATGGCGGCGAGCGCAACTACATCATGGCGACCATCAGCCTGTATGTATCGATCTACAACCTGTTCGTCAGCCTGCTGCAGCTGTTCGGCATCATGGGCCGCGACGACTGATACTGCGCCTCATGGAAAAGCCCGCTTCGGCGGGCTTTTTTGTGCGCCAAAGACTGACTTAAAAGTCAGCTTATTGAGCGAACAGACACCGATCATGCCGCCATCGTGCTTGCCCCTACCCCAATTGCGCTTCAGCCCGTAGAATGCGCTCCTTTTTTCTTCCGGGGCGGCTTTCTGCAATGAGCTCACACGAACACAGCCCAGGCGCATCGGCGCCTGCCAATGAACTGGTGCTGGGTCTTGAGGACAAGCCACGGCTGCTGATCGGCCTGCTGGCGGCGCTGCAGCACCTGCTGGCGATCATCGTGCCGATCGTGACACCTGGCCTGCTGATTTGCCAGGCGCTGGGTGTTTCGGCGCGGGACACCAACCTGATCGTATCCATGTCGCTGGTGATCTCCGGCATCGCCACCTTCGTTCAGTGCAAGCGCTTCGGGCCGTTTGGCGCGGGGTTGCTGATTGTTCAGGGCACCAGCTTCAACTTCGTCGGGCCGTTGATTGCTGGCGGTGCGCTGATGGTCAAGCAAGGCACGCCGGTAGAAGGCGTAATGGCGGCCATTTTTGGCGTGGTGATCGCAGGCTCGTTCGTTGAGATGGGTGTGTCGCGCATCCTGCCGTTCGTCAAACGCCTGATCACGCCACTGGTGACCGGCATCGTGGTGCTGATGATTGGCCTGACCCTGATCAAGGTCGGCCTGATCAGCATGGGCGGCGGCTTTGGCGCGATGGCCAACGGCACCTTCGCCAATGGCGAAAACCTGCTGCTGTCGGGCGTGGTGCTGGCGATCATCGTCATTCTCAACCGCATCCCGGTGGTATGGATGCGCAGCTGCGCCATCGTCATCGCCTTGGCGGTGGGCTATGCGCTGGCGGGCTACCTCGGCCGCCTGGACTTCACCGGCATGCACGAGGCTGCGCTGTTCCAGGTGCCCACGCCGCTGCACTTTGGCCTGAGCTTCTCGTGGGCGCTGTTCATCCCGATGTTGGTGATCTACCTGGTGACATCGCTGGAAGCCATTGGTGACGTTACCGCCACCAGCAAGGTCTCGCGCCAACCGGTCGAAGGCCCGGTGTGGATGCAGCGGATCAAAGGCGGTGTGCTGGTGAACGGCGCCAACTCGCTGCTGGCCGGCTTGTTCAACACCTTCCCCAGCTCGATCTTCGCCCAGAACAACGGTGTTATTCAGCTGACCGGCATCGCCAGCCGCCATATTGGCATCTGGATCGCCGTGATGCTGGTGCTGCTGGGCCTGTTCCCGTCGGTTGCCGGAGTAATCCAGGCGGTACCAGAGCCAGTACTGGGTGGCGCGGCCATGGTGATGTTCGGCGCGGTAGCGGCCTCGGGTATCAACATCCTGGCCAGCACGCAGCTGGACCGTCGCGCCCTGCTGATCATTGCCGTGTCGCTGGCCTTGGGCCTGGGCGTGGCCCAGGTGCCTGAGTTCCTGGCCCACATGCCGGCGGCAATCCGCAATGTGCTGGAGTCGGGCGTCGCCACCGGCGGTATTTGCGCCCTGGTGCTGAACTGGTTCCTGCCAGAGAGCAAAGAGCGCGCCTGACCCTTCAGCGCCTCGCTGAAAAGCCCACCCCCTCTGCACAAGGCCACGAGGTCCTTGTATGAGCGGGCTTGGGCTTTTTTGCTTTATCATGGCGGCATTCCTTTGCATGAGTTGTCCATGAAATTCGCTATCGCGGTTTTTTCCCCGGCCCATGCGCCCTCCTCGCGCCGCGCCCTGCGCTTTGCCGAGGCGGTGCTGGCCGGCGGGCATGAGATTGCCCGGTTGTTCTTCTATCAGGACGGGGTACACAGTGCCTCAGCCAACGTGGTTACGCCCCAGGACGAGCTGGATGTCGCCGCCCAATGGCGCACCTTCATCGACCACCACCAGTTGGACGCGGTGGTGTGCATTGCCGCTGCGTTGCGCCGTGGCGTGCTCGACGAGGCCGAAGCCAGCCGCTATCAACGGCCGGCCGCGAACCTGCCCAAGCCCTGGGAGCTGTCCGGGCTCGGCCAACTGCACGAGGCGGCGCAGAGTGCCGATCGGCTGATCTGCTTCGGAGGCGATTGAAATGGCCAAGTCCTTGTTGATCATCAGCCGCCAGGCACCCTGGAACGGCCCATCGGCCCGTGAGGCGCTGGACATCGCACTGGCCGGTGGCGCGTTCGACCTGCCGCTGGGCATGCTGTTCCTGGACGATGGCGTGTTCCAGCTCGCCCCGGGCCAGCAACCTTCAACTTTGCAACTGAAGAACCTGGCGGCCAACCTGCAGGCCTTGCCAATGTTCGGCGTCGAAGCGCTCTTCGCCTGCAGCCATAGCCTGCGCCAGCGCGGCCTTGCCGCCGACACCCTGGCGCTGCCGGTGCAGGTGCTAGACGACGCGGCACTGACCGCATTGATCGCCCGTTTTGACCAGGTGGTAACGCTGTGATGACAACCCTGCATGTAATTGCCCACTCGCCCTTCGGCGACGACCGCCTGGCCAGTTGCCTGCGCCTGCTCGGTGCCGACGATGCACTGCTGCTGTGCGGTGATGCGGTCTATGCACTGCACGCCGGCAGCGAGCCCCAGCACCAGCTGCAAGCCGCCGCGCTCGAGCAGCGCTTGTTCGCCCTCGAAGAAGACCTGCACGCCCGCGCGGTCGCCAACGACCTGGCCACGCCTGTGGACTATGCTGCATTCGTCGAGCTGTCGCTGCATTACGACAAGGTCAACAGCTGGCTATGAGTACGCTGAACGTTGGCGATCAAACGATTGCCCTGGACAAGGACGGCTTTCTGGTCGACCTGCACGACTGGTCCCCTGCCGTCGCCGATGCCCTCGCCACACGTGAAGGCATCCCGCTGACCGCTGACCACTGGGAAATCCTCGAGCTGCTGCGCCAGTTCTACCAGGAATTCCAGCTTTCGCCGGCCACACGCCCGCTAATCAAGTACACCGCGCTGAAGCTGGGCCCAGAAAAGGGCAACAGCCCGCACCTGAACCGCCTGTTCAACGGCACTCCTGCCAAACTTGCCGCCAAGCTGGCGGGCCTGCCCAAGCCGACCAACTGCATATGATCGAACCACGCCCGCTCACCCTGGAAACACCCGCCGAACACCCGTTCGCCGAATTCGTGCGCATCCTTGGCAAAGGCAAGCGCGGCGCGCGCGGCCTAACCCGCGAAGAAGCCCGCGCGGCCATGACCTTGCTGCTGGAAGGCAAAGTCGAGGACACCCAGCTCGGTGCCTTCCTCATGCTGCTGCGGCACAAGGAAGAAAGCGCCGATGAACTGGCCGGTTTCACCGAGGCCCTGCGCGCCCACTTGCAAGCGCCGCACCTTGCCGTGGACCTGGACTGGCCCACGTACGCGGGCAAGAAGCGCCACCTGCCCTGGTACCTGCTGGCGGCCAAGTGCCTGGCCAACAACGGGGTGCGCATCCTGATGCATGGCGGCGGCGCCCACACCGCCGGGCGCATGTTCACTGAACAACTGCTCGAACAGCTGCAGATTCCGCTGTGCCGCGACTGGGCGGCTGTCAGCACCGCGCTCGACCAGCAGCGGCTGGCGTTTTTCCCGTTGCAGGACTGGGCACCCCAGTTGCAACGCATGATTGACCTGCGCAACACCTTGGGCCTGCGCTCGCCAATTCACTCCTTGGCTCGGGTACTGAACCCGCTGGGTGCGCGCTGCGGCCTGCAGAGCATCTTCCACCCTGGCTACCAGGCGGTGCACCGTGAAGCTAGCCGTCTGCTCGGCGACCATGCCGTGGTGATCAAGGGCGATGGCGGCGAGATCGAGGTCAATCCCGATGTCATCAGCCATCTTTATGGCACTACAGCGGGTGAGGCCTGGGATGAAGAGTGGCCAGCCCTGAGCGAACGCCGCCATGTCAAACCACCGAGCCTGCAGCCGCAGCAACTGCTCGCCGTGTGGCAGGGCGAAGCCGAAGACAGCTACGGCGAAATGGCCGTGGTCGCCACCATGGCCCTGGCCTTGCGCGGGCTGGGGCAGAACCGTGACGACGCCTTCGCCACAGCGCGTCGCTACTGGCGCGAACGCAACGCATCGATTTAATCGATTAAAGACCCCGAGTCTTTGCGCTATTTATTCGAACGATATTCCCTAGACTGGGCTCCAACGACAAACAACTTTGTTCCAGGAGCTCAACATGGGCCTTTTGATCGACGGCCGGTGGCACGACCAGTGGTATGAAACCGGCAAAGACGGGGCCTTTAAACGCGAAAACGCCCAGCGCCGCAACGCGTTGCCCGCACCCGAGGCCGGCCGTTATCACCTGTATGTGTCGCTGGCTTGCCCATGGGCGCACCGCACCCTGATTTTCCGTGCCCTCAAGGGCCTGTCGCCGCTCATCGATGTATCGGTTGTGAGCTGGCTGATGCAAGAAAATGGCTGGACCTTCGACCAGCAGCAGGGCTCCACCGGCGACCACCTCGATGCACTCGAATTCCTGCACCAACGCTACACCCAGGATGACCCGCACTACACCGGGCGCGTTACCGTGCCGGTGCTGTGGGACAAAAAAGAGAAGCGTATCGTCAACAACGAATCGGCCGAGATCATCCGCATCTTCAACAGCGCCTTCGACGAGCTGACCGGCAACCGCCTGGACCTCTACCCCGAGCCCTTGCGCCCGGCGATCGAAGCGCTGAACGAACGGATCTACCCCGCGGTGAACAATGGCGTCTACCGCGCAGGCTTCGCCACCACGCAAGAGGCCTACGAGGCCGCGTTTGACGAGGTGTTCAATGAGCTGGATTACCTGGAAGACGTGCTGAGCCGCAATCGCTACCTTGCTGGCGAGTACCTCACCGAGGCGGATGTACGCCTGTTCACTACGCTGGTGCGCTTTGATGCGGTGTACCACGGGCACTTCAAGTGCAACCTGCGACGCCTGAGCGACTACCACAACCTGTCAAACTGGCTGCGCGAAGTGTACCAGTGGCCGGGGGTGGCGCAGACGGTGGATATGGAGCATATCCAGAAGCATTACTACATGAGCCACAAGACCATCAACCCGAATGGGATCGTGCCTAAAGGGCCGTTGCAGGACTTTGGTGTGGCGCATGATCGGGAGCGGTTGGCGGGCCAGGGGATCTGGGTTAACCGGTGACACAGCGGGGCTGCTTTGCAGCCCTTCGCAGCACAAGGCTGCTCCTACACAGGCGTGCACCAAACGTGTAGGAGCAGCCTTGTGCTGCGAAGGGCCGCAAAGCGGCCCCACCCGTTTCAGCTATGTTGCGAACCTTCAAACCACGCCAGCTTCTCACGCAACTGCACCACTTCCCCAACAATCACCAGGGTCGGTGCATGCACTTCATGCTGGGCGACAAGCGCCGGCAGATCCGCCAGGGTGCCCGTAAACACCCGTTGATTGCGCGTAGTACCTTGCTGCACCAGCGCCGCTGGCGTGCTGGCCGCACGCCCATGACGAATCAGTTCGGCGCAAATGGTCGGCAAACCCACCAACCCCATGTAGAACACCAGGGTTTGCGCCGGTGCCACCAGGTCATCCCAAGGCAAATTGCTGGTGCCATCCTTGAGGTGCCCGGTCACGAAGCGCACCGATTGGGCGTAATCGCGATGGGTCAGCGGGATGCCGCCATAGGCTGAACAACCACTGGCCGCGGTAATGCCGGGCACCACCTGGAAGGGGATGCCCTGCTCGGCCAGCTGTTCGATCTCCTCGCCACCACGGCCAAAGATGAACGGATCGCCACCCTTGAGGCGCAGCACGCGCTTGCCCTGCTTGGCCAAGTCGACCAGCAGGCGGTTGATCTGGTCCTGCGGCACGGCATGGTCAGCGCGGCGCTTGCCGACATAGATACGCTCGGCATCACGCCGGCACATGTCGATGATGGCCGGGGCCACCAGGCGGTCGTACAGCACCACATCGGCCTGCTGCATCAGGCGCAAGGCGCGGAAAGTCAACAAGTCCGGATCGCCCGGCCCTGCCCCCACCAGATACACCTCACCGCCCTGCTGCACCGGCGCGCCATCGACCATGGCCTGCAACAGGCGTTCGGCCTCGGCACCCTGCCCGGCCAGCTGACGCTCGGCAATCGGGCCCTGGAAGACATTTTCCCAAAAGCCGCGACGCTGGTTGACGTCTGGGTACAGGCGTTTGACCTGGTGCCGGAACCGCGCCGCCAGCCCGGCGAGCTCGCCGTAGGCCGAAGGGATCCACGCTTCCAGCTTGGCGCGAATCAAACGCGCCAGCACGGGCGCATCCCCCCCACTGGAGACTGCCACCACCAACGGCGAGCGGTCGACGATGGCCGGGAAGATCACCGTGCACAGGGCCGGCGCGTCCACCACGTTGACCGGCAGGTTGAGCGCCTGGGCATCGGCCGACACCTGGGCGTTCAGCCCAGCGTCATCAGTGGCCGCGATCACCAGCCGGCAACCGACCAGGTCGGGCGCCTGATAGCCGCGCACCAAGACCTCACCGCCACCTTCCCGGGCCAGTGCGGCCAGTTGGCCGTCAACCTCGGGCGCCACCACACGCAGCGCGGCGCCGGCATCGGCCAACAGGCGCGCTTTGCGCAAGGCAATTTCACCGCCGCCGACGACCAGTACCCGGCCGCCCTGCAGCTTGTGGAACAGTGGCAGGTAATCCATTTAGCGGATGACCTCGACACCACCCATGTACGGCTTGAGCACCTCAGGCACACGGATCGAACCGTCGGCCTGTTGGTAGTTCTCCAATACCGCCACCAGGGTGCGGCCTACTGCCAGACCAGAACCGTTGAGGGTATGCACCAGCTCTGGCTTGCCGGTTTCCGGGTTGCGCCAGCGGGCTTGCATGCGACGCGCCTGGAAATCACCGCAGTTGGAGCAGGAGCTGATCTCGCGGTACTTGTCCTGGCTCGGTACCCACACTTCCAGGTCGTAGGTTTTCACCGCACCGAAGCCCATGTCGCCGGTGCACAGCGCCAGTACCCGGTAGGGCAGTTCCAACAGCTGCAGCACGCGCTCGGCGTTGCCGGTCAGGCCTTCGAGGGCTTCCATCGACTTGGATGGCTCGACTACCTGGACCATTTCGACCTTGTCGAACTGGTGCTGGCGGATCATGCCACGGGTGTCACGGCCCGATGCGCCGGCTTCACTGCGGAAGCAAGGCGTGTGGGCGACCAGCTTGAGCGGCAGTTGCTTGGCATCGAGGATTTCACCGGCAACCAGGTTGGTCAACGAAACCTCGGCGGTTGGGATCAGGTAGAAGTCAGCTTCGCCTTCGCGGCTGATCTTGAACAGGTCTTCCTCGAACTTGGGCAGCTGGCCGGTGCCTTGCAGGGCCGGCGCCTGTACCAGGTACGGGGTGTAGTGCTCTTCGTAGCCGTGCTCACCGGTGTGCAGGTTGATCATGAACTGCGCCAGCGCGCGGTGCAGGCGGGCGATCGGGCCACGCAGCACGGCAAAGCGGGCGCCAGACAGCTTGGCTGCCGCTTCGAAGTCCAGGCCACCGCTGATTTCGCCCAGGGCGACGTGGTCTTTGATTTCAAAGTCGAAGGCCTTAGGGGTGCCCCAGCGGCGTACTTCAACGTTGTCGTCTTCGCTGGCACCAACCGGCACGCTGGCGTCCGGCAGGTTAGGAATGGTCAGCAGGATGCCATCCAGCTCAGCCTGAATGCCGTCCAGCTCGACTTTGCCTGCGGCCAGCTCGTTGGCCATGCGCTCGACGTCGGCCATCAGCGGCGCAATATCTTCGCCCTTGGCCTTGGCCTGGCCGATGGACTTGGAACGGGCGTTACGCTCGGCCTGCAGTTGCTCGGTGCGCGTCTGCACGGCCTTGCGGCGCTCTTCCAGTGATTCGATGCGCGCGACATCCAGGCTGAAGCCACGGGAGGCCAGGCGATCCGCCACTTCCTGAAGTTGGCCGCGTAACAGTTTGGAATCGAGCATATCGTTCTCTCGTTATGTGTAGGTGTTGGTTCAGAATCGGGTCAAGGACAGGCCGGCCCAGGTCGCGAGCAGCCCGCCCACCACGCTGATACCGGTATAGCCCAAAGCCAGGGGCATCTGCCCGCTTTCCATGAGGCGTACGGTATCGAGCGAAAAGGAGGAAAACGTGGTTAAGCCGCCCAGGAAACCGACGATCAGGCCCGCGCGCAGCTCGACCGGGACCATGGGCTTGTGCAAAAACAGGCCATACAGCAGGCCGATCAACAGGCAGCCGATCAAATTGACCGCCAGCGTACCGAGATAGAAGTGCCGTGGCCAGTGGGCGACCACCCAGTTGGTGGTCGCAAAGCGCAGCAAAGTACCCGCGATACCGCCTGCACTGACAGCAGCGATCAGTGCAATCATGGTTTTCTCCGTTGCCGGGGGCTGCTGCGATCCAGCTCGGCCAGGTGCCGTAGCTTCTCGCCGATCTTCAGCTCCAGGCCGCGGGGCACGGGTTGGTAATACTGGCGAGGCTCAAGCTGATCGGGGAAGTAATCCTCGCCCGCAGCGTAGGCATCGGGCTCGTCATGGGCATAGCGGTATTCGTCGCCGTAGCCCAACTGCTTCATCAACTTGGTCGGGGCGTTGCGCAGGTGCAGCGGCACTTCCAGCGAACCATGCTCGGCCGCCTCGCGCAGGGCAGTCTTGAAGCCCATGTACACTGCATTGCTCTTTGGCGCACAGGCGATGTAGGTGATGGCCTGGGCCACGGCCAACTCACCCTCGGGGCTGCCCAGGCGCTCTTGCACATCCCACGCCGACAGGCACAGGCTCAGGGCACGCGGGTCGGCGTTGCCGATGTCTTCGCTGGCCATGCGCACCACGCGGCGGGCGATGTACAGCGGGTCGCACCCCCCATCGAGCATGCGCGCGAACCAATACAGCGCGGCATCGGGGTTGGAGCCGCGCACCGATTTGTGCAACGCCGAGATCTGGTCATAGAACGCCTCGCCGCCCTTATCGAAGCGCCGACGGCTGTCACCGAGCAGGCTTTGCAGCAGCTCGACGCCAATTTCGCTGCCATCTTCAGCCAGGTCCGAGGCGTTTTCGAGAAAGTTGAGCATGCGCCGGCCATCGCCGTCGGCGGCAGCCATGAGCATCTTGAAGGCCTCGTCGCCCACCTGCAGGTTGTGCTTGCCCAGGCCGCGGTCTTCGCTCAAGGCACGGTCGACGAGCTTGCGCAGCGCCGGCTCGTCCAAGCTCTTGAGCACGTACACCCGCGCGCGCGAAAGCAACGCATTGTTGAGCTCGAAGGACGGGTTTTCGGTGGTGGCACCAATGAAGATCAGCGTGCCGTCTTCCACGTAGGGCAAAAAGGCGTCCTGCTGCGACTTGTTGAAGCGGTGCACTTCGTCGACGAACAGGATGGTGCGGCGGCCATACTGGGCCGCCTGCTGCTTGGCCACCTCGACCGCCTGGCGGATCTCCTTGACCCCTGCCAGTACCGCCGAGACCGTTTCGAAGTGCGCGTCACAGAACTGCGCCAGCAGCCGCGCCAAGGTGGTCTTGCCCACCCCGGGCGGCCCCCAGAAGATCATCGAGTGCAACGCCCCCTGCTCCAGCGCCTCGCGCAGCGGCTTGCCGCGCGCCAGCAGGTGCTCCTGGCCAACGTACTCGTCCAGGTTGGACGGGCGCAGGCGAGCAGCCAGGGGCTGGGCGACGGGTTCGCTTCGAAACAGGTCCATCACGGGCTCCGGTTACTCCTGGATGATATCCGCGCCTTTCGGGACATCGAACTTGAACTTGCTGTCAGGCACTGCCTGGTTGGCCTTCACCCCACTGAACAGGATGTTGGTCCGCTGGCCGACACTGTCGATCAGCTGCATGTCATTGATCAGCCCCTTGCGGAACGACACGCGCAGGGAGTCGAACAAGGTGTCCTTGGTTTTCGGCTTCAAGGTGAAATCCATGACTTCGCCCTGCTCCTTGGACGCGATGTCGAAGCTTTGGCTGATCTTCGACACGTCACCGGACAGCAGCAGCGCCGGGGTCTGGTTCAGGCGTACATCAAGCTTCTTGATGGTGGCCTGCTCAAGGTCCGGGTCCCACAGGGTGACCATCTTGCCATCAGACACCACCACCTGCTCCTGCGGGGCATCGGTGTGCCAGTAGAACAGGCCCGGGCGCTTGACGGTCATCTGGCCCTTGGTCTCCTGCAGGCTGGTGCCGTCGGCACCCAGCGTCAGCTGAGAGAAATTGGCATCGATCGTCTGCGACTTTTCCAGCAACTGGGTCAGGCGCTTCACGTCCAACTCGCCGGCATGGGCCGACACAGAGCCCATGGCCAGGGCAGAAACCAACAGCATGCGAATCGCGCGCATGGAAATCCTCGTAGGACAGTAAATGAGCCAGGCGCCCAGCAGGCGCCCGGCAAGGTGTTCATCAATCGCGCGGGCCGCCTGGGGCTATCACTTCCCGCGAGCCGTTGCTGTTCATCGGGGTGACCACGCCGGCCATCTCCATTGCCTCGATCATGCGTGCGGCACGGTTGTAGCCGATCTTCAGCTTGCGCTGCACAGCGGAAATGGAGGCACGGCGGCTCTCGAGCACGAACTGCACGGCTTCATCATACAGTGCATCGCTTTCCGAATCGTCGCCGTCACCACCACCGCCGCCGCCTTCGAAGCCGCTGCCGGCCTCTTCGACGCCGTTGAGGATGTCGTCGTTGTAGTCCGGCGCGCCACGCAGCTTCCAGGCTTCCACCACGCGGTGCACTTCGTCATCGGAAACGAACGCGCCGTGCACGCGGATCGGCAAGCTGGTGCCGGGTGGCATGTACAGCATGTCACCGTGACCGAGCAACTGCTCGGCGCCACCCTGGTCGATGATGGTGCGGGAGTCGATCTTGCTCGACACCTGGAACGCCATGCGCGTCGGGATGTTGGCCTTGATCAGGCCGGTGATCACGTCAACCGACGGGCGCTGGGTGGCGAGGATCAGGTGAATACCGGCGGCCCGCGCTTTCTGGGCAATACGGGCGATCAGTTCTTCGACCTTCTTGCCGACGATCATCATCATGTCGGCGAATTCGTCGACCACCACTACGATGGTCGGCAGGGTCTTCAACGCGGGTGGCTCGTCGTCCATGCTCTCACGACGGTACAGCGGGTCGTGGATGACCTCGCCGGCCTCCTGAGCGTCCTTGATCTTGCGGTTGAAGCCGCCCAGGTTACGCACGCCCATCGCGGCCATCAGCTTGTAGCGCCGCTCCATCTCGGCGACGCTCCAGCGCAGCGCGTTGGCGGCGTCCTTCATGTCGGTGACCACCGGGCACAACAGGTGCGGGATGCCTTCGTAGATCGACAGTTCGAGCATCTTCGGGTCGATCATGATCAGCCGCGCGTCTTCCGGGCCGGACTTGAACAGGATCGACAGGATCATCGCGTTCACACCCACCGACTTACCAGAACCGGTAGTACCGGCCACCAGCAGGTGCGGCATCTTGGCCAGGTCGGTGATCACCGGTTTGCCACCGATGTCATGGCCCAAGGCCAACGCAACCGGCGACTTGGACTCGTCGAACTGCGGCGACGACAGCACTTCAGAGAAGCGCACCATCTGCCGGTTTTCGTTAGGGATCTCGATACCCACGGTGGTCTTGCCCGGGATCACCTCGACCACGCGCACGCTGGTCACCGCCAGCGAGCGCGCCAGGTCCTTGGCCAGGTTGGCGATACGGCTGACCTTGACCCCTGCCGCGGGCTGGATTTCGTAGCGGGTAATGACTGGGCCTGGGTGGATGGAGTCCACCGAGACTTCCACGCCGAATTCCTTGAGCTTGATTTCCAGCAGTTGGCCAACACCGGCCAGGGATTCTGGCGAGTACTCGATCTTTTTCTGCTCGGCCGGATCGAGAATGGAGATCGACGGCAACGTGCCTTCCACAGCGCTGTCGACGAACAGCGGGGTCTGTTTTTCCTTCATCACCCGCTTGCTCGGCTCTGGCGCCTTGGCCGGGGCTGGCGGGATGATCACTGGCGCCGCAGGTTGCTCGCGGGGCACCACTGTGTCGCGCGCCACCACGGGTTCGCGTGTTGGGGCAGGCCGGGCGGGCGCCTCTTCGCGCTCGACGCTACGCTCACGCAGCTGAGGCTTGACCGGCTCGCGCTTCTGCGCAGCCGCCGGCGCGGTGTTGAAACTCGGTTCATCCACCTCACGCAACTGCGCCTCCAGGCGCTTGCGCTCGTTGCGGGCTTCCCACCAGCGGTTGGCGGCGCCTTGCACCAGCTCGAACAGGTCGAGGGTGATCTTGCCGGTAAGGTCCATCACTTTGAACCAGGACAGGTCGGTGAACACCGTCAGGCCAAACAGGAACAGGGCAATGAACATCAACGTGCTGCCCTGCACGTTCAACAGGCTGCGCGCCAGTTCGCCCAGGCTTTCGCCGAGGGCACCGCCCGCGGAGAACGGAATGCTCGCCGGCGGGTGGAAATGGATATGCGCCAGGGCTGCGCCCGACAGCACCAGGAACACCAGCCCGATCAGGCGCCAGGAGAACAGCCAGCCGCTCCACTCCCAGGGTTGGTGGCGCTCGCGGAAGATCTGCCAGGTCTTGATCGCCAGCAACAGCGGGAAGATGTAGGCGAAATAGCCCAGCACCATGAACAGGATGTCGGCGAAGTAGGCCCCTGCTCGCCCGGCGGCGTTTTGCACCTGGTCAATGTTGCTGGTGTGGCTGAAGCCAGGGTCGGAAGTGTCGTAGGTCAGCAGCGCCATCCACAGGTACAGGCACAGGGCGCCGACAGCGATCAACGCACCTTCCTTGAGACGATAGTGCAGCTGCTGCCGCCACATAGGCACTGGCAAGGGAGCTGGAGTTGCGGTGGATTTCTTCAAAACGCGTCTATTCCTGCGCGTGCTGCGCGTCCAATAGTGATCGGCCGGTGTCTGGCCAATGAACCACTACTTTTAACATTACTGCCCGCCAGCCGCCATGGCGGCGCGCCGCACATGGGCTTGAGGGGGCTGCTTTCACTTAGCTGCAATTTGAGCATGCATTTTCTTTTGTGACAAAGGCTTATGCTGTGTTTTTGCACAGGTGTGACAGCAAATGTCCCGGATGGTGCCTGAGGCCTCATGAATGTGTAGGAAAATGCCTAAGGGCTGCCTGCGCTACGGCGAATGAACCGCAGTGATTGACCCTGCTTTTCAGCCACGCCATGCTGACCACTCCCCTCCCCCACCGCACGATAGACCATGCTTACCTGGCTGACCCGCGACTCGCTGACCTTTCCGCCACTGGAAAAGGCCCTGCACGAACCCAACGGCTTGCTCGCCGCCGGCGGCGACCTGAGCCCCGAGCGCCTAGTGCAGGCCTATCGCCACGGCTGCTTCCCCTGGTACCAGGACGGCCAGCCGATCCTCTGGTGGTCACCCAACCCTCGCACCGTGCTGCTACCAGACGAACTGCACGTCTCGCGCTCGCTGGCCAAGTTCATGCGCCAGGGCCACTACCAGGTCAGTTTCGACACCGACTTCGCCGGCGTGATCGCCGCCTGCGCCGCGCCGCGTGACTACGCCGACGGCACCTGGATCACCGACACCTTGCGCGCCGCCTACTGCGAACTGCACCGGCTCGGCTACGCCCATTCGGTGGAGGTGCGCCAGGACGGCGAGCTGGTCGGCGGCCTGTACGGCCTGGCCATGGGCCGCCTGTTCTTCGGCGAATCGATGTTCAGCCGCGCCGACAATGCCTCCAAGGTCGGCTTCGTGACCCTGGTCGCACACCTGCGCCAGGCCGGCTTTGTGCTAATCGACTGCCAGATGCCGACCAATCACCTGCACAGCCTTGGCGCGCGCGCCATCAGCCGCGCCGACTTTGCCGACTACCTGGCGCGTTACCTCGACCAGCCCAACAGCGCCTCTTGGGTTCCCTAGGCGAGTTCTCAGAGCTGGCTTACACTTAAGGCAAAGTCTCACCGAAGGGGTTGATCATGACAGAGTTGGCGCGGTTGAAGTTTTATGCCACTCAACCCCACTCCTGCAGCTACCTGCCCGAGGAGCAGGCAACCACGCTGTTTCTCGACCCCAGCCAGCCAATGGACGTGAACGTGTACGCCGACCTGTCGGAGATGGGTTTTCGGCGCAGCGGCGATCACCTGTACCGCCCCCATTGCCAAAACTGCAACGCCTGTGTGCCAGCACGCATTCCGGCGGCGCGTTTCATCCCCAACCGCCAGCAACGGCGCATTCTCAAGCGCAACGCCGACTTGACCGTGACCGCCGCACGCCCGGCGTTCAAGGAAGAGTATTTCGACCTGTACCGGCGCTACATCGAGACCCGTCATGCCGACGGCGACATGTACCCGCCCAGCCGTGATCAGTTTTCCACCTTCCTGGTACGCGACCTGCCCTTCTGCTGGTTCTACGAGTTCCGCCTGGCAGGGCGCCTGCTGGCGGTGGCAGTATGCGACCTGCTGCCCAACGGCCTGTCAGCGGTCTACACCTTCTACGAGCCCGACGAAGAGCGCCGCAGCCTGGGCCGTTTCGCCATCCTCTGGCAGATCACCGAAGCCCTTCGGCAGAACCTGGAGGCGGTTTACCTCGGGTACTGGATCAAGAACTGCAAGAAGATGAACTACAAGACCCAGTATCGCCCCATCGAGCTGCTGATCAACCAGCGCTGGGTCACCCTCAACTGAAAGCATTGGCTTGAAATACTATTTTCCGGCATAATCCACGCCACTTTTTTGCCCGGTGCGGTTATGCGTCGGGCCAACACTGGACACCGAGGGCTCAACTGCATGTCGAAAGAAGACAGCTTCGAAATGGAAGGTACTGTCGTCGACACCCTGCCCAACACCATGTTCCGCGTGGAGTTGGAAAACGGGCACGTCGTAACCGCGCACATCTCCGGAAAGATGCGCAAGAACTACATCCGTATTCTCACTGGCGACAAGGTCCGCGTCGAACTGACACCTTACGACCTGAGCAAAGGCCGCATCACGTATCGTGCGCGCTAAGCCCAAGCCATGAAAAAGCCCGGCCAAGTGCCGGGCTTTTTTGTGCCTTCAAGAATGGTTGGGGCTGCTTTGCAGCGCATTCGCAGCGCAAGGCTGCTCCTACCTGGGAATGTGACACCCTGTAGGAGCAGCCTTGCGCTGCGAATGGGCCGCAAAGCGGCCCCCGCCATCACGCCACCTCAGCTGTGGTCTCGAAGTCGAACACCAACTCGCCATCGCGCAAGTCGACGTGCACCACGCCGCCATGCTCGGCCAGCTCACCGAACAGGATCTCTTCAGCCAGCGGCCGCTTGATCTTGTCCTGGATCAGCCGCGCCATCGGCCGTGCACCCATCTGCACATCGTAGCCCGACGCCGCCAGCCAGCCGCGCGCTTCATCACTGACCTCCAACAGCACACGTTTATCTTCCAGCTGCGCCTGCAGTTCGATAAGGAACTTGTCGACGATGCTCTTGATGGTTTCGTGGCTCAGGCGGCCAAACTGGATGATGGTGTCCAGGCGGTTGCGGAACTCCGGCGTGAAGCTCTTGCGAATGACTTCCATGGCATCGGACGCGTGGTCCTGATGGGTAAACCCGATCGAAGCCCGCGCCGCAGTCTCAGCCCCGGCGTTGGTGGTCATGATCAGGATCACGTTACGGAAGTCCGCCTTACGCCCGTTGTTGTCGGTCAGCGTGCCGTGGTCCATCACCTGCAGCAGCAGGTTGAAGACTTCAGGGTGCGCCTTCTCGATTTCGTCCAGCAACAACACGCAATGCGGCTGCTTAGTGATTGCCTCGGTCAACAGGCCACCCTGGTCGAACCCGACGTAGCCTGGCGGTGCACCAATCAAGCGCGACACCGTATGCCGCTCCATGTACTCAGACATGTCGAAGCGCACCAACTCCACACCCAGCGCCTTGGCCAACTGCCGCGCCGCTTCGGTCTTGCCGACACCGGTAGGCCCGGCGAACAGGAACGAACCCACCGGCTTGTCGGGCGCCTTGAGCCCTGCACGGGACAGCTTGATCGCCGTCGCCAGCGAG
The DNA here is from genome assembly GCF_022179005.1 of Pseudomonas sp. PAGU 2196. Taxonomy (NCBI): domain Bacteria; kingdom Pseudomonadati; phylum Pseudomonadota; class Gammaproteobacteria; order Pseudomonadales; family Pseudomonadaceae; genus Pseudomonas; species Pseudomonas sp. PAGU 2196. Next base: position 26,464 of record NZ_BNTL01000035.1, on the reverse strand, counting down.
TCGATGGCCGCGTCCTGCCCGAACACGGTCAGCTTCAGGTCACGCTCAAGGTTGCGCAGCAGCTCCTTGTCGGAACTGGTGACATGCTTTGGCGGAATCCGCGCGATCTTGGCGACGATGTCTTCGACTTGTGGCACCTCGATACGCTTGACCCGGTTTGCCTCAGGCTGCAGGCGCTGGTAGGCACCCGCCTCGTCGATCACGTCGATGGCCTTGTCCGGCATGTGCCGGTCATTGATGTAGCGCGAGGCCAGCTCTGCAGCGGCGCGCAGGGCTTCGTCGCTGTACTCGATGTTGTGGTGGCTCTCGAACCGGCCCTTGAGCCCGCGCAGGATCCCCACGGTGTCTTCCACCGAAGGCTCGCTGACATCGACCTTCTGGAAACGCCGTGCCAGGGCACGGTCCTTCTCGAAGATGCCGCGGAATTCCTGGAAGGTGGTCGAACCGATGCAGCGAATGTCGCCAGACGACAGCAGCGGCTTGAGCAGGTTGGACGCATCCATGACCCCACCGGAAGCCGCACCGGCGCCGATGATGGTGTGGATCTCGTCAATGAACAGGATCGCCTGCGGGCGTTTGCGCAGTTCGCCGAGCAGCGCCTTGAAGCGCTTCTCGAAGTCGCCGCGGTACTTGGTACCGGCCAGCAGTGCACCCAGGTCGAGGGAATACACCACGCTCTGAGCCAACAGGTCAGGCACCTGGCCGTCGACGATACGCTTGGCCAGGCCTTCGGCGATGGCCGTCTTGCCCACCCCGGCCTCACCGACCAGCAGCGGGTTGTTTTTGCGCCGGCGCGCCAGGATCTGTGCAACACGCTCGACTTCCTGCTCACGGCCCACCAGCGGGTCGATGCGCCCGGCACGTGCCAGTTCGTTCAGGTTGCTGGCATAGGCATCCAGCGGATTGCTCGACGATGACGTTTCGCCACCGTCCTCGTCCTGCATCTCCTGGTCGCCTTCGGTGTTGGGGCCATGGCCCGGCACCTTGGAAATACCGTGAGCGATGTAGTTGACCACGTCGATACGGGCCACGCTCTGCTGCTTGAGCAGAAACACGGCCTGGCTTTCCTGTTCGCTGAAGATCGCCACCAGCACATTGGCGCCGGTCACTTCGCGCTTGCCGGAGCTCTGCACATGGAACACGGCACGCTGCAGCACACGCTGGAAGCCCAGGGTCGGCTGGGTTTCGCGGTCTTCGTCGTTGACCGGAATCAGGGGTGTGGTGGAATCGATGAACTCTTGCAGGTCGTGCTTGAGTTTGTCGAGATTGGCGCCACAGGCGCGCAGAACGGTCGCAGCAGCCTCATTGTCAAGGAGTGCCAGCAGCAGATGTTCGACGGTCATAAACTCATGACGCTTCGAACGAGCCTCCTTGAAGGCCAGATTGAGGGTGACTTCGAGCTCGCGGTTTAACATAGCTTCACCTCATACCCAAGTGGTCGGCGATTAACCGTCCTTCTCGATTTCACAGAGTAGCGGATGCTGGCTTTCCCTGGCGTATTGGTTGACCTGCATGGCCTTTGTTTCGGCGATGTCACGGGTAAACAATCCGCACACTGCCCGCCCCTCGGTATGGACGGTCAGCATGATCTTGGTCGCCAGCTCGCGGTTCAGACTGAAGAACGTCTCGAGCACTTCGACGACGAAATCCATTGGTGTGTAGTCATCGTTGAACAAAACCACCTTGTACATCGGTGGCGCCTGCAGGATCGGCTTGGCTTCCTGGACAGCAAGACCTGAGCCGTCGTCCTCATTCGATTGCGGGCGATCCTGATTGAATGTTAGTCGAATCTCACTAGGTGCATGCATGGAAAGAATTTCATCATGATCGACAGGTTAAAGTTGTGGGTTGAGCGCAAAGTCAGCCTCCGGCGCACGCGCCGCATGACCTTGACTATCGGCAAAACGGTGTTACAACCAATAAGAACCCACCGTGGTCGATAAAGATCCGCGCAGTCAACCAGATTTTTCGCATGGTTCGTATGCGGATGAAGTGGATGATACTCCAGTGATGGAGTCCTTTGCAGAGGGACATAGGGATGGCAAGCGGTAAAGTCAAGTGGTTCAACAATGCCAAGGGCTACGGATTCATCAACGAGGAAGGTAAATCCGATGACCTTTTCGCTCATTACTCGGCCATCCAGATGGACGGATACAAGACGCTGAAGGCTGGCCAGTCCGTGGAGTTCGACATCATCCAGGGCCCCAAAGGCCTGCACGCGGTCAACATAAAGGACGCCGCTGCCGCTGCGGCTGCCAAGGCCCAAGGCCAGACCGCAAGCGAAACCGCCAGAGCCTGACCACTGCTCCGTGTGGGTATACGAAAAAACCGGTCGCCTCTTTAGCCAGGCGACCGGTTTTCTCTTGCCTCACATATGCTTGATCATCTCATCGCCAAAGCCCGAACTGCCCACCAGCGTCGCCCCGTCCATCAGGCGTTCGAAGTCATAGGTCACGGTCTTGGCGGCAATCGCGCCATTGGTGCCCTTGATGATCAGGTCGGCCGCCTCGGTCCAGCCCATGTGGCGCAGCATCATCTCTGCAGACAGAATCACTGAACCCGGGTTGACCTTGTCCTGCCCGGCGTACTTGGGCGCGGTGCCGTGGGTGGCCTCGAACATGGCCACGGTATCCGACAGGTTGGCACCCGGCGCAATGCCAATACCACCCACCTCTGCCGCCAGGGCGTCGGACAGGTAGTCGCCATTGAGGTTGAGGGTGGCGATCACGTCGTATTCAGCTGGGCGCAGCAGGATCTGCTGGAGCATGGCGTCGGCGATGGCATCCTTGACGATGACCTCACGCCCAGTCTTGGGGTTTTTGAACTTCATCCAGGGGCCGCCGTCGAGCAGCTCGGCAGCAAACTCGTCACGGGCCACCTCGTAGCCCCAATCCTTGAAGGCCCCTTCGGTGAACTTCATGATGTTGCCCTTGTGCACCAGGGTGAGCGACTCGCGGTCGTTGTCCACCACGTATTGCAGAGCCTTGCGCACCAAGCGCTTGGTGCCCTCGCGGGAAACGGGTTTGACGCCGATACCGCAGTCCTGGTCGAAACGGATCTTGGTGACGCCCATTTCCTCCTTGAGGAACTTGATCACCTTGTTCGCCTCGGGCGAGCCGGCTTTCCATTCGATGCCGGCGTAGATGTCTTCGGAGTTCTCGCGGAAGATCACCATATCGACATCGCCCGGTTTTTTCACCGGGCTCGGCACGCCCTGGAACCACACCACCGGGCGCAGGCACACGTACAGGTCAAGCTGCTGGCGCAACGCCACGTTCAGCGAGCGGATACCGCCCCCGACCGGCGTGGTCAGCGGGCCTTTGATCGACACCACGTACTCGCGCACCGCATCAAGGGTTTCCTGCGGCAGCCAGGTGTCCTGGTCATAGACCTGGGTGGCCTTCTCGCCCGCGTACACCTCCATCCAGGCAATCTTGCGCTTGCCGCCGTAGGCCTTCTGCACGGCGGCGTCCACGACCTTGATCATCACCGGCGAGACATCGACGCCAATCCCATCGCCTTCGATATAAGGAATGATGGGGTTATCGGGCACATTGAGCGAATGGTCTGCATTGACGGTGATCTTGGTGCCGTCGGTCGGAACCTTGATTTTCTGGTATCCCATGCTTGCACTACTCCGCTTTCGGGTGTGATTGGACATCCTGCAATCCAATGAGCCTAAACCACATCTGCTGACCTGCAAGGGCTGCGACATCGCGCCACATTGCCCCTACGTCTTTGGTCTTATAAATGGCGCCGATGTCACTTGGCCTTGCTGATTAGCCCAAAGGGTTTGATATACTCCGCCGCGACCGAAGGGTCATTGGGGCGATCCCTAGGAAAATGCGGCTCGCCCTTGGCCAAGAACGGCCACAAAGCCTGGGCTGTTACCGCAGCTCAGCACTTGACGCTCGACTGATGCATCCACCATCACCGCTCGCAGCCTCTCGACTTTCCGCTCATGGCGTCGCCAGGGCGAAGCGCCTACCCTGCGCACCTCGAGACTCGAGTACGCTCAGCACATAGAGAGTTAACCCGCATGCCCACCCGTTCCAAGATCATCTATACCTTCACCGACGAAGCCCCCGCCCTCGCCACCTACTCGCTGCTGCCGATCGTCGAAGCCTTCACCGCTTCCGCTGACATCGCCGTCGAAACTCGCGACATCTCCCTGGCCGGCCGTATCCTCGCGGCATTCCCGGAGCAACTGGGCGCCGAGAAGCAAGTAGGCGATCACCTGGCGGAACTGGGCCAACTGGCTACCACGCCTGAAGCGAACATCATCAAGCTGCCGAACATCAGCGCCTCGGTACCGCAGCTCAAGGCCGCGATCAAGGAACTGCAAGGCAAGGGCTTCAACATCCCTGACTACGCCGACGAGCCGTCCACCGAGGCCGAAAAAGAATCTCGAGCCCGTTACGACCGCATCAAAGGCAGCGCGGTTAACCCGGTACTGCGCGAAGGCAACTCTGACCGCCGCGCGCCGCTGTCGGTCAAGAACTACGCACGCAAGCACCCGCACAAGATGGGCGCCTGGGCTGCCGACTCGCAGTCGCACGTTGCCCACATGACCCAAGGCGACTTCTACGGCAGCGAAAAGGCCGCCCTGATCGAGGCTGACGACAGCCTGCGCATCGAGCTGGTCGCCAAAGACGGCACCACCACCGTCCTGAAAGCCAAGACCGCGGTCAAGGCTGCCGAAATCGTCGACTGCGCGACCATGAGCCGCAAAGCCCTGAAAGCCTTCATCGCCGAGCAGATCGCCGATGCCAAGGCCTCCGGCGTGCTGCTGTCGGTGCACCTGAAAGCCACCATGATGAAGGTCTCCGACCCGATCATGTTCGGCGTCATCGTCGAAGAGTTTTATAACGACGTGCTGGCCAAGCACGCCGCTGCACTGGCTGAAGTAGGCTTCAACGCCAACAACGGCATCGGCGACCTGTACGCCCGCATCAAGGACCTGCCAGCTGACAAGCAGGCCGAGATCGAAGCCGACATCCAGGCCCTGTACGCCGTTCGCCCGGCCCTGGCCATGGTCAACTCCGACAAAGGCATCACCAACCTGCACGTGCCGAGCGACGTCATCGTCGACGCCTCGATGCCGGCCATGATCCGTGACTCGGGCAAAATGTGGAACACAGCCGGTGAGCTGCAAGACGCCAAGGCGATCATCCCGGACCGCTGCTACGCCGGCATCTACCAGGCCACCATCGAAGACTGCAAAGTCAACGGTGCCTTCGACCCGACCACCATGGGCAGCGTGCCGAACGTTGGCCTGATGGCGCAGAAAGCCGAAGAGTACGGCTCCCACGACAAGACCTTCCAGATCCAGGCCGATGGCGTGGTTCGTGTGGTCGATGGCAAAGGCCAGGTCGTGCTGCAGCAGAACGTCGAAGCCGGTGACATCTTCCGCATGTGCCAGACCAAAGACGCGCCGATCCAAGACTGGGTCAAGCTGGCCGTCAACCGTGCCCGCCTGAGCAACACCCCGGCGGTGTTCTGGCTGGACCCGGCTCGCGCCCACGACGGCGTGATGATCGAGAAAGTCCAGAAGTACCTGAAGGATCACGACACCGCTGGCCTGGACATCCGTGTCCTGGCACCGGTCGATGCCATCAAGTTCTCCCTGGCTCGCATCCGCGAAGGCAAGGACACCATCTCGGTGACCGGCAACGTGCTGCGCGACTACCTGACCGACCTGTTCCCAATCATGGAGCTGGGTACCAGCGCCAAGATGCTGTCGATCGTCCCGCTGATGAACGGCGGTGGCCTGTTCGAAACCGGCGCTGGCGGTTCGGCACCGAAGCACGTGCAGCAGCTGGTTGAAGAGAACTTCCTGCGTTGGGACTCGCTGGGTGAATTCCTGGCCCTGGCCGCTTCCCTGGAGCACCTGGGCAACACCTACGACAACCCGCGCGCCAAGGTCCTGGCCAACACCCTGGACCAGGCCACCGGCAAGTTCCTCGACACCAACAAGTCGCCTTCGCGCAAAGTCGGCGGTATCGACAACCGCGGCAGCCACTTCTACCTGACCCTGTACTGGGCCGAGGCCCTGGCTGCTCAGGCTGACGACGCCGCCCTGCAGGCGCGCTTCGCACCGCTGGCAAAAGCCCTGGCCGAGAACGAAGCGACCATCGTCGCCGAGCTCAACGCCGTTCAAGGCAAGCCGGCCGACATCGGTGGCTACTACGCCCCGAATGCCGAGCTGACCGCCAAGGTGATGCGCCCAAGCCAGACCTTCAACAGCGCCATTGCCGCCCTGTAAGGTCCGCTTGAAGTAACCCCACAAACCCCGGCCACGCACCGGGGTTTGTGCTTTCTGGATCTTGGGGGCTGCTTTGCAGCCCATCGCCGGCAAGCCAGCTCCCACAGGCAATGTGCATACCCTGAGTTTTATGCATCACCTGTGGGAGCTGGCTTGCCGGCGATGGACCGCAACGCGGTCCCGGCAATCGACAAGGACACTTCAATGACCTGGCAACCCCACATCACCGTCGCCACCCTCGTCGAGCACGAAGGTAAATTCCTGTTCGTCGAAGAATTCAAAGCCGGCCAGCACGTCTTCAACCAACCCGCCGGCCACCTCGAACCCAACGAAACCCTGCCCCAGGCCGCCCTGCGCGAAACCCTCGAAGAAACCGCCTGGGAAGTCGAACTGACCGGCGTGGTCGGCATCTACCTGTACACCGCCCCCAGCAATGGCGTGACTTATCAGCGCATCTGCTTCGCCGCCCGCCCCGTGCGCCACCATGCCGACCTGGCACTGGACAGCGACATCGTCCGCGCCGTCTGGCTGACCCGCGACGAGCTGCTGGCCGACCCCACCCGCTGGCGCAGCGAGCTGGTGCCGCGCTGCCTCGACGACTACCTCGCCGGCCCGCTGCACAGCCTCACGCTGCTGCGCGACTGACGTGCAGCCTCGGGTTTGATAGAATCGGCGTTTTTCCCCTCTGATACACATCGGTAGCCATGACCAGCCCAGCACTCAAAGACCCCGCCAAGACCCGCGTCATCGTCGGCATGTCCGGCGGCGTGGACTCCTCCGTCTCCGCCCTTCTGCTCATGGAGCAGGGCTACCAGGTGGAAGGGCTGTTCATGAAGAACTGGGAAGAGGACGACGGCACCGAATACTGCACAGCCCGTGAAGACCTGGCCGACGCCCAGGCCGTGTGCGACCGCATCGGCATCAAGCTGCACACCGCCAACTTCGCCGCCGAGTACTGGGACCACGTCTTCGAGCACTTCCTCGAAGAGTACAAAGCCGGCCGCACGCCTAACCCGGACATCCTCTGCAACCGCGAAATCAAGTTCAAAGCGTTCCTCGACTACGCCCTGTCGCTGGGCGCCGACCTGATCGCCACCGGCCACTACGTGCGCCGTCGCGACACCGGCACGCTCACCGAACTGCTCAAGGGGCTGGACCCGAACAAGGACCAGAGCTACTTCCTGCATGCGGTTGGCGGCAAAGAAATCGCCCGCACCCTGTTCCCCGTCGGCGAGCTGGAAAAGCCAGAGGTGCGCGCCATTGCCGAAAAGCATGGCCTGGCCACCGCCAAGAAGAAAGACTCCACCGGTATCTGCTTCATCGGCGAGCGCCGCTTCAGCGACTTCCTCAAGCAGTACCTGCCAGCCCAGCCCGGTGAAATCCAGACCACCGACGGCGAAGTCATCGGCCGCCACCATGGCCTGATGTACCACACCATCGGCCAGCGTCAGGGCCTGGGTATCGGCGGCCTGAAGGACGCTGGCGACGAGCCGTGGTACGTGCTGCACAAGGACCTGGCCCGCAATGTGTTGGTGGTCGGCCAGGGCAATGAACACCCTTGGCTGTTCTCCCGCGCCCTGCTCGCCTCGGAAATCTACTGGGTCAACCCGATCGACCTCAGCAGCCCGCGCAAGCTCACCGCCAAGGTGCGCTACCGCCAGAGCGACCAGCACTGCACCCTGGAACTGACCGAGAGCGGTTACCGCGCCGTGTTCGACGAACCGCAACGCGCGGTCACCCCAGGCCAGTCGGTGGTATTCTATGACGGTGAGGTGTGCCTGGGCGGCGGCGTGATCGAGACTGCCGAGCCTTGGAGCCCGCGCGCATGAGCAACCTGCAGGAGCAATTGATTGCCCTGGGCGGCGTGTTCCAGGCCGCCGTGCTGGTCGACCGCATCGCCCGCACCGGCCAGGCCAGCGAGGCCAACATCGGCTGCATGCTGGGTAGTCTGCTGGTGCGCGACCCCAAGGACACCCTGGAGGTGTTCGGCGGTGACGACCTCAACCTGCGGGACGGCTACCGCGCCCTGGTCGGCGCCCTGGAGCGCGACCCCAGCAGCCTGCAGCGCGAGCCCCTGCGCTATGCCCTGTCCATGTTGGGCCTGGAACGCCAACTGGCCAAGCGCGGCGACCTGCTCGACACCATCGGCAACCGTCTGCCGCAAATCCAGTCACAGGCCGACCACTTTGGCCTGGTTCATGAAAACGTCATCGCCTCCAGTGGCGCCTTGTACCAGGACACCCTGAGCACCTTGCGCCAGCGTATCCAGGTACACGGCGACATGCGCTTCCTGCAGCAGGCCAGCAATGCCTCCAAAATCCGCGCCCTGCTGCTGGCCGGCATCCGCGCCGCGCGCCTGTGGCGCCAGCTGGGCGGCCATCGCTGGCAGCTGGTGTTCAGCCGTCGCAAGCTGCTCAACGAACTGTACGACATGATGCGTACGCCTTCCTGAAGGCAACGCCGACCCTTGTAGGAGCAGCCTTGCGCTGCGAATGGGCTGCACAGCAGCCCCAGCCTCTCAGGCCTGACTCAAGATTGCCGGGGCTGCCGCGCAGCCCTTTCGCGACACAAGGCCGCTCCCACAAAGGCACTGCGAGATGTTTTTATAGGCCCGACCTTTGGTCAGCCACCCGACCCGGGCGCTTTTTTCATGTATGATATGCGCCCTTCCAAAAGCCTGACTGTCCGAGAACACCCCATGCAGCTTTCCTCGCTCACTGCGGTTTCCCCTGTAGACGGCCGTTATGCCGGCAAAACCCAGGCCTTGCGCCCCATTTTCAGCGAATACGGCCTGATCCGTTTCCGCGCCCTGGTCGAAGTGCGCTGGTTGCAGCGCCTGGCCGCCCACCCGCAGATCGGCGAAGTGCCGGCGTTCTCCGCCGAAGCCAACGCCCTGCTGGACACCCTGGCCACCGACTTCAAGCTCGAGCACGCCGAACGCGTCAAAGAAATCGAGCGCACCACCAACCACGACGTCAAGGCCATCGAGTACCTGCTCAAAGAGCAGGCTGCCCAACTGCCTGAGCTGGCCAAGGTCAGCGAGTTCATCCACTTCGCCTGCACCAGCGAGGACATCAACAACCTGTCCCACGCCCTGATGCTGCGCGCTGGCCGTGACGACGTGCTGCTGCCGCTGATGCGCCAGATCGCCGACGCCATCCGTTCCCAGGCCCACGCCTTGGCTGACGTGCCGATGCTGTCGCGCACCCACGGCCAACCGGCTTCGCCGACCACCCTGGGTAAAGAGCTGGCCAACGTCGTGTACCGCCTGGAGCGCCAGATCGCCCAGGTAGCCGCCGTGCCACTGCTGGGCAAGATCAACGGCGCCGTGGGCAACTACAACGCCCACCTGTCGGCCTATTCGCAGATCGACTGGGAAGCCAACGCCCGCGCCTTCATCGAAGACGAGCTGGGCCTGCAGTTCAACCCGTATACCACGCAGATTGAGCCGCACGACTACATCGCCGAGCTGTTCGACGCGATCGCCCGCTTCAACACCATCCTCATCGACTTCGACCGCGACGTCTGGGGCTACATTTCCCTGGGCTACTTCAAGCAGAAGACCGTCGCCGGTGAGATCGGCTCGTCGACCATGCCGCACAAGGTCAACCCGATCGACTTCGAGAACTCCGAAGGCAACCTGGGTATCGCCAATGCGCTGTTCCAGCACCTGGCCAGCAAGCTGCCGATCTCGCGCTGGCAGCGCGACCTGACCGACTCCACCGTGCTGCGCAACCTGGGCGTGGGCTTCGCTCACAGCGTCATCGCCTACGAAGCCAGCCTGAAGGGCATCGGCAAGCTGGAAGTCAACACCGCACGTATCGCCGCCGACCTGGACGCCTGCTGGGAAGTCCTGGCCGAGCCGATCCAGACGGTCATGCGCCGCTTCAACATCGAGAACCCGTACGAGAAGCTCAAAGAGCTGACCCGTGGCAAGGGCATCACCCCTGAGGCGCTGCTGACCTTCATCGACGGCCTGGACATGCCAGCCGACGCCAAGGCCGAGCTCAAGCAGCTGACCCCTGCCACTTACATCGGTAACGCGGCAGCGCAGGCCAAACGCATCTAAGCTGACCGTCGCGTTCAACGCCCGGCTTAGCCGGGCGTTTTTATTCCCGGACGAAAATTACGTTTTTTCAATAGGTTGAACATGAATCCTGATACTCCACTGCAGCTGCTGGGCGGCATCTCGGCCCGCGAATTCATGCGCGACTACTGGCAGAAGAAGCCCCTGCTGGTACGCCAGGCCTTCCCCGACTTCATCAGCCCGATCGAGCCCGACGAACTGGCCGGCCTGGCGCTGGAAGAAGAAGTCGAATCGCGCCTGGTGCTCGAACACGGCGAGCGCCCGTGGGAGCTGCGCCGCGGCCCGTTCGAAGAAGAAGTCTTCGCCACCCTGCCCGAGCGTGACTGGACCTTGCTGGTACAGGCCGTGGACCAGTTCGTCCCGGAAGTGGCCGAACTGCTGGAAGAATTCCGCTTCCTGCCCAGCTGGCGCATCGACGACGTGATGGTCAGCTTCGCAGCCCCGGGTGGCAGCGTCGGCCCGCACTTCGACAACTACGACGTGTTCCTGCTGCAAGGCCACGGCAAGCGCAACTGGAAGATCGGCCAGATGTGCAACAGCGACAGCCCGCTGATCGAGCACGCCGACCTGCGCATCCTCGCCGACTTCGAACAGAGCGGTGAGTGGACCCTGGAACCTGGCGACATGCTCTACCTGCCGCCGCGCCTGGCCCACTACGGCGTAGCCGAAGACGACTGCCTGACCTACTCGGTCGGCTTCCGCGCGCCAAGCGCTGCCGAAGTGCTGACCCACTTCACCGACTTCCTCGGCCAGTTCCTGCCGGACGAAGAGCGCTACAGCGACGCCGACGCCCAGCCGGTCAGCGACCCGCACCAGATCCAGCACGACGCCCTCGACCGCCTCAAAGGCCTGCTCGACAAGCACATGGGTGACAAAGACCTGCTGCTGACCTGGTTCGGCCAGTTCATGACCGAGCCGCGCTACCCGGAGCAGGTCGTGGGTGAAGAGCTCACTGAGGAACAGCTGATCGAAGCGCTGGAAGATGGCGCCATCCTGATCCGCAACCCAAGCGCGCGCATGGCCTGGTCCGAGCTCAACGACGACCTGATGCTGTTCGCCAGCGGCCGCAGCTGCCCGTTGCCGGCCAAACTGCGTGAGCTGCTGAAGCTGGTCTGTGCTGCCGATGCGTTACACATCGAAAACCTTGCAGAGTGGCTGCAGGATGAAGATGGCCTTATGCTGGTACAGCAGCTGATCAAACAAGGAAGCCTGGGATTCGCCAATGAATAAGATTCGTGTGCGCCTCGCCGACTGGCATAAGGACAACGCCGACATCCGCCGCATCCGTGAGGCGGTGTTCATTGCCGAACAGCACGTACCACCGGAGCTTGAGTGGGATTCGGACGATCCGACCGCGGTGCACTTCCTGGCCCTGGAGGGTGACTACCCGATCGGTACCGCCCGCCTGCTGCCTGACGGCACCATTGGCCGGGTCTCGGTGCTCAAGGACTGGCGCGGCCTGAAGGTTGGCGATGCACTGATGAATGCAGTCATCGTCGAGGCCCAGAACAGCGACCTGAAGCAGCAGATGCTCAGTGCCCAGGTACACGCCACGCCGTTCTACGAGCGCTTGGGCTTTCGCGTAGTCAGCGAAGAGTTCCTTGAAGCCGGCATCCCGCATGTGGACATGGTGCGCGACTCGCGCGCCTGATCCATAAGCAGTGGTTTCACTGACCCCTTCGCGGGGCAAGCCCGCTCCCACAAGTCTTGCACTGATCCTGAATGCAGTGGAGGGCTTGTGGGAGCGGGCTTGCCCCGCGAAGAGGCCAGCAAAGACAATACATCTCCACTGACAAAAACCTGTACATCCATCCAGATAAAACTTGCCTCTGCGCCCCTGCTTGCGCATCCTAGTACCCATCACCCCCGATGAAGCGTGCTCGGCCATGCGCCTGTTCCTCTGCGAAAAACCCTCCCAGGCAAAAGACATCGCCAAAGTGCTCGGCGCCAACCGCAAGGCCGACGGCTGCTGGCAAGGCACCGACGTCTGCGTCACCTGGTGCATCGGCCACCTGCTCGAAACCGCCCCGCCCGACAGTTACGACCAACGCTACAAGCGCTGGAACCTCGCCGACCTGCCAATCATTCCCGAAAAATGGAAGATGCTGGTCAAGCCTAAGACCGCCAGCCAGTTCAAGGCCGTCAAACGCCTACTAGGCGAGGCGCGCGAGCTGGTCATCGCCACCGACGCCGACCGCGAAGGCGAAATGATCGCCCGCGAACTGGTCGAGCACTGCCGTTACCGCGGGCCGATCCAGCGCCTGTGGCTGTCGGCCCTTGATGACGCCTCCATCCGCAAGGCCCTGGCACGCCTGCTGCCGGGCCAGGAAACCTTCAGCCTTTATCACTCGGCGCTGGGCCGCTCCCGCGCCGACTGGCTGATCGGCATGAACATGAGCCGGCTGTTCACCTTGCTCGGGCGCCAATCCGGCTACCAGGGCGTACTGCCGGTAGGCCGGGTACAGACCCCGACCCTGCGCCTGGTGGTGGACCGTGATCGCAGCATCGCCGACTTCGTCCCGGTACCGTTCTGGGCCATCGACGTGCAACTCGAACAGGCTGGCCAGGGCTTCAACGCTCAGTGGCGGGCCCCGGAAGATGCCTGTGACGACCAGGGCCGGTGCCTCAACCAGGCGCTGGCGCAACAGGCTGCCGCCGACATGGGCAATGCGGGCACTGCCCGCGTGGCCAAGGTGGCGACTGAACGCGTACGCGAAGCCGCCCCCCTGCCCTTCGACCTGGGCACCCTGCAGGAGCTGTGCTCAAAGAAGTTCGGCTTCGGCGCCCAGGAAACCCTCGACATCGCCCAGGCCCTGTACGAAACCCACAAACTGATCACGTACCCGCGTAGCGACTGTGGTTACCTGCCGCTGAGCCAGCACGCCGAGGCCCCCGCCACCCTTGCCGCTCTGCAGCGCGCCGATGGCAGCCTAGCGCCGCTGCAGGCTCACCTGGAGCCCCAGCGACGCTCCCGCGCCTGGAACGACGCCAAGGTCAGCGCCCACCACGGCATCATCCCCACTGCCGCGGCCAGCGACCCCTCGCGCCTGCCCGCCAAGTACAAGGCGGTCTATACCCTTATTCGTGCCCGTTACCTGGCGCAGTTCCTGCCCAACCACGAGTACGACCGCACCCAGGCGGATTTCGACTGTGCAGGCCATGCCTTGCGTGCCGTGGGTAAGCAGATCGTCGAGCCTGGCTGGCGCCGTGCCTTGCCCGAGGCGCTGGCCCCGGCCAAAGGCCGCGAGGCGCCGCCGGCCCAGGTTCTGCCAGCCCTGCGCGAAGGCCAGGACTGCAACGTGCAAGGGTTGCAACTCAAGGACATGTGGACCCAGCCACCCAAGCCCTTTACCGAAGGCGACCTGATCAAGGCCATGAAAAACGTCGCCAAACTGGTAGATGACCCGCGGTTGAAGCAGAAGCTCAAGGAAACCACCGGCATCGGCACCGAAGCGACACGGGCCAGCATCATCCAGGGCTTGCTCGACCGTGGTTATCTGGTCAAGAACGGCAAGGCCTTGTCCGCGACGCCCGCAGCCTTCAGCCTCATCGACGCCGTACCCAGGGCCATTGCCGACCCTGGGACCACGGCCATCTGGGAGCAGGCCCTGGACATGGTGCAGAGCGGCGAAATGAGCCTGGAAGAGTTCGTCGCCCGGCAGTCGGCCTGGATGGGCAAGCTGGTCGAACGCTGCAGTGGCATGCGCATGACCATTACCGCGCCAGCGGCCGGCGCCGCGCCACCTTGGAAAAAGAAGCGCCGGGGCGGCGGTAAAAGCAAAGCCACTGGGAGCAAACCGACCGCAGGCAAGCCAAGGCAACCTCGTAAAAAGGCAGCGACCTGAAGCCTGCACAGTACCTGTGGGAGCGGGCTTGCCCGCGAAGAGGCCGTCACAGGCAGCACCAAAACACAGGTAAACCACAAAACCCGACCAACGAACTGGCGCCGTGAAATTTACATGCTAAATTTTCATGAAAATAATCATAATAATTTTCATGAGGCACCAGCATGTTCAAGCAATCCGCGCAACACATCGCCAGCTATTACGCCCAGACCTACCCCACCCGCATTCCCCTGCGCCCCACCCTGCAAGGCCGCCACGACACCGACATCCTCATTGTCGGCACAGGTTTCAGCGGCCTGCACACCGCCCTGAGACTGACCATGGCCGGCAAGCGTGTCACGCTGCTGGAAGCCAGCCGTGTGGCGTGGGCCGCTTCCGGGCGCAACGGCGGCCAGGCGTTGCTGGGCTGGTCGTGCGACATGCCACCGCTGGAGAAGGCCCTTGGCGTAGAACGCACCCGGCGCCTGTGGGACAGCATGTGCTGGGCCGCCGATGAAATGCGTGAGCTGCCACAGCGCCATGGTTTCGATATCGACTACCGGCTTGGCAGCTTGTGGACAGCCGTGCTGCCGCGCCGCGTAAAAATGCTTGAAGAAGCCCTGCACGACGCCGAAACCAAATGGGGCTATGACGCCCTGCGCCTGATAGGGCGCGACGAGCTGCCCCAGTGGATCGACAGCCCACGCTACCAAGCCGCGCTGTATGACGCCAAAGGCGCCCACCTCAACCCCCTCAAGCTCGCCCAAGGCCTTGCCAGCAATATCGAGGCAGCCGGTGGCCACATTTTCGAGCAGAGCCAGGTGCTCGGCTACCAGCAGACCGGCAACGGTTATGTGACCCGCACTGAGCATGGTGAGGTACACAGCCAAATCCTGGTACTGGCCTGCAACGCGTACATCGACCGCCTCGACCCGGCCCTGTCGCGCCGCTTGCTGCCCGTCGGCTCCTACCAAGTCGCCACCGCGCCCCTGGAAGCTAACGTCGCCAAGTCATTGTTGCCGCGCAACAGCTGCGTGATCGACAACCAGTTCGTACCCGACTATTTCCGCCTTACCCCCGATAACCGCCTACTGTTCGGCGGCGGCTGCACCTACCTGGGCGGCATCCCCAAGGATGTGGCCAGCGCCACCCGCCCCTACCTTGAACGGGTGTTCCCGCAGTTGGCCGGCGTGGCCATCGACTATGCCTGGGGCGGCCACATCGACTGCAGCATCCAGCGCACCCCCGATATCGGCCGGGACGGCGAGCGCTATTGGTTACAAGGCTTCTCGGGCCACGGCGTGCTGCCGACCCTGGCCGGGGCGCGGGCGGTCAGCGATGCGATCCTTGGCAACGATGACCTGCTGGCGCTGTACCAAGGTATCGATAACGGCCGCTTCCCAGGCGGCGACTTGATGGCCGCACCGCTGGAAGCCGCAGCCAAGGCTTGGTACAGGTTGCGCGACCATGTCTGATGAAGTCCAAACACTGGCGCTGCTGATTCGCGACCTGCGCAAGCACCGCGGGCTGACGCTCGACGAGCTGGCCGGCAAGGTCAAGCGCTCACTGGGGTTTCTGTCCCAGGTCGAGCGCGGATTGTCACGGCCGACCGTGGCCGACCTGACCGCCATCAGCGAAGCACTGCACGTGCCGACCACCTACTTCTACCAGGCCGGCCAACCCCGGCCGCTGGACTGGGTTACCCGACCGGGCGAGCGGCGCACCATTTACTACGCCGAAGGCATCAGCGACGTGCTGGTGTCGCCTACCTTGAATGGCGGCTTTTCCATGCTCGAAAGCCACTTGGCGCCCGGCGCCAGCAGTGGCGAGGGGCACCTGAACGACAGTTCCGAGCAAGGCGGTTTCGTCCTCGAAGGTGAGCTGACGCTGTGGCGCGATGGCCACGCCGAGGCCGTCACACTCCGGCGCAACGACAGTTTTCAGCTGCCGCCGCACAGCCAATTCCGCTACGCCAACCTGACCGACCAGACGACCCGGGTTCTCTGGGTCTTCCGATGAGAGCACAGCATGACCATCACAACAGGTTTTCCCGATCTGCTCAGTGAAGTACGCGCCTTCCGTGCCCGCTACCCCGAAGTACGCCATGTCGACCTGCTGAGCCTGGACATCCCCGGGCATTTCTACGGCAAGCGCTACCCCGTCGACATGCTGGAAAAGGTCGCCGCCGGCAGCCCGCTGAAACTACCGCAGAACTGCGTGTTGCTAGGGGTACAGGGCGGATTGTTCCCGATCGGTGACTACTGTTTCAGCGACGGCGACCCAGATGCCGTGCGGCGCCTGATCCCCGGCACCCTCAAACCAGTCACCTGGGAGCGCGAGCCACTGGGGCAGATGCTGATCAGCTCCGACGGCACCGCCGCCCCCATCGAGTTCGAGCCCCGGGAAGTGCTCGCCCGCGTACTGCAACGCCTGGCACGGCGTGGCATTCGCCCGGTGGTGGCGTTCGAGCTGGAGTTTTACCTGTTCGAGCGGGCACTGAAGGAAGGGCTGCCGCAGTTCCCCCGCGACCCGTTCAGCGATGACCCGGACGATCAACCCAACATGCACATCGAGCGCCTGTCGCGCTTCAGCGACGTGCTGCGCGACATGGTCGAAACGGCCAACGCGCAAGGGGTGGATGCCAACGTCATCACGGCCGAGCTGGGGCCGGGCCAGTTCGAGATCAATTTCGGCCACTGCGACGACGGCCTGCGCGCCGCCGACTGGGCTGCCCTGTTCTGCCGCAGCACCCGTGGCGTGGCGCTCAAGCACGGGCTGCGTGCTTCATTCATGAGCAAACCCTACCTGCACGCCCCTGGTAGCGGCATGCATGTACACGTCAGCCTGTACGACAACGACGGCAACAACCTGCTGGCTGCCGATGGGCAACGCCCGCTGCGCCATGCGGTGGCGGGCTGCCTGGCGGTCCTGCCGCACTGCATGCCGATCTTTGCAGCCAACCACAATGCGTTCCGTCGCTACGGCGCCATGGTCAACGCCGCCAGCCGTGCGAGCTGGGGCTATGAAGACCGCGATGCGTGCATACGCATTCCCGAGTCCGATGTTCGCAATTTGCGCATTGAGCACCGTCTGGCTGGCGCGGATGCCAACCCGTACCTGGTGCTGGCGGCGATCCTGTGCGGGATGGAGCATGGGCTGGATGCGGCGCAGGAGCCGATCACACCGCTGAACGAAGACCGCAGCAGCGGCATCGACTTTCCCAAGGACATGCTCAGCGCAGTCACCGCGATGCGCAGCCACCCCGCAGTGAATGAGGGGCTGGGGGAAGAATTCGTGATGGTGTATTGCGAGAACAAGCGGCAAGACCACCTGGCATTCATGCAAGAAGTCAGCGCCAGGGAGTACCGCTGGTTCCTGTAATGGCTTGATTGCCAGTGTCGACCCTTTCGCGGGGCAAGCCCGCTCCCACAGGTTTACGACCAGGTTAAAGACGGTCCATACCTGTGGGAGCGGGCTTGCCTCGCGAAGAGGCCAGTACTGACAACACAGAAATCTCTCCTATTCTCAATAGCTCACTTGGCAATCCCCTGCACAGAGGAGACGCGACCATGAGCTACGTAACCACGAAGGATGGCGTTCAGATCTTCTACAAAGACTGGGGCCCGCGCGACGCGCCGGTCATTCACTTCCACCATGGCTGGCCCCTCAGTGCCGATGACTGGGATGCCCAGTTGCTGTTCTTCCTGGCCCAGGGCTTTCGCGTAGTCGCCCACGACCGCCGCGGCCATGGGCGCTCCAGCCAGGTGTGGGATGGCCATGACATGGACCACTACGCCGATGACGTAGCCGCCGTGGTCGACCACCTGGGCATCCAGGGCGCGGTGCATGTCGGCCATTCCACGGGTGGCGGCGAAGTGGTGCGCTACATGGCACGCTACCCCGGCGACAAGGTGGCCAAGGCGGTACTGATTGCCGCAGTGCCACCGCTGATGGTGCAGACACCCGGCAACCCAGGCGGCCTGCCCAAGTCGGTCTTCGACGGCTTCCAGGCCCAGGTCGCGAGTAACCGGGCGCAGTTCTACCGCGACGTGCCCACGGGGCCTTTCTACGGTTACAACCGGCCCGGGGCCAAACCGTCGGAAGGCATCATCGGCAACTGGTGGCGCCAAGGCATGATCGGCAGTGCCAAGGCCCATTACGACGGCATCGTGGCGTTTTCGCAGACCGACTTCACCGAGGACCTCAAGCGCATCACCCAACCGGTGCTGGTCATGCACGGTGACGATGACCAGATCGTGCCTTACGAGAACGCGGGCCCGTTGTCGGCAAAGTTGCTGCCTAATGGCACGCTGAAGACCTACAAAGGGTATCCGCACGGCATGCCGACCACCCATGCCGATGTGATCAATGCGGATTTGCTGGCGTTTATACGGAGCTGATGTAACCCCCTGTAGCGGCCCTTTCGCGGGCAAGCCCACACACGACTTTCACTGCCTTCGAACCAGTGAAAACCTATGGGAGCGGGCTTGCCCGCGAAAGGGCTAACACTGTCGGCACACCTATCTTGCGCCTGTAGGCAACTGGCATTTCTACCAGTTGCGCGCGAGCCCACGTTGCCTGAGGGTAGCCTAATTAATTACGCTCCGCGCCGCAGGCTGACCATGTTTCAGAACAGACAGCAGCATTTATTCTACAAGAATGGTCAACTGGCTTCGCAAATTGCCAGTGATCATGCAGTGACGGTGCTTTCAGTTTCAAACACGCCCTTGGCCGAGCGACGCTCAGAGGGACGCTCGGACAGAACTTCATTATTGGCCGTGGACTTACAATCTTCGGTACTGAACCATTCCCGTCGCCACAGTACTCACGCGCTCGCGTATACGGCATACGGACACAGCAAGCCCCCCCACAGCACTGCCCCTCTTATGGGATTTACTGGGCAGCGCTACGATGACCTCACCAACTGCTATCTCCTTGGCAATGGTTACCGGGGATTTAACCCACAAATGATGCGGTTCCTCTCCCCTGACAGCTTCAGCCCATTCAAGAATCGAACACTCAATGCTTACGGCTATTGTGTGGGTGATCCTATCAACCGCCATGATCCTTCAGGACATATATGGGGAAAGATCAAAGATTCAATTGGGAGATTAGGAGCATCCACAACGGCGCCATCCAAGAAAACGAAGCCTGATTATCACGAAGACGCTACGACAGCACTGAAAACAAATGCTGAGCTAAAAGAAAAATATGGCTATATCCTTGAGCACCCTAATGCAGAGCCAAAGCACTTCAAGGCTATTGCCAAAATCCCCGAACTCGATAATCAATTCACAAAAGCCAACGACCACGCCACCAATCAAAGAAAGAAATTTGAACCCGAGGACTCTTTACCGCTAAATATTGACGACCGCAACAACACAAGCCACCTATCATTCGACGATCACCTTCGAGCAGAGGGCAATAGAGCCAAACGTACAAAATATGAATACAGGCTACACAATTTTATTTCTCGACATCCCCCCCAAACGAAGGACACCCCCCCCCCAAACGAAGAAAACTCAGCGGTACGAAAACCGTAGATAACAATAATCGAGTGCTATTACCAACCGATCGAAAGCAACGCACTTGGATTTTAAATGGCAGGCATAAAGTCAGAGACTGACAGCTGCGCGTACTAACCATTATCATGGCTACTCTCTAGCGGTCGTGTGCCGCAGCCTGCCCTCCAGCTTGAAAGCCTCCCATGCCCTTCGAACTCACCGTAGAACCCCTCACCCTACTCATCCTGGCCCTGGTCGCCTTCGTCGCCGGTTTCATCGACGCCATCGCCGGTGGCGGCGGCCTGCTCACCACCCCGGCCCTGCTCACCGCCGGCATGCCGCCACACCTGGTGCTGGGCACCAACAAGCTCAGCTCCACCTTCGGCTCGGCCACGGCCGGCTTCACTTACTACAAGCGCAAACTGTTCCACCCCGCGCAGTGGCGCCCGGCGTTGTTCGCCACCCTGGTAGGCGCCTCGCTAGGTGCAGTGATCGCCCACTACCTGCCCGCCGAATGGCTGAACAAGATGCTCCCAGTCGTGGTCTTCGCCTGCGGCGTCTACTTGCTGTTCGGCGGCACGCCCAAGGCGCCGCTGGATGCCGACGCACCGATCAAGAAGAAATGGCAGGTCCCCCAAGGCTTCACCCTGGGTTTCTACGATGGCGTGGCAGGCCCCGGCACTGGCGCGTTCTGGACCGTGAGCACCCTGCTGCTGTACCCGATCGACCTGGTGCGCGCCAGCGGTGTGGCGCGCAGCATGAACTTCGTCAGCAACATCGCAGCGCTGACGGTGTTCATCATTTCCGGGCAGGTGGATTATGTCGTCGGCCTGTGCATGGGCCTGTCGGTGATGGTGGGTGCGTTCTTCGGCGCACGCACGGCGATCAGCGGCGGCAGCAAGTTCATCCGCCCGGTCTTCATCACCGTGGTGCTGGCGCTTACCGTGCGCCTAGCGTGGCAGCACTGGTTCGGGCAGGCCTAAGCGTTCAGCCACGTACAAATCGATCAGGTGACGGGCGATGGAGCGCCCAGCCGGCAGCGGCGGCAGGTCATGCACGCTGAACCACTGGGCATCCTCGATCTCGTCCGGCTGCATGACGATCTCGCCACCTGCGTACTCGGCATGGAACCCTAGCATCATCGAATGCGGGAACGGCCAACACTGGCTGCCGACGTAGCGGATGTTCTGCACCTCGACCGCCACCTCTTCACGCACTTCGCGCACCAGGCAATCCTCGGCCGACTCGCCGGGTTCTGCAAAACCCGCCAAGGTGCTGTAGACACCGGTGACGAAACGCGGCGAGCGGGCCAGCAGGATCTCGTCACCGCGGGTGACCAACACGATCATGCTCGGCGAAATGCGCGGGTAGCTGCGCAGGTCGCACGGCTGGCAGTACATCGCCCGCTCCCAGCGGATTTGCGTCATCGCCTGGCCACAGCTGCCGCAAAAACGGTGCTCGCGTGCCCAGGTACCGATCTGCGCGGCATAACCCAGCACCTTGTACAGGTCGAAGTCGCCTTCGAGCATGAACGCGCGCAGGCCGCGCCAGCTGCAACCCGGCAGGTCGGTGGCGCTGCGCAGCTCAAGCAGGAACACCGGCTCGCCATCGAAGTGACCGATACCATGCTCGCACAGCACGTCCAGGTCCTGGCGCTTGAGCCATTCGCGGGGGAACAGCGCGCCGTTGTCGTCCACCAGGAACCCTTCCGGGCTGCGGGCGACGGCCAAGCCCCCGGTGATCTGCGGGTCGAGTACTGCGGTAGTCCAGCGTGCTGACATGTCGGGGTTCCTTGCTGCGCGCCCCCCGACCCAGTCAGTCGGCGAACGTCGGTTTCTGTTTGCTCATGTGCGCCGCCACGGCCACGCGCAGGTCTTCGGACTGCAGCATCGCGGCGTTCCAGGTGGCGATGTATTCCAGGCCATCGTCAATGCGATGGTCACGCATGTAGCTGAGCATTTCCTTGGTGCCGGCCACGGCGATCGGCGATTTTGCGGCAATCTCACGGGCGATGGCAAAGACCCCGTCAAGCAGCGCGGCCTGATCATCATAGACCCGGTTGACCAGGCCGATGCGCAGCGCCTCATCGGCCTCGACGTTGCGCCCGGTGAATGCCAGCTCGCGCATGATGCCGTCGCCAATGATACGTGGCAAACGTTGCAGCGTGCCGACATCGGCGGCCATGCCCATGTCGATTTCCTTGATCGAGAACTGCGCATCCTGGCTGCAGTAGCGCATGTCGCACGCCGAGATGAGGTCGATGGCGCCCCCAATGCAGTAGCCCTGGACTGCCGCCAGCACCGGCTTGCGGCATTTGTCGACGGCATTGAACGACGCCTGCAGGCGCAGGATGGTGCTGCGCAGCAAGCGCGCATTACGGCCAACGTCCTTGCCCAACTGGCCGGCCAGCGAGGCCAGCATCATCAGGTCGATGCCGGCAGAGAAATGCTTGCCCGCACCGCTGATGACGACGGCGCGCACCGCATCGGTGTCGTCGACCCACTGGAAGATGTCGATGATCTCCTCCCAGAAGGCAGCATTCATCGCGTTGACTTTCTCGGGGCGGTTGATCTGGACGTGGGCGATGCTATCAGTCAGTTCAACCTTGAACGCGCTGTACTCGGTCACGGGCGGCACTCCTGCTGGGAAAGGGTCATGACGCAGGATGTTAACCCAGCCAGCAGGCCGCACTTGTGCCAAAAGCAGGACGGCAAATCTTGCCTAAGTCGGCACGATCCGGCACCGTGCGCCATCGCTGAATCATAAGGATACATATTCATGCCCCGCTCCCTGCCCGGCGCGCTCGCCCACAACTTCCTGGGCCAGTCACCGCTTTGGTACAAGGCTGTCATCGGCCTGTTCCTGGTGCTCAACCCTTTGCTGCTGCTGACTGCAGGCCCGGTCACAGCAGGCTGGGTGCTGGTGATCGAATTCATCTTCACCTTGGGCATGGCGCTGAAGTGCTACCCGTTGATGCCTGGCGGCTTGTTGCTGGTCGAAGCACTGCTGCTTGAGATGACCACCCCGCAGGCCTTGTACGAAGAGCTGCTGCACAACTTCCCGGTGATCCTGCTGTTGATGTTCATGGTCGCCGGCATTCACTTCATGAAGGAGCTGCTGCTGTTCCTGTTCTCGCGGATCTTGCTCGGTGTGCGCTCGAAGGCGGCCCTGTCGCTGCTGTTCTGCGTGCTGTCAGCGTTCCTCTCGGCCTTTCTCGATGCGCTGACAGTCACGGCGGTGATCATCAGCGCTGCAGTAGGCTTCTACGCGGTCTTTCACCGCGTTGCCTCGGGTGCAAACCCGCGTGAAGAAAGCGCGCTCGACAGCGACCAGCAGATCCCGCAACTGCACCGTGAAGACCTCGACCAGTTCCGCGCCTTCCTGCGCAGCCTGTTGATGCACGGCGCGGTCGGCACTGCGCTGGGAGGGGTGTGCACGTTGGTGGGCGAACCACAGAACCTGCTGATCGGCCATGAGATGGGCTGGCACTTCGCCGACTTCTTCCTCAAGGTCGCCCCGGTGTCGTTGCCGGTGCTCGGCGCCGGGCTGCTGACCTGCGTAGCGCTGGAAAAACTGCGCCTGTTCGGCTACGGCACACTGATGCCTGAACGCGTGCGCCAGGTGCTGGCTGCCTACGCCGCCGAAGATGACGCCGCCCGTACGCCGGCCCAGCGTGCCGCGCTGTGGGTGCAAGGCAGCGCCGCGCTGATCCTGATCATCTGCCTGGGCCTGCACATTGCCGAAGTGGGCCTGATCGGCCTGCTGGTGATCGTGTTGATCACTGCGTTCACCGGCATCACCGACGAACACCGCCTGGGCCGCGCCTTCCAGGATGCCATGCCATTCACCGCGCTGTTGGTGGTGTTCTTCGCCGTGGTCGCGGTGATCCATCAGCAGCAGTTGTTCAGCCCGCTGATTGCCTGGGTACTGGCACTGCCTGCCGAACAACAACCGGGCATGCTGTACCTGGCCAACGGTTTGCTGTCGGCGATCAGCGACAACGTGTTCGTCGCCACCATCTACATTACCGAGGTCAAGCAGGCCTTCATGAACGGCGGCATGAGCCGCGAGCATTTCGAGACGCTAGCGGTGGCAATCAATACCGGCACCAACCTGCCAAGCGTGGCGACGCCGAATGGGCAGGCGGCGTTCCTGTTCCTGCTGACCTCGGCGATTGCCCCACTGATCCGCCTGTCGTATGGGCGCATGGTGTGGATGGCGCTGCCCTATACCGTGGTCATGGGTGGCCTGGGCTGGTGGGCGGTGACTTACTGGCTGTAAAACCTGGCGGCGTGGGGATGTTCGATACAACTTTTCCCCCACGCCCGCATCGAAGCAAAGGTAAATCCCCATCCGCTTCAAGGAGGTTCGCTATGGCGATGCGCACGGCACTGATGCTTTCCTGCATGACCCTTGCCCTGGTCGGCTGCGCGGGTTCGAACGATGAACACCGCACGCCGCCGACCACCCAGCAGGTCGACCTGCAACGCTACCAGGGCACCTGGTATGAGCTGGCGCGCCTGCCGATGTTCTTCCAGCGCAACTGCGTGCAATCCGAAGCGCGTTACGGCCTGCGCGAGGACGGGCGCATCGACGTCAACAACCGCTGCAAGGAAAAGGACGGCCAGTGGAACGAGGCCAAGGGCATCGCCGAAGCCCAGCAACCGGGCAAGACTGACAAGCTCTGGGTGCAGTTCGACAACTGGTTCAGCCGGCTGGCACCGGGCCTGACCAAGGGTGAGTACTGGGTGCTTTATCACGACAAAGACTACCGCGTGGCCCTGGTCGGGCACCCCAACCGCGAGTACCTGTGGTTGCTCTCGCGCACGCCGGCAATCACCGACCAGGAACGCGAGCAACTGCTGTCGATTGCCCGCAAGCAAGGCTACGACACCAGCAAGCTGATCTGGCGCCAGGAAGGCTAGCCCGCTGCACGGCTGGCACGTCGACGACGCGGGGCAATCAGGCTAAGGTGTGCGCCCCGCCTCACCTCGAAGGAACGAGCCGTTGATCACCTGCCACGTCAAATACACCGTCGACCCTTACCAGCTGCCGGCCTTCGAGGCCTATTCGCGCCTGTGGATGCGCCTGGTCACGCGCATGGGCGGCAAGCACCATGGCTATTTCCTGCCTGCCGAAGGTGCCAACAACATCGCCTACTGCCTGTTCAGTTTTTCCAGCCTGGCCGCCTACGAGCAGTACCGCAAGCAGGCAGAGACTGACCCGGAATGCATCGCTGCAGTCGCCCTGGCCACTGAGCAACGGTTCATCCACAGCTATGAACGCAGCTTCCTCAAGCCGCTGCTCGAACCGCGCATTCGCTCGCTGGCGCTGTGCGTTTTCCATCACCAAGGGAAGATTCTGGTCAACGTCTTCGACGACCCGGTGACGCAGCAGACGCTGTGCCGCCCACTCGGGGGTGGCATCGAGTTTGGTGAGCGGGGCCGTGACGCCATCGCCCGGGAAATCGAAGAAGAACTGGGGCAGTCGATCAGCGATGTGCGGTTGCTCGGCACGTTGGAGAGCTTGTTCCACTATGCCGATACGCCGGGGCATGAGATTGTGCAGGTATTCGATGCACGCTTCGACGACGCCAGCCTTTACCAGCAGCCCTGGGTAGAAGGCCGCGAGTCCGACGGCAGCCCCTTCCGCGCCCGGTGGTGCGACAGCGCCGACTTCGACCGCATCGGCCCGCTTGTGCCGCAGGGCCTGCAAGCGTTGTTGCGCGACCTGTCGCTGCTGGGCTGAAGCAAAGGAGCCTGATCATGGACCTGCTGTTTCTAGGCACAAGCGCCGGGGTGCCGACCAAGGCACGCAACGTCAGTGCCACGGCCCTCATCGAGGCCAGCGGCAGCCACTGGTACCTGATCGATTGCGGCGAAGGCACGCAGCATCGGCTGCTGCAGACGCCGCTGTCGATACGCGACCTGCGCGGCATCTTCATCACCCATGTACACGGCGACC
Source organism: Pseudomonas sp. PAGU 2196 (assembly GCF_022179005.1). Taxonomy (NCBI): domain Bacteria; kingdom Pseudomonadati; phylum Pseudomonadota; class Gammaproteobacteria; order Pseudomonadales; family Pseudomonadaceae; genus Pseudomonas; species Pseudomonas sp. PAGU 2196. Next base: position 820 of record NZ_BNTL01000035.1, on the reverse strand, counting down.
ATTGCTTCGGCCTGCCCGGCCTGCTGGCCAGCGCTGGGATGAGCGGGCGTACCCAGCCGCTGGATATCATCCTGCCCGCCGCCCTGCATGACTGGGTGCGCCTGGGCTTGACCGCCAGCGACACTTACCTGCCTTTCGAGGTGCGCCTGCTCGCCGTTGAAAGCCTGACTGACTGGCGTAGCGAGACGCTGCAGGTCAGTACCGTGCAGCTGTCGCACCGGGTGCCGAGCGTGGGCTTCGTGTTCACCGAGCTCAACCCTGAACCGCGCCTGGACGTGCAGCGCCTGGATGCCGAAGGCATTCCACGCGGGCCGTTGTGGGGCGACCTGGCCAAAGGGCTGTCGGTCGAGCACGAGGGGCGGACCCTGCACGGCCAGGACTACCTGCGCGCATCGCGGCCGGCGCGACGGGTGATTGTGTGCGGTGACAACGACAACCCCGAGCTGTTGGCGGAGGCGGCCGAGGGCGCGGATGTGATGGTGCACGAAGCGACCTTTACCCAGGCGGTCGTCGAGCGCACGGGGGCTACCTTCGGCCACAGCACAGCAGCGCAAGTGGCACGGTTTGCCGAGGCGGCGGGTGTGCGCAACCTGGTGCTCACGCATTTCAGTGCACGCTACCAGGGCGATCCGCGGCGCAGCCCGTGCATCGACGATGTCCGTGTGGAGGCACTGGCGCATTACAGCGGGCATCTGACCTTGGCGCAGGACCTGCAGCGGTATCACATTGGGCGGGATGGGTGTCTTGTGGTGGTGGGGTAGATAGGGTTGCGGCTGATAGGTGCATGCCGTTAGGGCTGTGGCGCCTATGAGATCGAGCG